>DMKW01000202.1 GCA_003454135.1 Microbacteriaceae bacterium
GGCACCAACTCGCTGCTGGACATCAACGTGTTCGGCAAGCGCGCGGGCAACAACGCCGTCGAATACGTCAAGACGGCCGAGTTCGTGCCGCTGCCGGAGGACCCGGCGCAGGGCGTGCGCGGACTGCTGGAAGGCATCCGCGGCTCGACCGGCACCGAGCGCATCGCTGTCCTGCGTAAGGAACTGCAGGAGATCATGGACGCGAAGGCGCAGGTGTTCCGCACCGACGAGTCGCTCCTCGAGGTCACGAACACGATCCACTCGCTGCGTGAACGCTACAAGAACATAGGCGTGCAGGACAAGGGACGCCGGTTCAACACCGACCTGCTCGAGGCCGTCGAACTCGGCTTCCTGCTCGACCTCGCGGAGGTCGTCGTCTTCTCGGCGCGCAACCGCAAGGAGAGCCGCGGCGGCCACATGCGCGACGACTACCCCGACCGCGACGACGCGACGTACATGAAGCACACGATGGCGTACCTGACCGGAGACCCGCTCTCCGCCGACGCCGCCGACCACATTTCGCTCGACTGGAAGCCCGTCACGATCACGCGCTACCAGCCGATGGAGAGGAAGTACTAACGGTGAGTACCGCTACCGCCACGCCGCCCGTCGTTCCGGAGTCCATCGAGTCGTTCACCGTCACCCTGATCATCCGCCGGTTCAACCCGGAGGTCGACGCCGAGCCGCACTGGCAGGACTTCGACGTCGAAATGTACCCGACGGACCGCATCCTCGACGCCCTGCACAAGATCAAGTGGGAGCAGGACGGGTCGCTGACCTTCCGCCGCTCCTGCGCGCACGGCGTCTGCGGCTCCGACGCGATGCGGATCAACGGACGCAACCGGCTCGCCTGCAAGGTCCTGATCAAGGACCTCGACATCACGAAGCCCATCTACGTGGAGGCCATCAAGGGCCTGCCGCTGGAGAAGGACCTCATCGTCGACATGGAGCCCTTCTTCGAGTCGTTCAAGGCCGTGCAGCCGTTCCTCGTCGCCGGCAACAAGCCCAAGGATGGCAAGGAGCGCATCCAGACCGTCGCCCAGCGTGAACGCTTCGACGACACCACGAAGTGCATCCTCTGCGCCGCGTGCACGGCGAGCTGCCCGGTGTTCTGGACCGATGGCCAGTACTTCGGCCCGGCGGCCATCGTCAACGCGCACCGGTTCATCTTCGACTCGCGCGACGAGAACGCGGCCGTGCGACTCGACATCCTCAACGACAAGGAAGGCGTGTGGCGTTGCCGCACGACCTTCAACTGCACCGAGGCCTGCCCCCGCGGGATCCAGGTCACCCAGGCGATCGCCGAAGTCAAGCAGGCGATGCTGCGCGGCACGGTCTAACCACAATCGAGTTGCACCCAAGGCCCCTGGGATCCATTCCCGGGGGCCTTGTGTCAGTCCAGGTCGTCGTGGCGGTGACGACGAAAGAGCACGAGGAGTAACGTGCCCAGGATGATGAGTCCGGCGCCGAGCGGCAGCAGCCAGGCCACATCGATGCCGGTGTGAGCGACGGTCTCTGATGGAGCCTGTGGTACCGCCTCGGGTTGCGGTACCACCGGCCGGACGGCGGGGGGAACGCCGACCAAGGCTGAGTTCGACCGAGACGGCTCATCGTGCGCGAACACGGCGGGCGAGGGGCCCACCTCGACGGCCACAAGGGTCGCCAGGATCACGAGACCGGCCACCAGCATCGGCCTCGGCGCCCGGAATCCGGGTGCACGAGAACGACGCTGCTCTGGTGACATGATCACGCAATCCACGTTCGGGTGACGTTTCGCCGGCTCGGTTTGGGTCAGCAATCGCATGTTGGCAGAGGTGCAGAGTGCTCGCAAGAGGTGAGAGAGTCTCACTTACCCATTTGCCCCCGAAGTGGGGGTACGGTGCCGGGTGATGTCACCTCGCTAGGCTGGGGCGGTGAAGATCTCCGCCGTCATCCAGCGCGTCACGACCTGGCGGCCTGTGCGCGTGTTCACGCATTTCGGGAACAGCGGCGGCGGCATCCTGGCCGGAGGCATGTCCTACCAGGCCATTTTCGCCATCTTCGCCGCGCTGTGGGTCGGTTTCTCGATCGCCGGGCTGTGGCTCACGTCCGCCCCCGACCTGATCAACGCCCTCTTCGACCTGATCAATCAGTCCATTCCCGGCCTGATCGGCCCTCAGGGCGTGATCGACCCTCGTGACCTCGCCAACGCCGGCGTGTACGGCTGGACCGGAGCGATCGCACTCGTCGGGCTCCTCTGGACGACCCTCGGCTGGCTGTCCGCGACCTCGCAGGCCGTGCGCACCATTTTCCGGATGCCGCGCGACGCGACCTTCTTCGTGCTGGTGAAGCTGCGGGAACTCGGCCTCGGCATCATCTTCGGCCTCGCCCTCCTCGTCTCGGCGCTCATCTCCCTGGCCAGCACGTGGGCGCTTGGCGCCATCTTCGACTGGCTGGGCCTCTCCCAGAATTCCTTCTGGTTCACCGCGGTCGCCCGCGGGATCGGCCTGCTGATCGTGCTCGCGATCGACACGGCGACGCTCGCGGCCCTGTTCCGGGTGCTGTCCCGCATCCGGATCCCGTTCCGCCGGCTGCTGAGTGGCTCGCTGCTCGGAGCGGTCGCGCTCGGGGTGCTCAAGGTACTCGGCGGCGCGCTGCTGGGTGGGGCCGGCCGCAACCCGCTGCTGGCCGCCTTCGCCGTGATCATCGGACTCCTGATCTGGTTCAACCTCGTCAGCACGGTCACGCTGCTCTCGGCGGCCTGGATCGCCGTCGGACTGGAGGACGCGGGCCTCTCCCCCGGAGCGCTGGAGACCGAACGGGCCGCCACGCAGCGGAAGCACACCGACGCCCACCGGGCGCGCGACCTGGAGCGAGCGAAGAAACACGAGGCAGCCGGCTCCCCGGCAGACCCAAACTAGGATTGAGCAATGCCGTTGTCTCCTGCCCCGTCGTCTTCCCCGTCGCCTGACCCGTCGCTCCGCCTCGCCAGCATCAACACGAACGGCGTGCGGGCCGCGTTCCGCAAGGGCATGGGCGAGTGGCTGGCAGGACGTGACGTGGACATCCTCGCCATCCAGGAGGTGCGCGCCTCCACCGAGGACCTCGAGCAGTTGCTCGGCCCGGAGTGGAACATCGTGCACGACGCGGCGACCGCGAAGGGTCGCGCCGGCGTCGCCCTGGCCAGCCGGGCCTCCGCCACGATTCACCGGGTCGAACTGGGCGCAGACGAGTTCGACAGCGCCGGGCGCTGGCTCGAAGCCGACTACGAGGTGAACGGCAAGATCGTCACCGTCGTGAGCACCTACGTTCACTCCGGCGAGGTCGACACCCCCAAGCAGGTCGAGAAGTTCACGTTCCTGGACGCCATGGTCACGCGCCTGCCGGAGCTTGCGGCGCACAGCGAACTGGCCGTCGTGCTCGGCGACCTCAACGTCGGCCACCGCAAGTTCGACATCAAGAACTGGCGCGGCAACGTGAAGCGCGCCGGCTTCCTGCCGGAGGAACGCGCGTACTTCGACCGCATCCTCGGCGCCGAAGACGACCCGGCGTACAACGCCGGTGCCGGCCTCGGCTGGGTCGACGTTGGCCGCAAGTGGGCCGGCGAGGTCGACGGGCCGTACACCTGGTGGTCGTGGCGCGGGCAGGCCTTCGACAATGACACCGGCTGGCGCATCGACTACCAGCTCGCGACGCCGGCGCTGGCGGCATCCGTCACCAACTACGCCGTGGACCGCGCGGCCGCCTACGACCAGCGCTGGTCGGACCACACGCCCGTCGTCGTCGACTACGCCATCTGACCCCGTCGCCCGCGCGGCGGCCACCTCACGAGAGACCTGACCCTATGGACAAGCCCCGCCTTTACTCCGGCATGCAGCCGTCTGCCGAGTCGCTGCAGATCGGCAACTACATCGGTGCCCTGCTGAACTGGAAGTCCTTGCAGCAGACGCACGACGCGTTCTTCTCGATCGTCGACCTGCACGCCATCACGGTGGCGCAGGAGCCTACCGCCCTCCGCGAGAACACGCGGCGCACCGCGGCGCAGTACATCGCCGCCGGCATCGACCCGTCGGCGTCGACCCTGTACGTTCAGTCGCACGTTGCCGCGCACGCGCAGCTGGCGTGGGTGCTGAACACCATCACCGGCTTCGGCGAGGCCAGCCGGATGACCCAGTTCAAGGACAAGTCGGCCCGGCACGGGCAGGATGCGACCACGGTCGGCCTGTTCGCGTACCCGACGCTGATGGCCGCGGACATCCTGCTCTACCAGACCGAGATCGTGCCGGTCGGCGAGGACCAGCGGCAGCACGTCGAGCTGACCCGCGACCTGGCTGCGCGCTTCAATTCCCGATTTGGGGAGACGCTCAGGGTGCCCGAGGTCGCCATCGTCAAGGAAACCGCGAAGATCTACGACCTGCAGAACCCGACGTCGAAGATGTCGAAGTCGGCCGAGTCGCACGCCGGGGTGATCTGGCTGCTCGACGAGCCGTCTGTCACGAAGAAGAAGATCATGCGCGCGGTCACCGACGCGGAGGGCGGTGTGGTCTTCGACCGCGAGAACAAGCCGGGCGTGGCCAACCTGCTCACGATCTACTCGGTGCTCGCCGGTGTCACCATCCAGTCCCTGGAGGACGAGTACGCGGGGCGCGGTTACGGCGACCTGAAGAAGGGTCTCGTCGGCGTCGTCGAAGGCACCTTCGGGCCGATCCGTTCCCGGGTGGTCGAGCTGCTCGCCGACCCGGCCGAACTGGACCGTCTGCTCGCGCACAACGCCGACCGGGCCGCGGCCATCGCCAACGTGACGCTCGCCAGCGCCTACGAGGCCGTCGGCCTGCTGCCGCGCCGCTAGTCGCACCCCATGCCCGTCTCCGCGCTGCTCCTCGCCACCCGGACCCCCGCCGCCTCTCCCCTCCCCGCGAGCGAGCAGTTTCGGCGGTTCCCGCGCGGCCTTGGCGCCGAAACTGCTCACTCGCGGGCTGTGTGCGTGCGGGATGCGGACGCGCGGGGTGTGTGGGCGCGGGATGCGGACGCGCGGGGTGGACGCGTGGCGAACGGATGAGCGGCGCGAACGGACCGTCGCTCGTGCTGTTCGACCTCGATGACACCTTGTTCGCGCACCGGGTCGCGGTCGCCGAGGGCATCCAGCGGCATGTGGGATCGGTGGGCGGCCCGTTCGCCGACACTGACGCCGTCGATGCCGTGACCCTCTGGCACGCGCTCGAGGAGCAGCACTACCATTCGTACCTCGCGGGCGAGCTCGACTTCCAGGGGCAGCGGCGAGCCAGGGCCCGCGACTTCGCTGCTGCGCACGGCGTCGAGCTGACCGACGGCGATGCCTCCGCGTGGTTTGACACGTACTTCCTGCGCTACCGGGAGAGCTGGCGGCTGCACGACGACGCGCTGCCCTGCCTCGACACTCTCGCCGCCGCGTTCCCGGGCATCCGCTTCGGGCTGATCACCAACGGCGAGCTGGCCTTCCAGGGCGAAAAGCTGCGGGCGACGGGCCTCGACGCGCGCATCGAGCACGTGATCGCCTCGGGCGAGCTGGGCTACGCGAAGCCGGACCCGCGCATCTTCGTCCACGCCTGCGAGGTCTTCGGGGTGGCGCCCCAGGCGGCCGTTTACGTCGGCGACCGCCTGCGCACCGACGCGATCGGGGCCGCAGCGGCCGGCCTGACCGGCGTGTGGCTCGACCGGCACGGGGCAGCCGTTGCCGAGGCCGACGCGGCCGAGGCGCGGCGCCTGGGCGTCATCCGCATCACCGGCCTGGCCGCTCTCCCCGCCGCCCTCGCCACCTGACCCCGCCGCCCCCAACGAATTCGACG
>DMKW01000247.1:0-685 GCA_003454135.1 Microbacteriaceae bacterium
TCTTCGACCTCGGTGGCGGAACGTTCGACGTGTCCCTGCTCGAAGTGGGCAAGGACGACGACTTCTCCACCATCCAGGTTCGCTCGACCGCCGGTGACAACCGACTGGGTGGAGACGACTGGGACCAGCGCGTCGTCGACCACCTGATCAAGCGCTTCAAAGATTCGACCGGCGTCGACGTCTCGAACGACAAGATCGCGAAGCAGCGCCTCAAGGAGGCTGCCGAGCAGGCGAAGAAGGAACTCTCGAGCTCCATGAGCACGAGCATCCAGCTCCCGTACCTCTCCCTCACCGAGAACGGCCCGGCCAACCTCGACGAGACCCTCACGCGCGCCAAGTTCGAGGAGCTCACCTCCGACCTGCTCGAGCGCACCAAGAAGCCGTTCCACGACGTGATCAAGGAGGCCGGGATCAAGGTCGCCGACGTCGCCCACGTGGTTCTCGTCGGTGGCTCCACCCGCATGCCGGCCGTTGTCGACCTCGTCAAGCAGCTCACCGGTGGCAAGGACCCGAACAAGGGCGTGAACCCGGATGAGGTGGTCGCCGTCGGCGCCGCCCTCCAGGCCGGCGTGCTGAAGGGCGAGCGCAAAGACGTTCTGCTCATCGACGTGACGCCCCTGAGCCTCGGCATCGAGACCAAGGGTGGCATCATGACCAAGCTCATCGAGCGCAACACGGCCATCCC
>DMKW01000247.1:918-5234 GCA_003454135.1 Microbacteriaceae bacterium
AAGGACAAGGGCACCGGCAAGGAGCAGTCGATGACGATCACGGGTGGTTCGTCGCTCTCGAAGGAAGACATCGAGCGCATGGTGCGCGAGGCCGAGGAGCACGCTGCGGAGGACAAGGCGCGCCGCGAGGCAGCCGAGACCCGCAACACCGCCGAGCAACTCGCCTACTCCACCGACAAACTCATCAAGGACAACGCCGACAAGCTGCCGAACGACGTCAAGACCGAGGTGCAGGCGGATGTAGACGCCCTCAAGAGCGCGCTCGCGGGTGACGACGACGCGGCCGTGAAGACCGCGTTCGACACGCTCAGCGAAAGCCAGCAGAAGCTCGGACAGGCCATCTACTCGCAGGAGCAGGCGGCATCCGCCGAGTCCGCGGCGTCGGACGAGGCCCCCAAGGAGGCCCCGGCCGAGGACGAGGACATCGTCGACGCCGAGGTTGTCGACGACGAGCCTGAGGAAGGCAAGAAGTAACCATGGCCAACAAGAAGAACTCGAATCCCCCAGAGGATGAGGACGGCGCGAACGAGCCGACCAGCCCGGAACCCACGGGCTCAGAGGAACTGGTCGAGGCCGAGGGCCCGGATGTCGAGACGTCGTTCACCGACGAGGATCTCGCCTTCCTGACCGGCCAGACCGCCGAGGCGCCGCCGTCGAGCGATAACGTCGACGTCGCCCTCGAACATCTCGCCGACCTCAAGCGCGTTCAGGCGGAGTTTGCGAACTATCGCAAGCGCGTCGAGCGCGACCGGGCGGCCAGCCGCGAGGTGGTGATCGCCGAGGTCGTGAAGAGCCTGCTCCCGGTTCTCGACGACCTCGCGCTCGCCGAGGCGCACGGTGACCTCGACGACGGGCCGATGGCCGTGATCGCCCAGAAGCTCCGCACGGGTCTCGAGAAGTTCGGGCTCTCCCGCGTGGGGGAGAAGGGCGACGTCTTCGACCCGCACCTGCACGAGGCCCTCGTGCAGTTGCCGACCCCCGACGTGACGGTCAACACCGTCGCCGACGTGATCGCGCCCGGCTACAAGCTCGGCGCGCGGCTACTGCGACCGGCGAAGGTCGCCGTCTCCGTTCCGGCGGAATAATGCGCACGGGGTGAGGGGCCGCGCCTCTCGCCCCGCACGCGCCGGAGCACGAGGTGCAGAGGGCACGTCAGGTTCTGTGACAATCGATCACGGGAACGTTCAGCAGGGAGGCGCCCATGGCCAGCCAGGACTGGTTCGATAAGGACTTTTACGCGGTGCTCGGCGTCTCCAAGGACGTCTCGGAGGCGGACCTCAAAAAGACTTATCGCAAGCTCGCCCGCAAGTACCACCCGGACTCGAACCCGGGCGACGCGGCCGCCGAAGCGAAATTCAAGGAGATCAGCGAGGCGCATTCCGTGCTCTCCGACCCCGAGCAGCGCAAAGAGTACGACCAGATGCGCGCGATGGGCCCGGGTCGGGCTCGATTCACCTCGGGCGGCCCCGGCCAGGCGGGCGGCTTCGAGGATGTCTTCGGCGGCATGTTCGGCCAGGGCGGCCAGCGCACGACCTTCTCAACGGGCGGTGCGGGCGGCGGCTTCGACGACATCTTCGGCGGATTGTTCGGCGGCGGCGGATTCGGCCAGTCGAGCGGCGGATTCCGTGGCGCGGCCGGGCCGACCAGGGGCCGTGACCTCGCCGCGAGCACGACTCTCGACTTTCTCACCGCCATCAAGGGCGACACCGTCAAGCTCCAGCCGGCCGAGGGCAAGCCGATCAGCGTGAAGATTCCCGCCGGCGTGAGCGACGGCCAGAAGATCCGGCTCAAGGGCAAGGGCGAGCCGAGCCATGACGGCGGAGCGCCCGGCGACCTCGTGCTCACGATCACGGTGCGCAAGCATCCGGTGTTCGAACGCGACGGCCTCAACCTGCGGGTGGATGTGCCGGTCACCTTCACGGAGGCGACGCTCGGCGCGACGATCGAGGTGCCTACCCTCGGCGGCGAGCCCGTGAAGCTGCGAGTGGCGCCCGGCACCCCGAGCGGTCGCGTTCTGCGGGTCAAAGGCCGCGGAGTGACCTCGGCGAAGGGCGTCGGCGACCTGCTCGCGACCGTGCAGGTGGCCGTTCCCGCGCACCTCACGACGGATGCCCGCGAGGCACTCGAGAAATTCGCGGCCCTGCAGCCGGCCGAGAACCCGCGTGCCGACCTGATCGACAAGGCGAGGAAGGGCTGACGGTGGAGCCGACGGACCCGGTCTTCGCGATAGCGATCGCCGCCGAACTGGCGGGGATGCACCCGCAGACGCTGCGCCAGTACGACCGGCTCGACCTCGTGAGTCCGCAGCGCACGGCCGGTCAGTCCCGTCGGTATTCGATGCGCGACATCGACCAGTTGCGGGAGATCGCGCGCCTCGGCGCCGAGGGCGTGAGCCTCGAGGGCATCCGGCGCATCCTGCAGCTCGAAAACCATGTCGCCGCCCTCACGGTGCGCGTGCGTGAGCTTGAGCACGCCCTCGCGGACGAGCTCATCTCGAGGCCGGGCCACCGCGTGTTCGCGGCCGGGGAATCCGGCGACGTCGTGTCGATCAAGGCGGGCACGCGCGTTCGCCGCAACACCCAGATCGTGGTTTGGCGGCCACTCGACGGTGGCTGACTTCTCGTTCGACACCCTTCGGCGCTTCCCCGACGTGGAGGCAGACAATCTGTTCGCCGTGGATGCGAGCGACCGCCTCATTCTCGATGAGGCGGCGACCGATATCGCGGCCGCCGGCCCTGGCGAGGTCGTCGTGCTCGGAGACCGCTATGGCGCCCTTGCGATCGGCGCAACCGCGCAGCTCGGGGCGACCGGCGTCCGGGTGTTCCAGGACTCGCGGATCGGCGAACTCGCCCTCGAACGAAACGCGGATGGTGTGACGAGCGAGACGCGAAGCCTCCCGCTCGGCAGGGAGCTGCTCGCCGGAGCCACGGTTGTGCTGCTGCAGCTGCCGCGCAGCCTGGCCGAGCTCGACGAGATCGCCGGCGAGATTGCGCGGCACGCCGCCTCCTCGGTCGTGGTCTATGCCGGCGGGCGCATCAAGCACCTGTCGCTCGCGATGAACGAGGTGCTCTCGCGGCATTTCGGCTCCCTCCACGTGTCGCTCGCGCGCCAGAAATCCCGCGTGCTCGTCGCCCGTTCGCCCCGCCCGAGCGAGCCGACCTTCCCGGTCCGCGAGTTCAACGGGGAGCTCGAGCTGTGGGTGTGCGCCCACGGGTCCGTGTTCGCCGGCACGAAGCTCGACCTCGGCACCAGATTCCTGCTGTCGGTGCTGGAGGGCGCGAAGCCGGATGCGCGCAATGTGATCGACCTCGGCTGCGGCACCGGAATCCTCGCTGCGGCGATCGCGAAGGCGCGGCCCGAGGTCTCGGTGCTCGCGAGTGACGTGTCGTGGGGGGCCGTCGCGTCCGCGCGCGCGACGATGGAGGCCAACGATCTCGCCGGCCGCGTGTCGGTCGTTGGCGACGTCGGCCTGGCGTCCCAACCGGATTCGAGCGCGGATCTCGTGCTGCTCAATCCGCCGTTCCACGTCGGCTCGACCGTGCACACCGGTCTCGCCGACGGGCTCTTCGCCGACGCCGGTCGGGTTCTGCGCCCGGGCGGCGAGCTGTGGACGGTGTTCAATTCGCACCTCGCCTACCGCCCGACGCTGCAGCGACTCGTGGGGCCGACCCGCGAAGTGACGCGCAACGCCAAATTCACGATTACCTGCTCGATTCGTTTGCAATGAGCGAGCATTGCCGATAGAGCTTTTCGCACAACAGGGTAAACTTGAGTCAAACGGGCTCAACTTCATGAAGGGTATGCCGAATGGCCAACATGCAGGGCGCACCCGGCTCCGACGAGGAGCAGCAGTCCGCGCTTGAAAAGTATGGTGTCGACCTCACCGCGATCGCTCGAACGGGCAAACTCGACCCGGTGATCGGGCGTGACGCGGAGATTCGTCGCGTGAGCCAGGTGCTCACCCGGCGAACCAAGAACAACCCGGTGCTCATCGGTGAGCCCGGTGTGGGAAAGACCGCGGTGGTCGAAGGTCTTGCGCAACGCATCGTCGCCGGCGACGTCGCGGAGTCGCTCAAGAACAAACGCCTCGTGTCGCTCGACCTCGCCGCTCTCGTCGCCGGAGCGAAGTACCGCGGCGAATTCGAGGAGCGGCTCAAGGCCGTGCTCAAAGAGATCAACGACGCCGACGGCGAGATCATCACGTTCGTCGACGAGCTCCACACCCTCATGGGCGCTGGCGGCGGAGAGGGCTCCGTCGCGGCATCCAACATGCTCAAGCCCATGCTCGCGCGCGGCGAACTTCGCCTGATCGGGGC
>DMKW01000247.1:5365-7488 GCA_003454135.1 Microbacteriaceae bacterium
GAGCCGAGCGTGGAAGACACGATCGCGATCCTGCGCGGACTCAAGGAGCGATACGAGGCCCACCACAAGGTCGCGATCGCGGACACCGCTCTCGTGGCCGCCGCCGCGCTGAGCAATCGCTACATTTCGGGCCGCCAGCTGCCCGACAAGGCCATCGACCTCATTGACGAGGCCGCGTCCCGTCTGCGCATGGAGATCGACTCGGCTCCCGTCGAGATCGACGAGCTGCGTCGCAGCGTCGACCGCCTCAAGCTCGAGGAGCTCGCGCTCAAGAAGGAGAAGGACGAGGCGAGCAAGCAGAGGCTCGAAAAGCTCCGCTCCGACCTCGTGGAGAAAGGCATGGCGCTCAAGGAGCTTCAGGGCCGCTGGGAGAAGGAACGCGCGGTTCTCAACCGCATCGGTGAGCTCAAGGAGAAGCTCGACTCCGCCCGCATGCAGGCCGAGCGCGCCCAACGCGAGGGCAATCTCGAGAAGGCGTCGCGGCTGCTCTACGGCGAAATCCCGGTGATCGAGCGCGAACTCGCCGACGCCGAGAAGTCCGAGGCGGGCACTCCGCTCATGGTCAACGACCAGGTCACGGCGGAGGACATCGCCGCCGTGATCGCCATGTGGACGGGCATCCCCGTCGGTCGCCTCATGCAGGGGGAGACCGAGAAGCTTCTCGGCCTCGAGGGCGAACTCGGCAAGCGCCTCGTCGGCCAGAAGCGTGCGGTGCGCTCCGTCGCCGAGGCCGTGCGTCGTTCGCGGGCCGGCATCGCTGATGCCGACCGGCCCACCGGTTCGTTCCTGTTCCTCGGCCCGACCGGTGTCGGCAAGACCGAGCTCGCCAAGGCCCTCGCGGAGTTCCTCTTCGACAACGAGAAGGCCATGATCCGCATCGACATGAGCGAGTACGGCGAGCGTCACTCGGTCGCGCGACTGCTCGGTGCGCCCCCCGGGTACATCGGGTACGAGCAGGGCGGCCAGCTGACGGAGGCCGTGCGGCGTCGCCCATACTCCGTCGTGCTGCTCGACGAGGTGGAGAAGGCCCACAGCGACGTGTTCGACGTGCTGCTGCAGGTGCTCGACGACGGGCGGCTGACGGATGGGCAGGGTCGCACCGTGGACTTCCGCAACGTGATCCTCATCCTCACCTCCAACCTCGGCAGCCAGTATCTCGTCGACCAGACCCTCACCCTCGAGGCGAAGGAAGACGCCGTCAACGCCATGGTGCGCCAGGCGTTCAAGCCCGAGTTCCTCAACCGGCTCGACGACATCGTGATCTTCTCGGCGCTGTCCAAGGATGACCTCGCGCAGATCGTTGAGCTCTACATCGACCGGCTGTCGAAGCGGCTGCAGGATCGTCGCCTCGAGCTCGCGGTGACCCCGGATGCGCGGGCCTGGCTCGCGGAGCGCGGCTACGACCCGATCTATGGCGCCCGCCCGCTGCGCCGCCTGATGCAGCACGAGATCGATGACAAGCTCGCGACCTCGCTCCTGAGCGGCGAGATCCGCGACGGCAACACCGTGCTCGTCGACCTCGATTCCGACAACGACACCCTGAGCATCCGCAAGGCGGAGTAGCCCGCGCCGGCCCTCCCGTAGGCTCGAACCATGCGTGCAACAGTGATTCATGGTGAACGGGATGTCCGGCTCGAGGAGGTCGCGCAGCCGCGGCTGTCGACCGGCGGAGACGCGATCGTTCGGGTGGTCGCCTCGTGCGTGTGCGGCTCGGACCTGTGGCCGTACCGCGGGGTGGCGCCCACCAACCATCCGCACCGCATCGGTCACGAATTCGTCGGGATCGTGGACGAGGTGGGGCCGGACGTCGCGAAAATCGCGGTCGGCGACTTCGTGATCGCGCCGTTCTACGACTGCGACATGACGTGCGTCAATTGCCTGAACGGCGTGAGCGCCTCGTGCCTGCACGGCGGCTGGTGGGGTGCCGACGACCGTCTCGGCGGTTTCGCGGACGGCGGCCAGGGCGAGTTCGTTCGCGTCCCGCACGCGGACGGATCCCTCGTCGCGACGCCGACCCAGCCCGACGCCTCCCTCATCCCCGGGCTGTTGAGCCTCGCCGACGTCATGGGCACCGGCCACCACGCCGCCGTATCGGCCGGGGTCACGGTCGGCAGCACGGTCGT
>DMKW01000247.1:7644-10204 GCA_003454135.1 Microbacteriaceae bacterium
CATCCGCAGCGCCAGGCGCTCGCCCGCGAGTTCGGGGCGACCGATGTCGTGGAGGAGCGCGGAGACGACGGAGTCGCGCGCATCAAGGCCATGTTCCACGGCGTCGGGGCGGATTGCGTGCTCGAGTGCGTGGGCACGAGCGAGTCGATGGACCAGGCCATCCGGTCGACCCGCCCGGGCGGCACCGTCGGCTACGTCGGCGCGCCAACCGGCGGATCCGCCCTGCCGATCCGTCCACTCTTCAACTCGAACATCGGCGTGAACGGCGGCGTCGCCCCCGTGCGCAACTACGTGGAGGAGCTGCTGCCCGAGGTGCTGTCCGGCGCGATCGATCCGGGTCGCGTGTTCGACCTCGACCTTCCCCTCGCCGAGGTCGCCGAGGCGTACGCCGCCATGGACGAGCGCCGCGCCATCAAGGTGCTCCTGCGGCCGTAGGCCTTACGCGGAGAGCTCCTCGGAGATGGCGGCGACGAACGCGTCGACGTCGGCCTCCGTGGTGTCGAAGGCGGTCATCCATCGCACCTCGCCGGCGGCCCGGTTCCAATCGTAGAAGCGGAAGCGCTCGCGGATGCGGTCCGCCGCGTCGTTCGGCAGCACGGCGAACACCGCGTTGGCCTGGGTCTGCTGGCTGAACGAGAGCCCGCTGATCGTACCGGCGGAGATCGCGTGATCGAGGGAGCGCCGCAGGTGGGCGGCCATCGCGTTGGCGTGGCGTGCAGACTCGAACCACAGGTTGTCGGTGAGCAGCGCGATGAGTTGCGCCGACACGAACCGCATCTTGCTCGCGAGCTGCATGTTGAGTTTGCGCAGGAAGATGAGGCCGTCGGACGCCGAGGGGCTGAGTGCGACGATCGCCTCGCCGTAGAGCGCACCGTTCTTGGTGCCGCCGAAGCTCAGGATGTCGACCCCGGCATCCGTCGTGAATTCGCGGAGCGGCGCCCCAAGGGCGGCGGCGGCGTTGGAGATGCGAGCTCCGTCCATGTGCAGTTTCATGCCGAGCGAGTGAGCATGGTCGGCGATGGCGCGAATCTCGTCCACGGAGTAGAGCGTGCCGAGCTCGGTGGTCTGTGTGATGCTCACGGCGAGCGGCTGTGCGCGGTGCTCGTCGCCCCAGCCCCAGGCTTCGCGGTCGATGAGCTCGGTGGTGAGCTTGCCGTCCGGAGTCGGAACGGTCAGCAGCTTGAGGCCGCTGATACGCTCGGGGGCTCCACCCTCATCCGTGTGGATGTGGGCGGTAGAGGTCGCGATGACCGCGCCCCAGCGGGGCAGGATGCTCGTGAGCGCCGTGACGTTCGCCCCGGTGCCGTTGAACACGGGGAAGGCCTCGGCCTGGTCGCCGAAGTGCTCCGTCATGACCGACTGGAGGCGGGCCGTGTACGCGTCTTCGCCGTACGCGATCTGGTGGCCGCCGTTGGCCTCCGCGATTGCCGCGATCACCTCGGGGTGTGCGCCGGCGTAGTTGTCTGATGCGAAGCCGCGGTAGTTCTCGTCATGAAGTTTCACCACTCCAGTCTCTCGCGTTCCGCGGAGGTGCGCCGCCGGCAGCAAACGGAGCCGCGCGGCGCGAGCCGTCACGGCGGGAACAGGCCGGAGCCGCTGTGTATCCAAAACGGCTTGCCCTCGCGACTAAACCGGTATAGAGTCTCGTCTAAACCGGTTAAGATCTCGACGGGGGTCGCCGAACTCAACGCGGAGGCTTCGATGACGACTCGACCGACCATCGCCGACGTGGCCCGCGAGGCCGGCGTGAGCAAGGGGCTCGTCTCCTTCGCCCTCAACGACCGACCCGGAGTCTCCGCCGAAACCCGCGATCGCATCCTCGCCGTGGCCAACGCCCTCGGCTGGCGTCCGAGCGTCCGCGCGCGATCGCTCAGCACCGATCGATCGTTCGCCCTCGGCCTCGTCATAGCGCGAGACCCCGAGATCATCTCGAGCGACCCGTTCTTTCCGGCCTTCATCGCCGGCATCGAGTCGGCACTCGCCCCGGCCGGGCAAGCGCTCGTCGTGAGCATGGTGTCGAGCGAAGAGGCGGAGATCGCGAGCTACCGCCAGCTCGCCGCGCACGACCGGGTCGACGGCGTGATCCTCACCGACCTTCGCCGCAACGACCACCGCATCGCCCTGCTCGAAGAGCTTCGGCTCAAAGCGGTGACGCTCGGGCATCCGGATGTCGAATCCCGTTTTCCGGCGGTGGCCGTGGACGACGGCCCCGGCATCCGCTCCGCCGTCGAGCACCTCGCCGAACTCGGGCACACGCGCATCGCCCACGTGGCCGGGCCGTCGTCGATGCTGCACGGCGACCGGCGCAGCCAGTCGTTCGTCTCGGCGCTTCGCGAGCTCCGGCTAACGAGCGATCTCGTCGTCGCCACCGACTTCAGCGCCGCCGGGGGCGCCGAGGCGACGGTCACGCTCCTCGACCTCGACGAGCCGCCGACGGCGATCGTCTACGCGAACGATCTCATGGCGATCGCGGGCCTCGGAGTGGCTCAACGCCGGGGGCTCCGCGTGCCGGACGACCTCTCCATCACCGGCTTCGACGGCAGCGACGTCGGCGCATACA
>DMKW01000147.1:0-4039 GCA_003454135.1 Microbacteriaceae bacterium
ACCGTCGTGCCGCGACCGTCGGCGGAGGAAATGACCCCCCACAGCGTGCCGACCACGAGGGCGCCGAGCACGAAGGCCCCCACGATGAGGGGGATCGTGCGCCTGGCGAACACTCTCGTCATCCATTTCACGTCGTGACTCCCTGCGCCGGCACGAGGTAGGCCTGCCGGCCGCCCTGGGAGTACTCGTGCGTCTCGCGGTGCTCGTTCGCGTCGCGGTGCTGTTCCACCTCGGCGGAGACGTGCACGATCGGCTCGAGTCCGAGATCCTCCGGTCGCACGACGCCCAGGCTCAGCGCCGTGAGCGGCACGTGGCTCGCGTACGGGTGGCGGATCATCCCGCGGTTCTTCCGGCGCGAGCCGATGGCCGCGGTGAGCAGAACGGTGAGGCCGAGCACGATCCACAGCACGGTGAGGGGCTGGAAGATGCTGCGAACGGTGACCCAGAACGGCTTGGTGTTGGTCCACTGCGACAGGTCGTTGCCGTGCACCTCGAACCCGGTGCCGCGCACCGTGTCGATCGCGCTCGTGCCGCGGCCGCTGATCTTGTTGTCGGTGATGATCGTGGCGGAGGTAGCCCCGACGAGGGTGACGCCGTGGTTGGTCGCGTCGGAGATCGAATTGCGCACGATATTGGCGCTCGAGTCCCGCAGATAGACGCCGATGTCGGCGCCATTGATCGAATTCTCGGCGACAGTCGACTTGCCGACACCCTCGAAGAGGGCGATGCCGTGCTTCGTGTTGCCGTTGACCGTGTTGCCCTTGACGGTGACATCCGTCGCCAGCTTGGTCACGACTATCCCCATCAGGTTCCGGTTGGTCGTGTTGTTGACGATCTTGACGTTGTCGCCCCCGACCACCGTGACGCCATAGCGGGCGTTGCCGTTGGCCGTGCTGTTGTTGAGGGAGTTGTTGCCGTAGCTTCCGGTGGGCGTTCCCGTGGCATTGGGTCCGCTCGCGAGTGGTCCGCCGTTGAGCGATATTCCATCGTGCCCGTTGCGGTTCGCCACGAGCTGGGTGATCACAATCCCCGTCGAGGCGCGCGTCATGGCGAAGCCGTCCATTCCGTTGTGCGTCGTC
Organism: Microbacteriaceae bacterium; assembly: GCA_003454135.1. Lineage (GTDB taxonomy): Bacteria > Actinomycetota > Actinomycetes > Actinomycetales > Microbacteriaceae > Lacisediminihabitans. The sequence goes on from DMKW01000147.1 coordinate 1,080, forward strand.
GTGGTGGTGGCGATGGTGCTGTTGGTGACGTAACGGTGCAGCACGATGCCGTCGACGAGATTGTCGCGCGCCGTGGAGTTGGAGATGCTCACGCCTTGGGCACCGTTCACGAAAACGCCGTAGGCATTGTTGGAGAGGGTCACGTGATTGAGCCTCGCGGACACGTAGCTGTAGCTTCCCTGCGGGGCGCCCTCGGCATCCGTCGTCGCCGTCGGGTCTGTCCCAGCGGTCGGCGTCGTGGGCGCGGTCGGAAGGATGGCGCTCCCCTTCGCCGAGCCGAGCGCGACCACCGAGGGATCGGTGGTGCTCGTGCCGGTGAGTGCGAGGCCACCCGTTGAGCCGCTCCAGAATCCGAGGTGATCGAAGGCCGCGTAGGCCAGCGACGCGGAGCCGCCGATGATGCGCACGTAGGCTCGACCGTCGGCCGTGACGGTATCGACCTTGCCGACGGATGAATCCCAACTATCGATCTTCACGGGAGCCTTCGACGAGCCGACCAGCTGCAGCGATCCGCCGAGGGCGATGATCGAGACGAACCCCTTCGAGGTGCTCGCGAGGTGCAGCACGAGCCCGTCCGGGCTCGCGAGCTTCACCGTCGCCCCGGCCTCGATGATGATGTTCTCGCTGAGCAGGTACGAGCCGTCCGGCTGCTTCACGAGCCTTTCCGGTTCGAGCTCCTGCAGCTCGGCGATACCGTACGGTGCGTTGCGGGCGACGAGCACAAGCGTCGTCGACGACCCAGTCACCAGGCGATATGGCGCAGTGGCCGGGATGCCCTGCCAGCGCGCCGCCACGGTGACCGCTCGCACGTTGTAGATGCGCTGGTCCTCCGCCGCGACGATCGCGGCCTCTTTGACCGGGTCGCCGGGGTATTCGATGCCGACGGTCGCGCTCTTGTGGGTCGCTGCCGTGGCCGAGAGCGGCGCGAATGCGAGGGCGACGACGGCCGCGGTTGCCGCGGCCGTCGCCACGATCATCCGGGCCCTCATGACATCACCGGCTCTGCCGTCAGGGTCTTCGCGGTCTGGCCGTCGCCGCCGATGGTGTCGGCGTGGCGGGTGAGCCAGCCCTGCTTGTTCATCGTGATGAACGCGAAGGTCTTGATCGGGAGGGCGATGAGGATCACCGCGAAGGCGAGCACCGGCAACAGGAAAATGTCCGTCGGGTTGCGCTTGAGGTCGGATGCCCCGCGCACCGCGCGACCGATGAGCAGCCACGCGACGGTGAAGGCGATGCCGACGACCGTGAAGTCGAGTCGGGCGAAGATGAGGTACCAGAGGGTGAGTCCCATCGTGAGCGGAGTCAGCAGAATCTGCAGCACCGTGATCTTGGTGATGAACGGCACCTGCCACACCCAGCCCTTCGCGATGGCCGTCGTGTAGCAGCGGTAGGAGTTGCGGCTCCAGCGCACCCGCTGTTTGATGAAGGCGGCGAAGCTCGCCGGGAACATCGAGAGCGCCTTCGCCGTCGACTGGTGCACCGTCTTGTAGCCCGACGCGAGCACGAGCCAGGTCAACCGGCCGTCATCCCCGGAGATGCAGCGCCGGCCGAGGAAGAACTCGTTCTCGAGATTGTCGAGCACCGGGAGCACCGCCGATCGCCGGTATGCGGCCGTGCGGCCGGAGACGCACGGCACGGCACCCGCCGCGCCCATGGCCGGCACGTAGTTGTAGTAGCGCAGGTTCACGAGCCAGTCGGCGATCCGTCGCCACACGCTCGAGTTGCGCTGGTACACGTTCTGCTGCGTGCCCACTCCACCGACGAAGGGGTCGGCGAACGGCATCTGGACGTTCGTGAGCAGCTCCGGCTCCCACGACGTGTCGGAGTCGGTGAGGATGAGCAGCTCGAACCGGGCCTCGCGGACGCCGACGCCGAGCGCCGAGCGCTTGCCGACGTGGTGGAAGAGGATGGGGCGGATGCGCGAGTCGCCGAGCGCTTCCACGCGGCGGAAGGCGTCCGTGTCCGCCACGTCGAGAACGATGATGATCTCGGTGGGGTTTTGCGACCGCCAACTCTCGAGGCAGCGCATCAGGATGTCCGGATCCTCGTGGTACGAGGGCACGATCACCGACGTCGTGGCGCGGAAGTCGGACACGATCGGCCTCGCCCGCGCCGAGAGGATCACGCGGTACAGCCATAGCGCCCACACGATCACCCCGGCGATACCGAGGGGAAAGTAGCGGAAGGCGTCGCCAAAGAACGCTCCGATGGCCGCCAGATTCACGTCGAAACTGGAAACGTCGGTAGGAAGGATCGACAAAATAGACATCAGGATTCGGGTTCCTTTTGACTGGGTATTTTCGGGGGTGGTTGACCGCCTGGGCCTCGCGGCTGCTCCAGGATCTCCATTGACAGAACCCGAGTGGACAGATTGGGTAGCCACTTGGGAATCTCGATGTGCCCTAAAGCTACGCACGCCTCCGATCGCAAATCAAATCAAATCGGCGTGGCGGGGCAACTGTTTACCGGCCCGCAACATGACCGACATTCACGGGCAACCTGGAAGCCCGAAACAGACCGTCCTGGCGGCTCGGCCGGCGCGCCGTCATCGCTTCGTCACGCCCCCCGGCGCACTTCCGTCAGCACTCCTCGGGCTACCGCCCCACATCCGCTTCCGTCGAAAATTCAGGAACTTGCGGAGAGAGTTGGCCCGGCGCACGACGATCCTTGGCTTTCGGACGCCGTGGTGGAGGGCGGCTGACCGTGTTTCCTGAATTTTCGACCGGCGCGGAAATGCCATGAGCCGCAAGCACCAACTCGATGGCCTCGAGCACAGACGGCCAGAGATCGAAGACCATGTGGTAACTGAGTCGCAGCGCGTGGAGTTCCTGAAGCGTGATCTTGAGATCTTTTCGCCGATCCGCCTCGAATCGATCCCGGTGGAACTTGTCACCGTCAACTTCGATCGCGACACAGTCTTCGACCACCAGGTCGATCTCCTCGAAATCTCCTACCCTAAC
>DMKW01000147.1:4193-10293 GCA_003454135.1 Microbacteriaceae bacterium
CGCGGGCCCACGCGGGCACTCGAAGCATGAGCTGCTCGAAGTCGATGCGATCGATGGTGTTCGACTTGAAGGCCCAGTCAAGAGCGGCCACCACAACCTCGAGTGGTTCGTCGATGATCGCCTGGAGTAGCGCATCCTCGACGGCCACGCTCGTGGGGGTTCCCCGCGAGACAACGTCGTCGTCATCCCAGTGCAGGACCACGCCCTGGCGCGAAAGCCTGGTGCTTGCGATCCGTCGGCTCCATGGCGACCGCTGCCTCGCGGCGTTTCGCGGAACAGACACGTGGAGGGGGAAGTTGCCGTACGCCCACGCGCCGAGCTCCACGAGGGCGGACATGCCGGTGAGGCGCCCTCCTACTCGCACGGCGCGAAACGCCGCGGAGGTGTCGGCCAGCGTGGAGTACCAACCGTTGCGCGCGCGAAGGGCGGCACCGCACTTCACCGCATTGGTGAGGTCACGGTCCGTCGCGCCGCGAGCAACGAGCTGTTGTTTCTGGGCCATCCCGCCGAGCGCGGCGACGAGAGCTGCGACATCCGTCATCCGTCCACTGTGGCGACGTCATCGACCCGGATTCGGACCGCGCCCCAAGCTGTGGATGGTCAGCTATTCCCCGTGCCCGCGAGGACTGGTCGCTCGACCTAATCCTTCGGAAATTCAGGAGTTCGGAGTCGTCTCAGCACGTCGCCGGGCGAAATGAGTGATCGACGAAGGCCGCTTCGCGCGAATTCCTGAATTTTCGAAAGCGCGAAGGACGGGTGGCCTCCGCCGCTACGCCCCGATGAGCTGCTCGGCGAGGTACCCGCGCACGCGGTCGAGCGACACGCGCTCTTGCGCCATCGAGTCCCGCTCGCGCACCGTCACCGCGTTGTCCTCGAGCGTGTCGAAGTCCACGGTGATGCAGAACGGCGTGCCGATCTCGTCCTGGCGGCGGTAGCGACGTCCGATCGCACCGGCGTCGTCGAAGTCGATGTTCCAGTACTTGCGCAGGTCGGCCGCAAGGGCGCGGGCCACCGGCGACAGCTGCTCGTTGCGAGAGAGGGGCAGAACGGCCACCTTCACGGGCGCGAGCCGGCGGTCGAGCCGCAGCACGGTGCGCTTGTCGACGCCGCCCTTCGTGTTGGGCGCCTCGTCTTCGTGGTACGCGTCGACGAGGAATGCCATGAGCGCGCGCGTGAGGCCGAACGCCGGCTCGATCACGTACGGGATCCAGCGCTCGTTCTTGGTCTGGTCGAAGTAGGAGAGGTCGATGCCCGAGCCCTCGGAGTGGGTCTTGAGGTCGAAGTCGGTGCGATTCGCCACGCCCATGAGCTCGCCCCACTCGCTGCCCGCGAAACGGAAGCGGTACTCGAGGTCGATCGTTCGCTTGGAATAGTGGGAGAGCTTCTCCTGCGGGTGTTCGAACCGACGGATGTTGCCCGGCGTGATGCCGAGGTCGGTGAACCACTCCTCGGAGGCGTCGACCCAGTACCGGAACCATTCCTCATCCGTGCCCGGCTCGACGAAGAATTCCATCTCCATCTGCTCGAATTCGCGCGTGCGGAAGATGAAGTTGCCGGGGGTGATCTCGTTGCGAAAGCTCTTGCCCACCTGTGCGATGCCGAACGGCGGCTTCATGCGCGCGGCGCCCATGACGTTCGCGAAGTTGGTGAAGATGCCCTGCGCGGTCTCGGGGCGGAGGTAGGCCATCCCCTCTTCGTTGTCGACCGGGCCGAGGAAGGTCTTGAGCAGGCCGGAGAAATTCTGCGGCTCCGTCCAGTTTCCGGGTTGGCCCGTGTCCGGGTCGCGGATGTCGGCGAGGCCGTTGGCCGGCGGATGCCCGTGCTTCTCTTCGTAGGCCTCGAGCAGGTGGTCGGCGCGGTAGCGCTTGTGCGTGTGCAGGGATTCGACGAGCGGGTCGCTGAAGACCTCGACGTGGCCGGAGACCTCCCACACGCGCCGGGGAAGGATGATCGACGAATCGATGCCGACGATGTCGTCGCGCCCCTGCACCATGAACTGCCACCACTGGCGTTTGATGTTCTCTTTGAGCGCGGTGCCGAGCGGCCCGTAGTCCCAGGCCGAGCGCGAACCACCGTAGATCTCACCCGCCTGAAAAACGAATCCACGGCGCTTGGCCAGGTTGATCACGGGATCGAGCGGGGAGGCGTTGGCCACGGATAACTCCAAGAATCACACCGTGCTGGATGCGCGGTCGAGGGGGGGTGAGGTTCACCAGCTTACCGAGCGTGCGAGGTCGTGATCGTCAGCGCAGCGACCCGACGGCGGCAACCGCGTCGGCGACCGCGACGACGACCTGCCGCGCGTCGGCCTCGGTGATCGAGGAATCGAGCGTGAAGCGCACCGCGGTCTTCGCGGTGTCGTCGTCGATGCCGAGCGCGACGAGAACGTGGGAGGCCTCGTCGCTGCCGGCCGCGCACGCCGACCCGCTCGACGACACGATCCCCCGGCGTTCGAGTTCGAGCAGCACGGCCTCGCCGCTCGTGCCCGGGAAGCAGAACGACGCGTGAGACGGCAACCGGCTCTCGCGGTGACCGGTGAGGATCGCGCCGGGCACCGAGCCGAGCACGCCGTCGATGATCGCGTCGCGCGAACGTCCCACGGCATCGGCCGGCAGTCTGGCGGTCAACCGGATCGCCTCGGCGAGGCCGACCGCCCCCGCCACGTTCTCGGTGCCCGAGCGTCGCCCGCGCTCCTGGCCGCCGCCGTGCAGCACCGGTTCGAGCGGAACGGATCCGCGAACCGCTAGCACGCCGATTCCCTTGGGCGCACCGAGCTTGTGCCCGGAGAGGCTCAGGGCGTCGACGCCGAGCGTCCGCAGTCCAACGTCGAGCCACGGGGCCGATTGCACGGCATCCGTGTGGATCGGCACCCCGGCGGCTCGCGCAACGTCGGCGATGGTCCGGATCGGCTGCACCGTGCCCACCTCATTATTGGCGTGCATGATCGTGACGATGGTCGTGTCCGGCCGCAGCGCCGCCGCGACATCGTCTGGGTCGACGAGGCCGCCGTCGCCGAGCGGCACGAGGGTGATCTCGAAGCCGTGGTGCCTCCGCAGGTAGTCGCAACTCGCGAGCACCGCCTCGTGCTCGATCGCCGTGGTGACGATGTGCCTGCCTCGCGGCGCCGCGAGGGCGATCCCCTTGATGGCGAGGTTGTTGGCCTCGGTGCCGCCCGAGGTGAACACGACCTCGGAGGGCCGGCAGTCGAGCGCGGCGGCGATCGAGTCCCTCGCCGCGGCGAGCCCTCGGGCCGCGGCCTCCCCCACCTCGTGGTGGCTCGACGGGTTGCCGAACGAGCCGGTGAACCACGGCCACATGGCCTCGAGCACCTCGCGTCGAACCGGCGTCGTCGCCGCGTGGTCGAGGTAGATGGTCACGTCGACACCTCGATATCGAGGCCCAGGTCGACGGATCGCACGCTGTGCGTGAGAGCGCCGACGGAGATGATGTCCACTCCCGTGCGGGCGACGTCCCCGACCGTCTCGAGGGTCACGGATCCGCTCGCCTCGACGAGCGCGCGGCCGGCCACGAGCGCGACGCCGTCCCGGAGTTGTTGCAGGTCGAAGTTGTCGAGCATGATCGTGTCGACTCTCGCGGCGAGCACGGCCTCGATCTGGTCTGCGCGGTCGACCTCGACCTCGATGTGGGTCGTGTGGGAGAGCTTCGACCGCACCTCGAGCAGGGCCTCGGTAATGTCCCGACCGCCGGCGGTGAGCACGGCGAGGTGATTGTCCTTCGCCATCACGGCGTCGGAGAGCGAGAACCGGTGGTTGTGGCCGCCGCCCGACCGCACGGCGTGGCGTTCGAAGAGCCGGAGCCCTGGAGTGGTCTTGCGCGTGTCGACGATGCGAGCGCGAGTGCCGGCCACCTCGGCGACGAAGCGCGACGTGAGGGTCGCGATTCCCGACATCCGCTGCACGAAGTTGAGTGCGACCCGCTCGGCCCGCAGCACCGACCGCGCCGGGCCGCTCACCTCGGCGAGCACCGTGCCGGCCTCGAACGGTTCGCCGTCCTGGGCCGCGATCGTCACTTCGATCGTGCGGTCGGTGAGGATCATGGCCGCGCGAAAGACGTCGCCGCCGCTGAACACGCCGGGCTCGCGGGCCACGAGACGAGCACTCGCCTTCGCGTCGACCGGAATGAGAAATTCCGAGGTCACATCACCCCACGGCGCGTCTTCGGCGAGGGCCGATCTCACTACGGGGTCGATCTGGTCGGTGGTCAGCATGGAACGGTAACCTTTCGTGCCCAGACGGTGTGCCGGGCGAATTCCGGCCTCGGGTGGGGAAAGTCGGAGCGGTAGTGAGCCCCACGGGATTCCTCGCGCGCGATGGCGGCGTCGACGACAAGACGGCCGAGTTCGAGCAGGTTGCCGGTCTCGAGGGATGCGACGGTCTCCCGATCCTCCATCCTCCAGCCGGCGAGGCGGTCGGCCGCGGCCTCGAGCGTCGCGCGCTCACGGAAGAGGCCGGCCGAATCCCACATCAGCCGCTGGAGCTCGGCCCGCGAAAACGGCTCGCTCGCGATCGCGGCGCGAACCGGAATCGGCTGGACGGCGTCGTCGAGCGCATCGGCATCGGGCACTTCGCCATCCACCGAGTCGCGAGCGGCGATGTCGAGCGCTCCCACGACCCGCCACGCGAAGACGAGCGACTCGAGCAGGGAGTTGGAGGCGAGCCGGTTGGCCCCGTGCACTCCGGTGCATGCGACCTCGCCCACGGCGAAGAGGCCGGGAAGGGAGGTGCGCCCCCAATCGTCGGTGCGGATGCCGCCCATCCAATAATGCGCGGCGGGCGTGACCGGAATCGGTTCGCTGCCCCAGTCGAGGCCGTGTTCGCGGCACACGCGGGTGATGCCGGGAAAGCGCGAGGCGAGAAACTTCGAGCCGAGCGCCGTCGCATCCAGCAGCACGGGCGTTCCGCCCTGCTCGGCCATGCGGTGGGCGATGCCCCGCGCGACGACGTCACGGGGGGCCAGTTCGGCGTCTGGATGCCAGTCGGCCATGAATCGGCGGCCGTCGTCGTCCACGAGCACGGCGCCCTCCCCGCGCACCGCCTCCGAGATGAGAAAGTTGCCCGGCACCGCGAGGGAGGTCGGGTGAAACTGGTAGAACTCCACGTCGCTCATGGCGGCTCCGGCACGCAGGGCCGCGGCAGCGCCATCCCCGGTCGCGACCGACGGGTTGGTGGTGTGCCGGTAGAGCTGGCCGGCGCCCCCGCTCGCGAGGATCACGGCATCCGCCTCGAGGCAGCTCGCAACGGTCAGGCCGAGAGCGTTCCGCTTGAGCACGTCGATGCCGACAACCCTGCCGTCGCGAACAACGAGCTCGCGCACGAAGCAGAACTCGAGGATGCGGGCCGACGATTCGCGAACGGCGGCGGCGAGGGCCCGCTCGATCGCCGCCCCCGTCGCATCTCCTCCGGCGTGCAGGATCCGCGCGCTCGAATGCGCCGCCTCCCTCCCTCGCGCGAGCTCGCCCCGCTCGCGGTCGAACTGCACGCCGATCCGAATCAGGTCTCGAATGCGTTCCGGCCCCTCGGTGCAGAGCACCCTCACCGCCGCGCGGGCGTTGAGGCCGGCGCCGGCCTCCAGGGTGTCCCTGATGTGCGCCTCGACGCTGTCATCGGAAAAGAGCGCCGCGGCGATCCCGCCCTGCGCATAGCGCGTGTTGCTCTCGCCGAGCTCCGCCTTCGTCACGAGGGTCACGTCGTGGCTGCGACTCGCCTCGAGCGCGGCGACGAGCCCGGCGATCCCGGTTCCGACGACGATGACGCTGCCCATCTCAGTCCCCGATCACGCGTTCGTTCACGCCGCCCGGCCTGGCCGCGAGCATGCGTTCGAGCGCCACGCGGGCGGGCACGGCCACGTCATCCGGCACCTGGATGCGGTTGACGATCTCGCCGCGCACGAGGCCCTCGAGCACCCAGGCGAGGTAGGCGGGGTGGATGCGGTACATCGTGGAGCACGGGCAGATCACCGGATCGAGGCAGAAGATCTCGTGCTGCGGATACTGGGCGGCGAGCCGGTTGACCATGTTGATCTCGGTGCCGATCGCGAACGTGGTGGGTTCGGTCGCCGCCGCGATCGCCTTGCCGATGAA
>DMKW01000143.1:0-3390 GCA_003454135.1 Microbacteriaceae bacterium
CCCGGTCCGACGGCGTCCTCCAGCCGCTCGAGCTCGTTGACGCCGCCGCGGCGGTCGGGATCCGGACCCTCGCGATCACCGACCACGACGGCTTCTACGGCATCGTGCGCATGGCGGAGGCGGCGGAGAGCCACCCGGGAATCGGAACGGTTTTCGGTGCCGAGCTCTCGCTCGGGCTCAGCAAGCCGCAAAACGGCGCGGCGGACCCCGAAGGCAGCCACCTTCTCGTGCTCGCCCGAAAGGAGGAGGGCTACCACCGGCTGTCCGGCGCGCTCACCTCGGCCCAACTCGCCGGGCAGGAGAAGGGCCGGCCGGTGTACGACACCGCGGAGCTCGCCGAGCGCGCGGGCGGTCACTGGGTCGTGCTCACCGGATGCCGCAAGGGCTGGGTGCGCCAGGCCCTCGTCGGTGCGCTCCCCGAGGCTCTCGAAGGGGGTCGCACAATCGGGGCGTCCCCTTCGAGAGCCTCAGGGGCCGTCGCCGCGGCCGAGCGCGAGCTCGATCGCCTCGTCGACCTTTTCGGCCGGGACAACGTGCTCGTCGAACTCTTCGACCACGGCAACCCGCTCGACAGCGACCACAACGACGCCCTCGCCGCCATCGCCGCGACGCGGGGGCTGCCGGTCGTGGCGACGGGCAACGTGCACTACGCGCGGCCGGAGCAGCACAGGCTCGCCTCCGCGCTGGCGGCGGTGCGCGCCCGCAGGAGCCTCGACGACATGGACGGCTGGCTGCCGGCATCCGGAGCGGCGCACTTGCGTTCGGGCGACGAGATGGCGGCGCGTTTCGCCCGCTATCCCGGCGCGGTCGAACGCACGGTCGAGGTGGCAGAGGACCTGGGGTTCCGGTTGCGCAGCGCGCGCCCGAGGCTGCCGCGGCAGGAGGTGCCGCCCGGCCACACGCCGATGAGCTGGCTTCGAAAACTGGTCTGGGACGCCGTGCCGCGCCGCTATCCCACCCTGAGCGACGAGAACCGGGCGCGCATCGCCCATGAACTCGACATCATCGAGGCGAAGGACTTTCCCGGCTATTTCCTCATCGTGCACGAGATCGTCGCGTTCGCGCGCGGCCGGGGCATCCTCTGCCAGGGGCGGGGAAGCGCGGCGAACTCGGCCGTGTGCTTTCTGCTCGACGTCACGGCCGTCGACCCGATCTTCTACAAGCTGCCGTTCGAGCGATTCCTCTCGAGCATGCGCGACGAGGAGCCGGACATCGACGTCGACTTCGACTCCAACCGGCGCGAAGAAGTGATCCAGCACGTCTACGAGAAGTACGGCAGGCAGAACGCCGCGCAGGTCGCCAACGTTATCCAATACCGCCCCAAGTTCGCCGTGCGCGACATGGCCAAGGCGCTCGGGGCGAGCCCGGGCCAGCAGGACGCGTGGTCGAAACAGGTCGAGCGGCACGGCGCGCTGCTCTCGAGCGTCGAGCACGACATCCCGACCGCGGTCACCGAGCTCGCGATGGAGGTGCTCAAATTTCCTCGTCACCTCGGCATCCACTCGGGTGGAATGGTGCTCACCGACCGGCCGGTCGGGGAAGTATGCCCGATCGAGCATGGACGCATGAACGGCCGTACCGTGCTGCAGTGGGACAAGGACGATTGCGCCTGGATGGGCCTCGTCAAGTTCGACCTGCTCGGCCTCGGCATGCTCAGCGCGCTACAACACACCTTCGATCTCGTGCGCGATCGCCTCGGCGAAGAGTGGACCCTCGCGACCCTCCCGCGCGAGGAGCAGGGCGTCTACGACCAACTCTGCCGCGCCGACTCGATCGGGGTGTTCCAGGTCGAGAGCAGGGCCCAGATGGGGATGCTCCCCCGGTTGCAGCCACGCGAGTTTTACCACCTAGTCGTGGAGATCGCGATGGTGCGGCCGGGGCCGATCCAGGGCGGGGCAGTGCATCCCTACATCCGGCGCAAGACGGGCAGGGAGAAGATCACCTACCTGCACCCCCTGCTCGAGAAGGTTCTCGAGAGAACCCTCGGCATCCCGCTCTTCCAGGAGCAGCTCATGCAGGTGGCGATGGCTGTCGGCGGTTGCAGCGCGGATGACGCCGACCTGTTGCGTCGCGCCATGGGCTCCAAGCGCGGCCAGGAGAAGATCGCATCTCTGCGGACAAAGCTCTACGCGGGCATGGCGAGCAACGGGATCACCGGCGGGGACGCCGACGACATCTATTCGCGTATCGAGGCGTTCGCGAGTTTCGGTTTCGCGGAGAGCCACTCGCTGAGCTTCGGCCTGCTCGTCTACGCGAGCGCATGGTTGCGGTTGCACTACCCGGCCGCGTTCCTCGCCGCGCTGTTGCGCGCGCAACCGATGGGGTTTTACTCGCCGCTCTCGCTCGTGGCGGATGCCCGCAGGCATGGCGTCGAGGTGCGCCGGCCGGACATCCTGAGGTCGGGGTGGGATGTGGGGCTCGAGGAGATCGTGTCGTCGAACGGCCCCGATTCCGAGCGATTGTGCCCCTTTGTCGGGTTTGTGCCCGCGCGACCGGGCACAAACCCGACAAAGGGGCACAATCGGGCCGAGTCGCCCGGTATCGCGGCCGAGCCGACGGGCGGCAAGGTCGCGGCGACGGGCGACGACTCGTGCCTGGCGCACGAGCAACCGGTCGTGGGGCCGTTCGATCGCGCCGCGCACTTCGACACCGACGACCACCGGCGGGACGGCAACCTCGCGGTGCGACTCGGGCTCGCCGAGGTCAAGGGCATCGGCGAGGACCTCGCCAAGAGAATCGTCGCCGAGCGCGAGAGCGGTGGCGACTTCGTCGACATGCCGAGCCTTGTGCGCAGAGTCGGCCTCACGACCGCGCAGCTCGAGGCGCTTGCCGCCGCCGGTGCCTTCGAGTCGCTCGGCCTCACGGTGCGGGAGGCACTGTGGGCTGCCGGGGATGCCGCGCAGGATCGAGCGGAATACCTGCCGGGCAGCATGGTCTCCGTGCAGCCGCCGCTGTTCTCGATGCCGAACCCGGCCGAGGTGCTGGCGTCCGACCTCTGGGCGACAGGCATCTCCCCCGACGACCACCCGATCAGCCACGTGCGGGCGGCGCTCAGCTGCCGCGGTGTGCTGAGCTCGGCGGATCTCGCGACCGCGGAGTCCGGGCGCCGCATCGAGGTGGGCGGTGTGGTCACGCACCGGCAGCGACCGGCTACCGCGAGCGGCATCACCTTCATGAACCTCGAAGACGAGACCGGTCTCGTGAACGTGATCTGCAGCGTCGGCGTCTGGAACCGCTACCGCAGGGTCGCCAGGGACTCGCCAGCGATGATCGTTCGCGGCATCCTCGAGCGTTCACCGGAGGGGGTGACGAACCTGCTGGCCGACCGGATGGAGCCGCTCGCGATGGCGACACGCACGGCATCCCGTGACTTTCGCTGAGCGGTCACGG
>DMKW01000143.1:3504-11580 GCA_003454135.1 Microbacteriaceae bacterium
CGAAGGCCGGCGCGAGCACGAGCCGCCGAACTAGCTCCGCAGGCCGCGCCGCAGAAGGTCGATGCGCGCCTGCAGCTGCGACACGCTCGCCTGGGCAACGGAGGGGCCGCCGGCGATCCTGCGCAGTTCGGCGTGAACGATGCCGTGCGGCTCGCCCGTGGCCTTCGCGCGCATGCCGACAAGGCTGTTGAGCAGCGCCCGCTGCTCCTTGAGGTTGCGATACAGCGGAACCGGCTCGGCGGCCTGCGCGTCGCCGGGTTGCTTCTGCCGGTCGATGATGCGTCTGGCCTGCCGGGCCTGGCGGTGCCGCAGCAGCTCCTTCACCTGGTCGGGTTCGAGAAGGCCGGGGATGCCGATGAAGTCGAGCTCCTCGAGGCTATCCACCGCCGCCCCGACGCCGAATTCGCCGCCGTCGAAGAGCACCCGGTCGAAGGCCGCCTCCGATTCGAGCGGCTTGAAATCGAAAAGCAGCGCATCGCCGGAGGCCGACTCGACCCGATTGGCATCGTCGGCGGCGTCATCGTCGAGCAGGATCTCTTCGAGACCCTCCCCCGGGTCGCGGTCGAGGGCGTGATCCCGTTCGAGCTCGAGTTGCGATGCGAGCTCCAGCAGGCTCGGCACGCTCGGCAGAAAAATGGATGCGGTCTCGCCACGCCTCCGCGTCCGCACGAAGCGCCCGATCGCCTGGGCGAAAAAGAGGGGGGTGGATGCCGAGGTCGCGTACACGCCGACTCCGAGCCGCGGGATGTCCACGCCTTCCGACACCATGCGCACGGCGACCATCCAACGGGAGTCGCTCGCGGCGAACTCGCCGATCTTGTCGCTCGCGGCCTTCTCGTCCGACAGCACGACGGTCGGGGCGGTGCCGGTGATGGTCTCGAGAATCGAGGCGTAGGAGCGCGCAGCGTAATGGTCCGTGGCGATCACGAGGCCTCCGGCATCCGGAACACCGTGTCTCACCTCGGTGAGCCTCCGGTTGGCGGCCTTGAGCACCGCCGGAACCCATTCGCCCTCCGGGTCGAGCGCCGTTCGCCAGGCCTGGGCGGTGACGTCCTTCGTGTCGCCTTCGCCGAGCCTCGCTTCCATCTCGTCGCCCGTGCGGGTGCGCCAGCGCATCTTGCCCGCGTAGGCCATGAAGATGACCGGGCGCACGACGCCGTCGGCGAGGGCCCGCCCGTAGCCGTAGGCGTAGTCGGCCTGCGACGTGCGGATGCCGTGCTCGTCCGGGTAGTAGGTGACGAACGGGATGGGCGATGTGTCCGAACGGAACGGCGTGCCCGTGAGGTTCAGCCGGCGGGTGGCCGGCTCGAAGGCCTCGCGGATCGCATCCCCCCAGCTGAGCGCGTCTCCGCCGTGGTGCACCTCGTCGAGGATCACGAGCGAACGGCCGCCCTCGGTGAGGCTGCGGTGCAGCGCCGGCCGCATGGCGACCTGCGCGTACGTCACCGCGACGCCGTGGTAATGCTTGCCATGCCAGCCGTGCGAATTCTTGAAGCCGGGATCGAGCCGCACGCCAACCCGGTGGGCGGCATCTGCCCACTGGCGCTTCAGGTGTTCGGTCGGGGCGACGACGGTCACCCGGTCGATCTTGCGCTGGGCGAGAAGTTCCGTCACAAGCCGCAGCGCGAAGGTGGTCTTGCCGGCGCCGGGTGTGGCCGCCACGAGAAAGTCGCGCGGTTCCGAGACGAAATAGGCGTCGAGGGCCTCCGCCTGCCAGGCGCGGAGCTTGTCCGCCGTGCCGCGGGCGGCCCGCTCCGGGAACGACGGCGAAAGGTGCTCAGCCGCAGACCTGCCCACCGAAGGACCGAACGGCAGTGGAGTGCTCACTTGAAAAGACCCTACCGGCAGCGGCCGTCACCGGCGTCCAGGCGGCCGTGCGCGTGACGGATGTCGCGGCTATCGTCACATCATGACCACTCCGGTCCTCGGCGTGAGGCGGCTCAATCGCGCCACCCTCGCACGCCAGTTGCTGCTCGAGCGATCGACGATGGATCCGGTCGCCGCGCTCGAGCACCTGCTCGGTCTCCAGTCCCAGACCGCCCAGAGTTGGTACACGGCGCTCTGGTCTCGGCTCGACAGGTTTGACGCCGCGGCGTTCGGCGCGCAGCTCGAGAACCGCAGCGTCGTTCGCATCGCCGCCATGCGCGGCACCGTTCACGCGCTCTCCGCCCGCGACGCGATCGAGTTGCGCCCGCTCGTGCAGCCCGTGATCGAACGCGGCACCGTCGGCAGTCATGGCCGCCGCTGGGCCGGGCTGGATGTCGCCGCCGTCACCGAGGCGGCCCGCCGCATTCTCGAGGCTGCCCCGCTCACCTGGGCCGACCTGGGCGCCCGGCTGCGCGGCGGCTGGCCCGATTTCGACGCCGACGCGCTCGCGCAGGTCGCGCGCTGCTACCTCCCCCTCGTGCAGACTCCCCCGCGCGGGGTGTGGGGCAAGAGCGGTCTCGCGAAACACACGACCCTCGAGGCCTGGCTCGGGGAATCGGTCGCATCCCAGCCGTCACTGGCGGCCATGGCGCTTCGTTACTTCGCGGCGTTTGGACCGGCGACCGTCATGGACCTTCAGGCGTGGTGCGGTCTCACGCGGCTCGGCGAGGTGATCGACGCGCTTCGGCCCCGACTCAGGGTGTTCCGCAGCGATTCGGGCCGGGAGCTATTCGACCTGCCGGATGCGCCCTTGCCGCCGGATGACGCGCCAGCGCCTCCCCGTTTCCTGCCGGACTACGACAACGTGCTGTTGTCTTTCGCCGATCGAACGCGCCTGGGTGCCTACGACCTGTTCGGCCTCAGCGGGAGCGCAAATGGCGTGCTCCCCGGCTGGGTGCTCGTCGACGGGTTCCTGCGGGCAACGTGGCGCATCGAACGGCCGGGCGCCGCGAGGGTCGCCGACAGTGGCGCGCCGGCCGTGCTCACGGTCACGGCGCTCGATCGGCTCTCTCGAGCGGAACGGACCGCGGTCGAGCGGGAGGGCTCTGCGCTCGCGCGTTTCGTCGCCGGCGATTCCGCGCCCCACCAGGTGCGACTGGTGCAGGCCGGGTGAACCGCGCGCGGGCGAGAGCGCCACACGCACCGTGGCCTCCCCGCCAGGCGGCGGGGAGGCGGTGATCGGGCGCTACGCCCGGCGCGAGTTGCGGGTGATGAGCCCGAAGATCAGCAGCACGACGATCGATCCGAGAATCGCGACGATCCAGGTCTGGATCGAGAAGAAGCTCTCGAGCCCGATCCCGAAAATCGCGGATCCGATCCAACCGCCCAGGAGCGCTCCGACAACCCCGAGGAGGAGAGTGACGAGCCATCCGCCGCCCTGCCTGCCCGGCAGGATGGCTTTAGCGATCGCGCCAGCCAGTAGTCCCAGAATGATCCATCCGAGTAAACCCATGGTCCCAGCTCCAAAATGGTGATAGTGCTGCGCTCGGATCTCGAACGCCTCATACACTTTGGCATCACCCCCTATTGCGGGGCAAGGGCTTGACTCGCGGGGTGTGCGCTGCTACCAGTTGGCGCGCCGGGCGCAGGTGAGGCACGCTTGGGATATGACTCAGCAACATCCGTGGTCGCGCTATGTGGCCCTTGGCGATTCGTTCACCGAGGGGATCGGAGATCCCGAACCGCGCAGTCCCGGCGGTAATCGAGGGTGGGCTGATCGCGTCGCCGAGGTGCTGAGCAAGAAGACGGACGACTTCGCGTACGCGAACCTCGCGATCCGGGGCAGGCTGCTTCGCCAGATAGTGGAGGAACAGGTCGAACCGGCTGTCGCGCTGCGCCCCGATCTCGTCACGATCTCCGCGGGCGGCAACGACCTCATTCGTCCCAACGGCGACCCGGACCGCCTCGCGACGCAGTTGGAGAAGGCCATCGTGCGGTTGCGATCGAACGACGCGACCGTGGTGCTTTTCAACGGCCCGGACATCGGCATGACCCCTGTGCTCAATCGTTCGCGAGGCAAGGTGGCCATCTACAACGAGAACCTGCGGGCCATCGCCGTGCGCCACGACCTCGTCGTCGCCGACATGTGGGCGCTGCACGAGCTGCAGGATCCGAGGATGTGGGCTCCGGACCGCCTGCATTTCTCGCCTATCGGCCACAACACGATCGCGCGCATGGTGCTCCAGGCGCTCAACGTGGAGAACGACCTGAAGCCATACGAGCCCGAGCCGTTGCCGAGGCGCCCGTGGCGCCAGGCGAGGGTCGAAGACATGGGCTGGGCGCGAGAGTACCTCGTGCCGTGGGTGGTACGCCGCATCCGCCACCAGTCGTCGGGCG
The DNA here is from genome assembly GCA_003454135.1 of Microbacteriaceae bacterium. Taxonomy (GTDB): domain Bacteria; phylum Actinomycetota; class Actinomycetes; order Actinomycetales; family Microbacteriaceae; genus Lacisediminihabitans. Next base: position 7,768 of record DMKW01000143.1, read on the forward strand.
ACGGCATTAGCCCGAAGCGCCCGGAGGCCGGGCCGTACCACACGGGCGCGGCCCTTTAGGCTTTTAGGCGTGGCGAACGACGGCCATGACGATCACGTCCGACCACTCGCCGTTCCAGTTCCACGCCTCCCGAAGGACGCCCTCCTGGTGGAACCCCGCCTTCGCGTAGACCCGCTGTGCCCGGGTGTTGAAGTCGACGACCTCGAGCGTGATGCGGTGCAGGCCGACGATGTCGAGACCGTAGTCGACGACGGCCTTCGTGGCCTCAGAACCGTAGCCCTTGCCGAACACCGTTTCCCCGCCGAGCGCGATTCGAAAGCGCATCGACTCGTTGTGCGGGTCCAGGTCGTTGAGCACGACCTCCCCAACGTATTCCCCATCCGACGACCGGATGATCGCCCAGTCAGCGCGGTCATGGGCGCTCGCCCGCGACGCGAGCCAGTCACGGGTCTGCCGTTCGGTAGAGACCTCGTGCGTGCCGGTGAGACGCCGCGATTTTCGGATCGTTGATCGCGGCCCAACTGCCGTCGAAGTGCTCCGGCCCGAGCGGTTCGAGGCGCAGGGACGCGGTCACGAGGGTGGCTTGGTCACGAAAAAAGTCGGGGGCGATTATGTCTTTCGACGTTACCGCCCCCGACTATTTCGAGGAAGAGACGTGGAGAACCGTTAGCGGCCGAACTGGGCCGCGGCCGGGCAATCGAATGGGTCGCCGCCGGCGGCGAGTCCCACGCGGTTGAGGTACCTGACCACGATGCCGTAGGACTCCGTGAGCGTCGTCTCGGTGTAGGCGATGTTGTGCGTGTCGCAGTACTCCTTGGCGATCTCGCGAGCCTGGGCGAGGTGCGGACGCGGCATGTTGGGGAACAGGTGGTGCTCGATCTGGTAGTTCAGCCCGCCCATGAACGTCGTGGTGCCGGCACCCTTGATGTTGCGCGAGGTGAGCACCTGGCGGCGCAGGAAGTCGACCTTGCTGTCGTGCGGAAGGGTCGGCATGCCCTTGTGGTTGGGGGCGAAGGATGCGCCCATGTAGACGCCGAAGACCGCGAGCTGCACGCCGATGAACGCGAAGGCCATCCCCACGGGCAGGCTCAGGAATATCACGGCGACGTAAGCGCTGATGCGGGAGACGAGCATGCCTATTTCGAGCCAGCGCTTGTCGACCTTGCCCTTGCCGAACACGGTCTTGAAGCCGAGGATGTGCAGGTTGAGACCCTCGAAGGCCAGTGCGGGGAAGAACAGGTAGCCCTGTCGCTTGGTCGCCCAGGCGTAAAATCCTCGGGTCTTGGCCGCATCATCTTCGAGGAATGACACGAAGTCCTGCTCGATGTCCGGATCTTTGCCGATTACGTTGGGGTTGGCGTGGTGGCGGCTGTGCTTGGTCATCCACCACGAGTAGCTGATGCCCACGAAAAGATTGGCGAGAGCGCGGCCGGCGACGTCGTTGGCCTTGCCGGACTCGAACACCTGACGGTGCGCAGCCTCGTGTGCGAGGAATGCGTATTGGGTGAGGATGATGCCGAGCACGCCGGCGATGAGCAGTTGGTACCAGCTGTCTCCGAGCAGTACGAAGCCGGTGATGGCGCCCCCGAGGGCGGCGGTGATGATCGCGAAGATCATGACGTAGAAGCCGGTGCGGCGGCGCAAGAGGCCGGCGTCCCGTACGGTGCGCAGAAGAGCGGAGTATTCGGTGGTGGGGTTAGTGCGGCTTCCGCCCGGACGGGTCTTCGTGAAGGTGACAACCGGGGATGCGGATACGGAGTCAGACACTAAACCTCGATTCGGAACGACTTCCCAGCCAAGTGCTTGAGCGGATGCTCCGTGGATGTTTTTACCTTAATGGCAAAGGCTGTGAGACCTATGCATTTATTCCCAAAGCGGCATACTGCGTGTTTCCCGTCGCACAGCGTCCGAGTGCGGTTGGGTCAGCGCGACGCGGCGAGCAGCGTGCCCGGGTTGGTCAGGCGCCACCATGCACCGGGGTCCTGCAAGCCGCGGTCGAACTCGAGCGGCACCGAGACTTTCTGGTCGCCGACGGTGAAGACCACCTGCCCAGCGGGCGATCCCTTTCTGGCGAGGTAGACGCTCTTCGTCACCACGGACGAGGCCACCTTGGGGTTGCTCCAGACGACGATTGATGTCGTTCTCAAGGCCACCGCGCGGGCCTTCTGCTTCCACGGGGTCGAATAGGTCGCGAACGACTCCCCCCTCGAGGTGAGCTTCACGTCGTGGAAGCCGGCTTTGACCGAAGCCAGCAGCGCGCGAACGTCTGCATTGACGGCGGGGTGGTCGACCCCGCCGAGCACCGCGCCGACCACGGTGATTGTCGTGCCGCCGACGAGGAATTCCGCCGCGAAGAGAAGGCATGCCCCGGCCTGGTCGAGTGTTCCCGTCTTGATGCCCTCGACCCCGTCGTGGCCGAGAAGGGCGTTGCCGTTGTTGACGGTGCCGACCCCGGGCACGGTGAGCGATGGCGTCGAGACGATCCGTGCAACGACGGGACTTCCGAGCGCGAGCTTGCCAATGGACACGAGATCGGTGGTCGTGCTCCGGTTCCCGGGATTGAGCCCGGTCGGTTCGAGCAGCGTCGTGTGGGCCAGGCCGTGCGAGGCGAGCCAGGCCTTCGCCGCTGTCACGAACGCCCCATCGGAGCCGTAGGCCCAGTCGGCGAGCACCGCGGCATAGTTGTTGGCGGAAGCGAGAAGAGCCACACCGAGCAGATCTCGTTCGCTCATGGACGCTCCGGCCACCATCGGCACGGTCTTGCCGTTGACGGACTGGTACTTCTTCACGAGCGCGGCATCCGCGGCGCTGAAGGTGATCGTCGGGCCGGCTTCGTCGAGCGCGAGCGGCTTGGCCTCGAGCACGACGAGGCTCGTGATGATCTTGCTGATGCTCGCGATCGGCAGGGCATCGGTGCTGCCGTTGACCGCGAGGGACTGCGGGTAGCCGACCGCCTCGACGGCGCTCGCCCCGTGGGCGGGCCATGCGAACGCGACGGGAGCCGGAGTCGGGTCCGTAATGGCGGCCGGGGTCGCCGATACCGTGGAGAGCGGCGCGAGGAGGGTGAGCGGGAGGTAGATAGCCACCGCCGCGACGATGGCAATGCCGATCGTTCCCCCGGTGATACCGGTTCTGCGGCGACGACTCGCAGTTAATGACATATGCCGATCATCCCCTCTCCCGGAGCGCCCAGAGCGCAACGGCGCTCGCTGCGGCGACATTGAGTGAATCGACTCCGTGGAGCATCGGGATCGTCACGACGGAGTCCGCGTTGCCGAGGGCGGCATGACTGAGGCCGTCGCCCTCGGTTCCGAGCACGATCGCGATCTTCTCGTGTCGCTGCTCGGCGAAGTCGTCGAGCGAGATCGCTTCGTCGGCGAGGGCGAGCGCCGCGAGATGGAATCCGGCCCCCTTCAGCGCCTCGGCACCGGCCGGCCACTCGGGCAGCCGGGTCCACGGAACCTGCAGCACGGTGCCCATGCTCACGCGCACGCTGCGGCGGTAGAGCGGGTCGGCGCAGCGCGGCGTCACGAGCACGGCGTCGGCACCGAGCCCGGCGACCGCTCGAAAGATGGCGCCGACGTTGGTGTGGTCGACGATGTCCTCGAGCACGACGACGCGCCGCGCTCCGGCGATGATCCGTTCGACCGGTTCGAGGGGTGGTCGGTGCATCGCGGCGAGGGCGCCACGGTGCAGGTTGAATCCCGTGATCGACTGCAGCAGCTCCGAGCTGCCGACGTACACCGGAACGTCGAAGCCCGCCAGGAGCGGCTCGATGTCGGCGACGAACTGTTCCTGCAGCAGCACCGACCT
>DMKW01000210.1 GCA_003454135.1 Microbacteriaceae bacterium
GCGGGCGCGGCTTCCTGGACGGGCGCGGGCGCCGGTGCTGCGGCTTCCTGCACGGGCGCGGCGGCAGCTGGAGCCTCGGCGGCGGGGGCCGAACCGTCACCGATCGTGACGAGGGGCGTGCCCACCTCGACGGTCTCGTCCTCGGCGACGAGGATTGCTTCAATCACCCCGGCGATGGGCGACGGGATTTCGGTGTCGACCTTGTCTGTCGACACTTCGAGCAGCGGCTCGTCGACCTCCACGCGATCGCCCACGTTCTTCAACCAGCGGGTAACCGTACCCTCGGTGACACTCTCCCCGAGTGCCGGGAGGTTGACGGATTCGCTCATCAGTGATGCTCCTTAGACCAGTTCTGTTTTTCTAGCTTAGTTTGGTGGGGCGAAACTCAGATGGCGTGAAGCGGCTTGCCCGCGAGGGCCAGGAACGCTTCGCCGAGTGCTTCGTTCTGAGTCGGGTGTGCGTGGATGAGTGGAGCGATGTCTTCGGGGTACGCCTCCCAGTTGACCGCGAGCTGCGCCTCACCGATGAGCTCGCCGACGCGGGCTCCGATCATGTGGACGCCGACCACGGGGCCGTCGTTCACGCGAACGACCTTGACCGAGCCGGACGTGCCGATGATGTGGCTCTTGCCGTTGCCGGCGAGGTTGTAGTCGTAGCTCGTCACCTTGTCGGCGCCGTACTTCTCGACGGCCTTCGCTTCGGAGAGCCCGACCGAGGCGACCTCGGGGTCGGAGTAGGTGACCTTGGGGATGTTGGCGTCGTCGATGACGATCGGGTTGAGTCCGGCGATCTCTTCGGCGACGAAGATGCCCTGCTGGAAGCCGCGGTGGGCCAGCTGGAGTCCGGGAACGATGTCCCCGACCGCGTACACGCCGGGCAGGTTGGTGAGCAGGCGCTCGTTGGTGAGGACGAATCCGCGATCCATCGCCACGCCGACCTCCTCGTAGCCGAGGCCCGCGGTCGACGGGCCGCGGCCGACGGCGACGAGCAGAAGCTCGGCCTCGACGGTCTCGCCGTTCTCGAGGGTCACGACCACGCCGTTGTCGTCCTGGCTGACGGACTGGAAGCGCGTGCCAAGCTTGAACTCGATGCCGCGCTTGCGGAACGCGCGTTCGAACTGCTTGCTGATGGCCTCGTCCTCGTTGGGAACGAGATGGGGGAGAGCCTCGATGATCGTGACTTCCGCGCCCCAGGAGCGCCAGACGCTCGAGAATTCGACGCCGATCACGCCGCCGCCGAGCACGGCGACCTTCTTCGGCACGAAGTCGAGCTCGAGGGCCTGCTCCGAGGTGATGACGCGGCCGCCGATTTCGAGGCCGGGCAGCGAGCGCGAGTACGAGCCGGTGGCGAGGATCACGTTCTTGCCCACGAGCGTGTCGTCGCCGACCTTGACGGTGTTGGCGGCGACTAGGCGGCCCTCGCCTTCGATCACGGTGATGCCGCGCGCCTTGATGAGCCCGACGAGTCCCTTGAACTTGCTCGCGACGATTCCCTCGCGGTAGGAGGTCACGGCGCTGATGTCGATGCCTCCGAACGTCGAGGTCACGCCGTACTTGGCGGACTCGCGCGTGACATCGGCGACCTCGGCGGAGTGCAGGAGCGCCTTCGTCGGGATGCAACCGACGTGGAGGCACGTGCCGCCGAGTTTGCCCTTCTCCACGAGAGCCACCGAGAATCCCAGTTGGCTCGCTCGCAAGGCTGCGGCGTATCCGCCGCTCCCTGCTCCGAGGATCACAATGTCAAAACTCTGCTCAGACAACCAGCGGCTCCCTTGGATCTCAGGATGTGTGCTAGCCCGGTCAGCCGTGTCGGCCGGCGGGCAGCATTGGCTCGATTTTTGCAGCCACAAAGACCTTACTACGCGTGGGAAATCTCCTCCGCCAGTGCGAGCAGTGTGCGCACGCCCATGCCGGTCGGTCCCTTGCCGTTGTAGCCGAATCCCGATCCCGGGTTGGTGCCTGTGCCGGCGATGTCGAGGTGCGCCCACGGGATGCGGCCGTCGGCCGGGTCCCGCCGCGAACCGACGAATTCCTGGAGGAACACGCCGGCGACGAGCATTCCGGCGGCGGTATTGCCTATGCGCGCGTTGGCGATGTCCGCAACATCCGAGTTCAGGACCGAGCGCAATTCGGCTGGGAGCGGCATGGGCCAGAGCGACTCGCCGGCCGTGTTCGCCGCGGCGACGACCTGGGAGACGAACTTCTCGTCACCCATGACTCCTGCGTACCTGTCGCCGAGGGCGACGCGCGCCGCGCCGGTGAGCGTCGCAACGTCGATGATCGCGTCTGGGAACTCCTCGCTCGCCGCCGCGAGGCCGTCGGCCATCACGAGCCTGCCCTCCGCGTCGGTGTTGAGCACCTCCACCGTCTTGCCACCGCGTATGCGCAGCACATCGTTCGGGCGGATGGCCGAACCGGACGGCATGTTCTCGGCGATGCAGAGCCAGGCGGTGATGCGCACGTCGAGAGCTAGCTCGGCCGCGGCGAGAACGACGGCCATGACGGTCGCGGCGCCGGCCATGTCGTACTTCATGCCGACCATGGATGCCGCCGGCTTGAGCGAGAGGCCGCCGGTGTCGAACGTGATGCCCTTGCCGACGAGCGCGAGGTGCTTCGCGGCGCCCTTCGGCGAGTAGCTGATCTTGACGAGGCGAGGCCCGCGGGTCGAGCCGGCGCCGACGCCGATGATTCCGCCGTACCCGCCGGCGGCGAGCTCGTCGCCCGCGAGGATCTCGACGCCGACCGGCAGGCCGGCCGCGAATTCCGTCACGGCGTTCGCGAAGGTCTCCGGGTACAGGTCGGATGGCGGGGCGTTGACGAGGTCGCGCACACGGTGCATCGCGGTCGCGACGATCGTCGCCCGCGTCGCCAGGTCGGTCTCCGGAGCGGTCGCAGACACGACGACGATGGTCGAGGCTGGCCGTTTGGTGGACTCGAGGGACGCGCTGCGATATTCGGTGTAGGAATACGCGCCGATGGCCGCGCCCTCGAGCACGGCGAGAAGCTCCTCGTCGGTCGTGGTTGGAAGGTCGATCACGATCGATCCGACTCCGGTGAGCCGCCGCGCCGCCGTGCCGGCCGCGTACCGCAGGGCAAGCGCATCGGGTTGCCCGCCACCCAGACCGACGAGGGCGACGCTGCGCGCGGAGCCGACGGCGATCGGAACACGCACGAGCTCGTCTCGTCCGCCGGTCATGCCGATCGCTGCGAGGTTGGATGCGAGTTCGGGAAAGGTCGCGGCGTTGGCGTGCAAGACGGGGCCGTCATCCGACGATCCGACTCCGATCACGAGCACATCGGTCGTGAGGGAATGAGCGATGTCGGCGCTGACGCGCACTGCGGGGACTGTCATGCGGCAATGCTAGCCGCAGGCTTCCGGCAGGCTTTTTGTGCCCGTTCGGCCTGTTCGCTCTGGGCATGAAGGCGGGGAACGGTATCCACGGCTCGCCGTGGGCGGGCGCGGTTAGAGTGAATCCATGCGCGATCCAGAAGGCCTCTACGAACTGAACCCGGACGTCTCAGACGTGCCGGAAGGCCTGCATCTCATCGCGGGCCTCACGGGTTTCGCCGATGCCGGGGCCGCCGTCACGCAGTTGGGCGAATACCTCGTCGACTCGGTCGACCAGCGGGTGATCGCCACCTTCGATGCCGACGCGCTGCTCGACTACCGGGCACGCCGTCCGGTGATCTACTTCGACCAGGACCACCTCACCGACTACCGTCCGCCGAGGCTTGCCCTCTATCTCGGCACCGACGAGATCGGCCAGAAGTTCCTATTCCTCACCGGCTTCGAGCCGGACTTCCAGTGGGAGCGGTTCTCGGCAGCGGTGCTGCAGCTCATCGCCAAATACAGGGTGAAGACCACAACGTGGGTGCACGCCATTCCGATGCCGACGCCGCACACCCGGCCGATCGGGGTGACGGTGAGCGGAAACCGCGTCGAGCTCATCGACGCCATGTCGGTGTGGAAGCCCCGCACGCAGGTGCCGGCCAACGCGCTGCACCTCGTGGAGTACCGCCTGCAGCAGCTCGAGCATCCCACGGTCGGTTTCGTGCTGCTTGTGCCGCACTACCTCGCGGATACCGAGTACCCGGATGCGGCGGTGAAGGCTATCGAGAGCATCAGTGCGGCGACCGGACTCATTTTCCCCACCGACCGTCTGCGTGACGAGGGGCGCGACTTCCTCTCCAAGATCGACAGCCAGATCGAGACGAACCAGGAGCTCGCGAAGCTCGTGGGCGCGCTCGAGGAACGTCACGACTCCTACATGGAGGGCAACCCGCTGAGGTCGCCGCTCACCGACCAGGACGGCGAACTGCCGACGGCCGACGAGATCGCGGCCGAACTAGAGAACTTCCTTGCGACTCGTCGCAAGGGCGAGGGCGACCCGCCAACCCTCGCGTAGGGACTCGCCCGGTCGGCGCGGAGGGTCGCGTCGCAGCCGGTCTACTGTTGAGGAGTGAATTCTCGGCGGTCCTGGCTCGTGTGGGCCATCGCCATCTTCGCCTACATCGTCGGCGTGCTGCAGCGAACATCCCTCGGCGTCTCCGGTATCGAGGCCACCCATCGCTTCGCGATTTCGGCGTCCGTGCTGTCCACGCTTGCCGTCGTGCAGATCATCGTCTACGCCGCGCTGCAGATTCCGGTCGGTGTGGTTCTCGACCGAGTCGGCCCCAAGGCGCTGGTGGCCGCCGGGGCCCTGCTCATGGTCGCCGGCCAGGTGGTTCTCGCGATCGCACCGTCGATCGGGGTGGCCATCATCGGGCGCATCCTTGTCGGCGCCGGCGACGCGATGACGTTTATTTCGGTGATCAGGCTGCTCGCCTCGTGGTTCAGTGGGCGGCTCCTGCCGCAGGTGTCGCAGTGGACGGGCAACCTCGGGCAGCTCGGCCAGGTGCTGTCGGCCATTCCGCTCTCCTTCCTGCTGCACACCTACGGCTGGACCACGGCCTTCCTCTCCGCGGCATCCATGTCGGCGATCGCGTTCGTGCTCGTGGTCGTTCTCCTGTCGAACGGTCGGCCTAATGCCGTCAAGGGCGACCGCGTCTCGACCTGGCCGAGCGCGATGCGGCAGTTGCGCGAGGCCCTCTCGAGGCCGGGTACCCAACTGGGGTTCTGGTCGCACTTCATCACACAGTCATCGGGAACAGTCTTCAGCCTGCTCTGGGGATTCCCCCTGCTCACGGAGGGTCTCGGCTACAGCCCGGCGACGGCATCCGGACTGCTCACTCTCATCGTCGGAGCCGGCGTGATCAGCGGACCGATTCTCGGGCTGCTCACGGCGCGGTTTCCGCTCAGGCGCTCCAACCTGGTGCTGGTGATCGTGACCCTGATCGGCGCGGCGTGGACGATCGTGTTGCTCTGGCCGGGCCGGCCGCCCTTCGCTCTCATCGTGATTCTCGTCGTTGTGCTGGGCATCGGCGGACCGGGTTCGCTCATCGGCTTCGACTTCGCCCGCACCTTCAACCCGATGCGGAGCCTCGGATCCGCGAACGGCGTCGTCAACGTCGGCGGCTTTCTCGCGAGTTTCGTCATGATGTATCTCATCGGGCTCGCGCTCGACCTGCTCAATCGACTGCGAATCGATGGAGGAGCGGCGAGTGACCTCTTCTCCTGGGACTCGTTCCGCATCGCCCTCACGGTGCAGTACCTGGTGATCGGCACCGGCGTGGTCTTCCTGCTCATCGCCAGGCGTCGCACCCGTCGGCGTTTGCACCAGGACGAGGGAATACAGGTGGCGCCCCTCTGGGTTGCACTGGGGAGGTCGTTGAGTCGTTGGCAGGAGCGCAAACGTCGCAACATATAGCTCTTTGGCCGAATTGGCAAGGGGTGCCGGTAAAGCATGCAATAATTGACGTAAGACCCGTTCGAGTTGGTGGGGCGTATTTGCTCGTTTGTTGTGCAACGGCCCAGGACTTGACATGGGTCTTAGTGCTGCCCAAAAAGCGTGGTTTTCCGTGGCCGTGAGTACCAGGAAAGCCCGGCACTACACGCCAGTAGTTTGTTCTCAATCCGATGCGAAAGGTGTCCGAATGGCCACCACAACCAAATCCACCACTCTCGCCGACCCGGCGGCGGTAGAAGAGGTCGCCGCCGACCCGACCGCGACCAAGGCCGCGGCGAAGAAGGCTCCGGCGAAGGCCGCCGCGTCAAAAAGCGCTGCCCCTGCCAAGAAGGCGCCCGCCAAGCGCGCCACCAAGGCGAAAGCCGACGGAGATGTCGATGACGTCGACGACGTGATCGACGTCGAGGAGATCGACGACGAGGTCGACATCGTCATCGTCGTCGAAGACGCCAAGGAGGTCGAGGACGTCAAGGAAGACGTCGCCGACGACTCAGACGATGACAAGGACGAGAAGGACGACAAGGACGAGGTGCTGCCGAGCGGAGCGCTCGTGCTGTCGCTCGTGGACGACGAAGACGAAGTTCCCGTCTACTCGTCGGCCATCACGGGTGCCACCGCAGACCCGGTCAAGGACTATCTGAAGCAGATCGGAAAGGTCGCTCTGCTCAACGCCGCCGAAGAGGTGGAGCTTGCGATGCGAATCGAAGCCGGCCTGTTCGCGGAAGATAAGCTCTCGCAGATGACGCCGGCCGAGCTCAAGTCCCAACTGGGCCGCGAGCTTTCCTGGGTGGCGAAAGACGGGCAGCGGGCCAAGAGCCACCTGCTCGGCGCAAACCTTCGGCTCGTCGTGTCCCTCGCGAAGCGTTACACCGGTCGCGGCATGCAGTTTCTCGACCTCATCCAGGAAGGCAACCTGGGCCTCATCCGCGCGGTCGAGAAATTCGACTACACGAAGGGCTTCAAGTTCTCGAC
>DMKW01000242.1:0-1306 GCA_003454135.1 Microbacteriaceae bacterium
ACGGTCCGGAGTCGGGCGCCTTCTCGTCGGCCGGAGCCTCGACGTCGAGCGGCAACGGGTCGACGGTGGTGTGCTCCATGACGATGCTCTTCGCGCGACGGGTCGACACCCGGTCGAGCACGAGCGCGACGAGCGCGCCGAGCACGACGCCGGCCGGAATTCCGTAGATCGCGAAATACCCGAAGAGCGGCCCGAATCCGACGGAGGGGTCGGCCGGGAAGAGTGCGGTCAGCACGAGCGTCACGATCGCGCCGAGGCCGGCCCCGACGATGAGGAAGATCGGATATCGCGGAGCGCGACGAATGCGCACCTTGGCGGCCGCGATCGTGCTGGACGGCTCGGCGGCCTCGTCGTGATCTGTCGCTCGCTCGTCTGGCATGGTCCTATTCTCCCGCGTCCTCGCGCTCCCAGATCACGGGCAGGTAGGAGTCGAGGTCGGCGCGGGAGCCGGATGCCGAGATGCGGCCGTGCGCGAGAGCGTGCTGCCAGGTGTCCCCGCCGGTGGCAATCGCGAGCCAGGTGAGTGCATCGGTCTCCACGACGTTGGGCGGGGTGCCGCGTGTGTGGCCGGGACCCTCGATGCACTGCACGGCTCCGAACGGAGGAATGCGCACCTCGACCGAGTTGCCCGGCGCCGCGTCGGCGAGCACCTGCAGGAGGTAGCGCACCGCGGTCGCCTCCGTGTCGCGATCGGCGATCGTCGCGAGCGCACGGCGCACCGCCTCGCCGCCCACGGCATCCGTGATCCTGGGTTTCGCCATGGATCTACGGTAGCGCCAGCCCCGACGAAGCGGCGAGGCCTGCGAACCGGCCTCGCGCGAACCCTACCTCGACGTGCTGCTGCGCGGACTGCGCCCGTTGACGCCGTCGGCGCCGGGACGCTCGCGCGGCGCGCTCCATCGGCAGTTGGGTACGCTTACCGGGTGAGAATTCTCGTCCTCGGCTCAGGCGCGCGCGAACACGCCATCATCACGGCGCTGCTCAGCGAGAACGCCGCCCACGAGATCACGGCGGCGCCCGGCAACGCAGGGATCGCGGCCGAGGTCGACGTGATCGCCCTCGACCCAACGAATCCGGCGGTGGTCACGGAGTTCGCGATCGAGAACGAGATCGATCTCGTCGTGATCGGACCGGAGGCGCCCCTCGTCGCCGGCGTGGCCGACCGCCTCCGCCAGCGCGGCATCGCGGTGTTCGGGCCGGGCAAGGCCGCCGCCCAGCTCGAGGGCAGCAAGACCTTCGCGAAGCGGATCATGGATGAGGCCGACGTGCCGACCGGCCGCGCGGTTCGCGTCGGCTCCCTCGACGA
>DMKW01000242.1:1403-3951 GCA_003454135.1 Microbacteriaceae bacterium
GCCGGCAAGGGCGTGCTTGTGACGTTCGACCGCGAGGCCGCCATCGCCCACGCGGCATACTGGCTCGGCCACGGCAGCGTGCTGATCGAAGAGTTTCTCGACGGCCAGGAGGTGTCGCTCTTCCTGCTGAGCGACGGCCACAACGTGCTTCCGCTCTCCCCCGCCCAGGACTACAAGCGGCTCGGAGACAATGACGAGGGCCCGAACACGGGCGGCATGGGCGCATATTCTCCGCTGCCGTGGCTTCCGGACGGTTTCGTCGACGAGGTCATCGAGACGATCGCCATTCCCACGGTCCGCCAGCTCGCGGTCGAACAGACGCCGTTCATCGGGCTGCTCTACTGCGGTCTCATCATCACCGAGAACGGCATCCGGGTGATCGAGTTCAACGCTCGCTTCGGCGACCCGGAGACCCAGGTCGTGCTTCCCCGGTTGGTAACCCCCTTGAGCGGTTTGCTGTTTGCTGCCGCCACGGGTGGGCTCGGTTCGTTGCCCCGCCCAGAATTCTCGGCGGACGTGGCCGTGACCGTCGTGCTCGCGAGCGAGGGCTATCCGGACACCCCGGTGACCGGACGACCGATTCGTGGCCTCGACACCGCCCTCGCCATCGACGGCGTCACGATCGCGCACGCGGCCACCGCCGACCTCGACGGCGTTCTCGTCTCGACGGGGGGTCGCGTGCTGAGCGTCGTCGCGACGGGCGCCGACTTCACCGACGCCCGGTCGCGCGTTTACCGCGCGCTCGATGCGATCGAACTCGAGGGTGGGCAGTTCCGCACCGACATCGCCGCCCGAGTCGCCCGGTGAGCGCTGTCGACCTGACCGCGGACGGTTGGACGCACGCCTACTCCGGCAAGGTGCGGGACCTCTACATCGAGGCGGGCGTGCCAGACCTGCCGGGCGCGCGCCGCGTGCTCATGGTCGCGAGCGACCGCGTAAGCGCCTTCGACCACGTGCTCGAGCCGGGCATCCCGGGCAAGGGCGAACTGCTCACCACCCTCAGCCTTTGGTGGTTCGACCAACTCGTCGGCGTGCCGAACCACCTCATCGCCGATCACGAACTGCACGGCGACACCGTGACCGACCTGATTCCGGATGCCGTGGCCGGTCGCGCGATGCTCGCGAGGACGCTCGACATGTTTCCGATCGAGTGCGTCGTGCGCGGCTACCTCGCGGGATCGGGCTGGCTCGAATACCAGCAGTCGCAGAGCGTGTGCGGAATCGCCCTCCCGGCCGGCCTCGGCAACGGCGACCGTCTGCCCGAACCGATCTACACGCCGGCGTGGAAGGCCCCGATGGGCCAGCACGACGAGAACATCTCCTTCGAGCGCGCCGTAGAACTCGTGGGCGAGAATGTCGCGGACGCCCTCCGCCGGCTGAGCCTCGAGGTCTTCTCCCGGGCATCCGCCATCGCCGAGGCGCGCGGCGTGATCCTCGCCGACACGAAGTTCGAGTTCGGTGCGAACCGGGACAACGGCGTGATCACCCTCGCCGACGAGGTGCTCACGAGCGACAGCTCGCGCTACTGGGACGCCGAGCTTTACGCCGCCGGCGGCCCCGACCGGCTCGCGAGCTTCGACAAGCAGATCGTGCGCAACTGGCTGGGCGCCAATTGGGGCATGACTGGCGCACCACCCGAGCTGCCGTCGCACATCGTGGAGCAGACCGCCGACCGCTACCGCGAGTTGATCGAGAGGCTCACCGGGCGATGATCGTGCGGGAGGTCGCCTGGGACGACCCGGCCTCGGTCGCTCTTCGCGGAGACCAGCGTGCGGAGATCGCCGGGCGATACGGGTCCCCGGACTCCGAGCCGGCGCCGGCGCCGACCGGGGCGGACATCACCGCGTTCTTCGTCGCGTTCACCGATGCCGGCGAACCGGTCGGCTGCGGTGGCCTGCGCCAGCTCGATTCGACCGAGGCGGAGATCAAGCGGATGTTCGTGAGCGCCCGACACCGCGGCACCGGCGTTTCCTCCGCCATCCTCACCGCCCTCGAGGACTACGCGCGGGGTCGCGGCTGGCTGCGGCTCGTGCTCGAGACCGGAGACCGCCAGCCGGAGGCCGTGCGCTTCTACGAGCGGGAGGGCTACGCGTCCATGCCGAACTTCGGCTACTACGCGGGTCTCGAGAGTTCGCTGTGCTTCGCCAAGTCGCTCGTGGCGAGCGACCCCGCCGGCGATGCGGCGTGCGAGGGCTGCGAGTAGGAACGGGATGTCGATCCATCGGTTGACGAGCTGAGGATGGTTTGATGCATCCATGACCGACCACACCGTTCCGCAATCGACCCCCGCCGCCCGCCCCAGCATGCTGTTGCAAGACGGCCGGTCCCATCATCCGTCTGTCATGGCGGAGGCCCGCCGCCGAGCATCGAGCGTGCAGCTGCGCATCGCCGACTCGATCACCGCGTTCGCGGGGTCCATGCGCTTCGTGTACGTGCATGCGGTGCTCTTCACCGCCTGGATGCTCTTCTTCGAGAAGAGTCCGTGGCCAACGCTCACTCTCGTCGTGTCGCTCGAAGCGATCTTCCTCTCCACCTTCGTGATGATCGG
>DMKW01000242.1:4089-6137 GCA_003454135.1 Microbacteriaceae bacterium
CCGACAACACCACGCTGACGAAGCAGATCGCCGACCTCACCCTGCGGATCGAACACCTCACGAGCGAGATCCACAGCGAGGTCGTCGGCAAGGGGGGTGCGGCAACGACGTGATCCCCGCCGACCGGGGAACCCCGACCGGCTAATCGCCCCGTTCGTCGAGCGCGGCGACGATCGCCGAGCTCAGCGCCTCGAGCTGTCCCACCTGCTCCTCGGAGAGGCGAGACAGCGCGACGGCGCGCACCTCGGTCGCCTGGAGCGGCGAGACGCGGCGGACGAGTCGCGTGCCGGCATCCGTGAGCGTCACGTTCTGCACTCGACGGTCGGTCCGCGACCGGCTGCGGCTGAGCCAACCCGACCGCTCCATGCTCGTCACTGAGTGGGTGAGGCGACTCGGCGAATAGCGAAGCCGAGCGGCGAGCTCGCTCGCCGGCATGCTGTGGCCAGGGGTCTCGTAGAGAAACACGAGGAGCTTGTAGTACGCGTGCGGCAGCCCGCCGTCTCGCTGCGACTGGCGATCGAGCGCTTCCTCGAGCACATGGGTCGCGATCACGAGCGATCGCCACGCGTTCTGCCGTGCATCCGATTGTCTGCTCACGAGGTCGACTATAGCGGAATAATTGAGATCTCAACTAAGTTGGACACTGCAGACACGAAAGGCAATCCCATGAGCTCGCAGGATCTTCTTGCCGCCGACACGGCAATGGGCGCGGTAACGCTACTTGTCGCCGACCTCGACGCGATGACCGCCTACTACCGGGATGCCGTCGCGCTCAGTGTGATCGGCCAGACCGCTGACACGGTCACCCTCGGGCGCGGCGCGACACCCGTCATCATCCTCAGCCACGCCCCCGAACTCGTGCACGCGAGCCCGCGCGATGCCGGACTCTTCCACACCGCGATCCTGTTCGACAGCGAGGCCGCCCTCGCCGCCGCTGTGTACTCCGTCGCCACGAAGGCCCCCGGCACCTTCACGGGGAGTTCCGACCACCTCGTGAGCAAGGCCTTCTACTTCACCGACCCGGAGGGGAACGGCGTCGAACTGTACTGGGACCGCGACCGCAGCCAATGGAGCTGGGCTCACGGCCAGATCGAAATGAACACCCTCTTCCTCGATCCGAACGACTTCCTGCAACGGAACCTCACGCCGGAGGCCGTCGAGACCCCCAACTTCGGCGAGGCGATCGTCGGACACGTGCACCTCTCGGTCGGCGACATCCCTTCGTCTCGCGAGTTTTACGTGAATCGCCTCGGATTCGAGCAGACCACAATGTACGGCTCGCAGGCGCTCTTCGTGAGCGCCGGCGGCTATCACCACCACATGGCGATGAACACCTGGAACAGCGCCGGCGCCGGTCGTCGCGCGCGCACCCTTGGGCTCGGGCAAGTGAACATCGTGTTGCCGACCGCCGACGACCTGGGCGCCCTCGGCGAGCGGATGACGCACTTCGGTGTGCAGACCAGGGACGACGGTCGCACCCTCGCCTTCGACGACCCTTGGGCCAACCTGATCCGGGTGTCGACCGCCGGCTAGGAGAGAGTGCCCCGCACGATCGAGTCGCCGGAGTGCGCCGGATCGCCGTCGAGCTTCTCGTCCGAGACGTCGACGATGGGATACTCCTTGAGATTGACGTCCGCCGGGATGTCGAAGCGCCCCTGCTGGCCGGACAGTACCCCGATGCTGATGAGCCTCTTGAGGTCCGACGAAATGAGCCACACCTCCTCGTAGCCGGCCACGGGGCGCGACTCCGACACGATCACGATCACGGCGCGCTGGCCGCTCGCGGCCTTCTCGACGATCGCCTGGCCGGTGGAGCCCGACCAGCCCGGCAGCGCCTCGAGCGTCGCCTCGGTGAGCACCTTCGGCTGGGGCTGCCGCTGGTTCTGCAGCAGCAGGGCAGCACCAACGCCGCCGACAGCCGCCCCGATCGCCAGGATCGCGGCAATCGCCGCGATCGTTATCCAGCGCCGACGTCCCGGCAGCGCCGCGTGGCTGCGGTTCCCCGTCATCACTGGCCTCCAGGCGCGTTCTGAATCGGTCGAGACTTC
>DMKW01000242.1:6314-8455 GCA_003454135.1 Microbacteriaceae bacterium
AGAGTGAGCGCGGGCGTGACGCGGTCAATTGCTCGCCCGCCGTCCGCGCTCATCCGTCGCAGCCTGCCCGCTGGAGCCGCTTGGGGAGCGGTTGGTGATGGATGAGTCGGCCGTAGAGGGCGGCGGGGCGAATATCATCGAGAAGTGAAGACACTGCGGCCGAACGTCCTGAGTCGGCTCGTCGCGGTGCCGCTTTCCCCCGTGCTCGTGGTGCAGGCGCGGCGCGCGCGGCGCAGCATCCCGCGGCTACCGGATGCCGCCGAACCCTGGTCTGGCTCCCTCGCGGGCGCCGATCCGCTGCGGCTGCTCGTGCTCGGCGATTCGACGGCCGCGGGTGTCGGGGCGCCAACGCAGGACGACGCGCTGCCCGGAAATCTGGCGCGGGAACTGCTGCGCCTGCTCGGTCGGGGCACCCGGTGGGATGCCGTCGGCGAGAACGGCGCGACCGCGCGGGACCTCCTCGAGCGCTTCATCGGGCGAGCGACGGAGCAGAGCTACGACATCGTCTTCCTCAGCATCGGCGCCAACGACGCCCTCGGGTTGCGTTCACGGGCCGCGTTCTCGCGGGATGTGCGGGAGACCGTCTCCCGGCTGCGCGCGGTGAGTCCCGAGGCGGTGATCCTCGTGTCGCTCATGCCCCGCTTCGACCGCTTCTCGAGCCTGCTCAACCCGCTGCGCTGGAATCTCGCGCTGCACGCCGCGAGCCTCGACGATGCGGCGCGGTCCGCCGTTCACGGCCTCGACGGGGTCTTCGCCATCCCCAAGCCGCCGCCGTACACGCCGACCTTCTGGGCCAGCGACCTCTTTCATCCGAGCGCGTCCGGCTATCGGGAATGGATCGAGTACGCCATCGGCGAGGTACCGCCGGCCCTGCTGCGCGGCCTCGCGCGGTGACAGTGCTGCGCAGCATCGACGAGGTCGTCGAGCTCATCGGCCGCGCACGGGGAGACGCTCGCCTCATCGTGGGCATCGTTGGCGCCCCCGGATCGGGCAAGTCCACGATCGCAGAACAGCTCGTCGAGCGACTCGCCCCGGAAGCTGCCTTGCTCGGCATGGACGGATACCACCTGCCGCAAGCACGCCTCGTGGAGCTCGGGCGCCGCGACCGAATGGGCGCGGCAGACACCTTCGACGTCGACGCCTTCGTCGCCACCCTCACCGCCCTGCGTTTCTCCGGAGGGTTAGTGCTCGCACCGGGGTTCGACCGCGAGATCGAGGAGGCGATACCCGACGCGATCGCGATTGCTCCGGAGAAACGCGTGTTGGTGGTGGAGGGCAACTACCTGCTGCACGACGCACAGGGCTGGGAGCGCGTCGCGCCGCTTCTCGACCTCGCGTTCTTCGTGGGCGTCGACCACGACATCCGTCTTCGGCGGCTGATCGAGCGTCACGAACGCTTCGGCAAGACTCCGGATGCGGCGGTCGCGTGGGCGAGCGGGCCGGATGAGGCCAACGCGCGCCTCATCGACGGCACCGCCGGTCGCGCCGACCACGAGATCCGTCTCGACTGACGCGGTCAGGGCCATGCGGCCGCGACCAGCTCAGGAGATCCCGGCGCTCAGCTGCTGCCGGTGGAACCAGAAGTGCTGGCTCGGGTAGCGGTACACCTCCCCGAGCGTCATCGTCGGTGCGAAGAACGGATCCCACCGGGTGGGGAAGGGCATCGATCGGGCGAGGCTCCGCTCGTGCTCCGCTCGCAAACGGCGGAGGAGCGACGCGGAGACACGATCCCATGCGCGGGCCAGCCGGCGCGGAGGGAAGAACGCGGCACCCCACTTCGACCCCCAATAGTTGACCGCGTCGAACGGTCGGGTGCCGGCGTCGAGAAGTCGTGCGAAGCCACGGCCGATCGGGGCGGGGAGCCGGCTGACTACGCGAACAAGCACGAGCAGCGCGCGCACGACGAGGTAGCCGAAGAGCATATGGAAGAGCAACTGGTGGTTGGTCCACCGGGTGCCGTCGCTCGGTGCGCGCAGGTCGGCCGCGTCGAGCTGCTCGAGCAGGCGGTGGAACTCGCGGCCGGCCTCCTCGTACTCTGCAACCACCGCGGCGCGGTCGAACGGGTCGTCATCCCACAGGTCTGTCATGATTCACCCCACCGGCAAGCCTAGCCACGCGGCCCGGCGCCTCGCCTCGCCTCG
>DMKW01000242.1:8526-12207 GCA_003454135.1 Microbacteriaceae bacterium
CGCCTCGCCTCGCCTCGGCTAGACTTGACCTATCCACCCCAGTCGAACTCCTTGGAGTATTTGGTGCCCACAATCGTCGTCGAGGTAATGCCCAAGGCCGAGCTTCTCGACCCACAGGGCAAGGCAGTCGCCGGAGCCCTCACGCGGCTCGGCAAGACCAGGTTCAGCGCCGTGCGCATCGGCAAGCGCTTCGAAGTGACCGTCGACGGGCCGGTGACGGATGATGTGCTCGCCGAGGTCACGGAACTCGCGAACGACATGTTCTCCAACTCGGTGATCGAGGATGTCGTGTCCATCACGGTGGCCCCCGACGCGCCGCCGGTCATCCAGCCGGAACTCGCCGTCTCCGTCGAATCGACGGACGCGAACTGATGACCCGCATCGGCGTCATCACCTTTCCCGGGTCGCTGGACGACCGCGATGCCCAGCGGGCCGTGCGCCTCGCCGGAGCCGAGCCCGTAGCGCTCTGGCACGGCGAGCACGACCTTCGCGGCGTGGACGCCATCGTGCTGCCCGGCGGTTTCAGCTACGGCGACTACCTTCGCTGCGGCGCGATCGCGAGCTTTTCGCCGATCATGTCCGAAGTGATCGACGCGGCCAACGCCGGAATGCCGGTGCTGGGAATATGCAACGGTTTTCAAATGCTCACCGAGGCGCACCTGCTGCCCGGCGGACTCATCCGCAACGAGCTCGGCAGCTTCATCTGCCGCGACCAGAAGCTCCGGGTCGAGAACGTCGATTCCGCGTGGACCAACCAGTTCGCGGCGGGCGCGGAGATCACGATCCCGCTCAAGAACGGCGAGGGCGGCTTCATCGCCGACGTCGAAACGATCGCGCGACTCGAGGGTGAAGGGCAGGTGGTGTTCCGCTACCTCGAGGTCAACCCCAACGGTTCGGTCAACGACATCGCTGGCATCTCGAACGCCCGAGGCAACATCGTGGGCCTCATGCCGCATCCGGAGCACGCGACGGAAGAGGGCTTCGGCCCGGACACCGCGGCGGCAATGCGCTCGGGCGTCGAAGGACTCACGGTGTTCTCGAGCGCGATCCACGCGCTCATTTCGGCCTGATCGGGCAGCCCCGCCGGCTACCGCCGCGAGGCCGACGTGACCGCGGCCTCGCGCCGATCGGTCGTCTTCGCATCGAGCGTCGCAACAAGGCGCTGCATCATCGTCGACGGGGCGACACCGAGTTCGCGGCTGAGACGGGCGCGGAACGCCTGATATTCCCTCAGCGCCGCGCCGTCGTTTCCCGCCATCACGTGACCCTGGATCACGAGGCGATGAGCGCTCTCCCGTAACGGGTCGATCGACGCCGCCATCGTCGCCGCGGTCACGGCATAGTCGATGCGGTCGACGTCGAGAAACCGCGCAGCGAGAGTCTCGAGCGCTCCGAGGCGCCACTGTTGCACGCGCTCCTGTTCCGAGATGACCCACGCCTCGTACCAGCCGGGCAGGAGGTCGGCCTGCCAGAGAGCGGCAAGATCGTCGAGCATTACGGCGGTCGACTCCTCGTCATCGATGAGCAGGAGCCGTCGCTGCAGGTCGTGCAGATCGACCTCCACCGATTCATCGAGGAACAGTTCGTCGCCCGCCTCATCGATCAGGTTCGGAGTCTCGTGTCTCACGTGCCAGACGCACGCACGCAAGCTCCCGGCCGCCCGGGTTTCCCCACCGTCGGGCCACAGCGTTCCGGCCAGGAATCGCCTCGACCGCGCCCCGAAGATCGCCAGCGCGGCCAGAAGCCGACGCTGCCGGACGGCGACGAACACGGGTTCTCCGTCCCGACGGAGCTGCCAATGGCCGAGCAGAGTGAGCTGCCACCGGTTGTTCTCGCTTGCCATCCGTGCCCCCAAAGATCGATGACCTCTGCTTGCTGTCGACGAGACGCTGAACGCGGACGACGGGGATGGGACCCCGGCGAGCCGTCCGGCTCGTGGCAATCATAGAACTCGAGCCCGTCTCCCGCACTAGGGAAAAGACCGTCGCCGGTAACGCCGCGGTAACGCCGGAGGTAGAACGTGGGGTGCACCCCCGGGCCACACGGGCGGGGCGAGTTGCGAGGAGGCGACGAGCATGGGCCTGACCCAGGCTGAGGAGGTTTTCGGAGGCATCACCGAAACCGGAATCAACGACATTCTCGACGAGTTCTTTCACGCCAGGCCTCGACACCTGCGCTACGGCTCGCCCGGTTTCGTGCCGACAACGACCGTCGCAGCCACGTCGATGCCCGCGATCGCCTTCCCAGGAGTGCCGGGCGGCATCGACTGGTCGGTGAGGCTCACGGTTCCGCGCGTCGACCTCTTTCCCCAGACCACCGGGCTTCCGCCCGAGCTGAGCCTGGGCGGCGGGCAGCTGTCGGTCTCGACCGCCGTGACCCTGTGCGTCTCGTGCGACCAGAAGCGCGGGAGGCAACCCGACAACCCGGACGGCCGGCAACCGGGCAAAGACGACCAGCCGCCGCGGGGCCGGGTGAAGGGAACCTGCTTCACCCTCAAGGTCTTCGGTGTCGGGCACATCGAACGCACCTTCGGCCCCGACTCGGTGAGAGTGATCGTCGACAGCCTCGAGATTGTGGACATCGAACCCAACGGCCTCGAGTCGGTGATCGAATGCCTGCTGCTGCAGATCCTCCGCGCCGTGCTCGCGGATGTGCGGTTGCCTCTCACCACCCTTCGAGCGGGCGCATTCTCTCTCACCATCACCCGCGGACCGGAGATCGGCAACGACGAACTCTCCGCCTTCGGAAACCTCTAGAAACGGGACGACATGGCTGACATCACCGCCGCGATCGACGAAACAGCGGCCAACCAGCTGTTGGACACGGCGATCGCGCTCATCCCGCCGCAGTCGACGAGCGGCAGCGGGTCCCTCGGACCCTTCGTCGCCGGCTATTCGGCGAGCGCCACCTTCACCGGCGGAAACGTCGACCTGATCGCGCCCGGCACGATTCGGATCGTCGACCTCCAGGTAAACTGGAACCTGAACTTCTCGTTCGGGTTCGACCTCTCAACGATCCTTCCCGACTTCTGTCTGCCCCAGGTCTGCATCCCGATTCCCTGCGTCGGCACGGTGTGCACCCCCAAGATCTGCATCGACTGGCCCACGATCTCGATCCCGGTGTCGTTCAGCGACTTCGTGCGCGCGACGGCCGACTTCGGGCTGTCGATCACCCTGTCGGGCGGCGTGTGGACGGTCGAGGCCGTGGTGCAGGGCGTGCCGAACCTGCAGTTCGGCCCGGCATCCGCTGCCCTCCTCGTGGCGATCGGCGCGGCGGCCACCCCCATCCTGCTCGCGATTCCGTTCATCGGGCCGGTGCTGGCCATCGCCGTCAACGGAATTCTGGCCGTGATCGCCATCGCGGGGGTGACAGGGTTCCTCGGCCCGATCATCTCGCCGTTCGTCAGCGGCCTGAAGATCCCGCTGTATTCGCAACCTCAGAACTTCCTCGCCGTGCCGGCGTCGGGCCCGAACGATCCAGACGTCTTCATTCGGCTCGACAGCGTCATGGCCACCATCACCTCAGACACCGAGGACGAACTCGTTCTCGAAGTCGACGTCTCCTAGGAGCAGAAGTGCAATCGAACTCGTTAGACAGCAGGGCCATCGGCTACACCGACACCTACGGCCAGCGCTTCATGCGCGAGGGCAGTTTCCGCTACGGGGTCGCGGCGGCGCCGGG
>DMKW01000242.1:12390-13594 GCA_003454135.1 Microbacteriaceae bacterium
TGCCGAGCGCATGACCCAACACACCGTGGAGCTCACCTACACCGACAAGGGCTTCCACCCGGACTCGGAGAGCGTGAGGATCGAGGCGGGCGACCTGGTCACCTGGGTGTGTCGCGACGCATCCACCCCGCCGTTCGAGGTCGTGGGCGTGCACGACTTCTTCCGCAGCTCCAGGCTCGTCAACGAAAGCGGCTATGCCCACGCCTTCGGCACCCCCGGGGACTACGAGTGGGTCGACGTCTACGGCAGCGGCATCGGCGGGGTCGTGCACGTGCGCCAACCCGAGATCGCAGACCGGGAGAGCCTCGCCGCGTGGCAGAAGCAGCTCGCGACGGGATCGATCGTGATGATCGGGGCGGAGCGCGCGGAACCGGCGAAGATCGAGATCGTCACCGGCCAGACCGTCTACTTCGCCGTGACGAAGGGTCCGGGAATCTCGATCACCGACCGGAGGATCGCGGAGGTCACGGGCGACGTCTTCGCGAACCGCCACTCCCGCCCAGGGCCCGGCACACGCGCCGCGGCGGACTGACCGTCCCCGCTCTGGTCACTCCCCAGGCTTCGCATCTTCCACGATCGGGATGGCCGAGGTGAAGTGGCTCGCCCGCTCCTCGGCCTCGGCGGTTCCGGTGAAGAGACCGATCGGTCCGGTCGGGTTCTCGGCGGGGCGAATGAGCGGTCGCGGCTCCTGCTCCACCGCCTGGATGCGTGTCCTCGGGAGCGCGGCGGGGTCCTTCGTGTGCAGCCACTCCACCATCTCCTCGCGCACGAAGCAGCGCAGGTCGAAGAGCGTCGGGGCGTCCACGGCCGTCACGAGGATGCGAATGCGTACGAAACCGCCGAGCGCATCCGTCACCTGGAGCACCGCCGTCCGGTTGTCCCAGAGCGCCGTGCGGGAGAGGATCTCGTCAAGTTGCTCGCGCATCTGTGCCGGGCTCACGCGCCAGTCGAGGTCGAATTCGACCGAGCCGAGCAGCTCACTCGAGTGACGCGTCCAGTTCTCGAACGGCGTCGTCGTGAAGTAGGTGGATGGCAGCACGAGCCGGCGGTCGTCCCAGATGTGCACGACCACGTAGGTGAGGGTGATTTCTTCGATGCGGCCCCACTCCCCGTCGGCGATCACGACGTCATCCACGCGGATCGCGTCGCTGAAGGCGAGCTGCACTCCGGCGAAGACATTCGCGAGGGTGGATTGGGCGGCGAG
>DMKW01000242.1:13785-15603 GCA_003454135.1 Microbacteriaceae bacterium
GGAAGGTGAGCAGAACAGAGGCGACGCCGACGATCGTGATCACGACGCTCGCGAGCCGCCGCACGATGATGAGCTGGGTCTGCAGGCGCCGAGCGACCCGGTTGTCTGGCACGTCAATGCGGTAGCGTCCCATCGCGAGGCCGATCGCGAAGCTCACGATCGCGGCGACGAACCACGTGCCCGCGGCGATGGTTCCGATGAGGAACGCGTGGTTCACGGTCCCCCGTACCGCCTGGTCGGGCAGCGCGAGCGCCACCGCGGTCCAAGCGGCAATGATGAGAAGGAGCAGGCGATACGGGAATCGGGCGCTCGAACGGAGCGCCTTGGGCCATTCCCTGCGCCTCGCGGCCACCCTCGTGATAATCGACGTCACGACGATGATGACGACGGCAAGCGCGAGCCCGATGACTGTCGCGATTGCGAGGCCCGGCCAGGACTTCCATCCGATCATGAAGACTCCATCTCGCGTTCCCGTTGCGGTGCTCCAAGGCTAGGGGCGCGCGCGGCCGCGGCGCACATCCGCACCGGCGGCGCGCGAAGCAGTCGCCCGCGCCGGCCCGGGTAGAATTGACCCATCCGGCACGCCCTCGATCCAGGAGCAATTGCGCCCGTGAGCACCCCCACAACAGTTTTTGCCGCAGACACCGTCTCGAACGCTGCGGCCACTCCCGATCGCGAACAGCCGTTCGCAGCCCTCGGCCTCAAGGAGGACGAGTACCTCAAGATCCGCGAGATCCTCGGGCGCCGCCCGACGAGCGGGGAACTCGCCATGTACTCGGTGATGTGGAGCGAGCACTGCTCGTACAAATCCTCGAAGGTCTACCTGCGCCAGTTCGGCGACAAGGTTTCCGAGAAGATGAAGAAGAACCTCATGGTGGGCATGGGCGAGAACGCGGGCGTCGTCGACATTGGCGACGGCTGGGCCGTGACCTTCAAGATCGAGAGCCACAACCACCCCTCGTACATCGAGCCGTTCCAGGGCGCCGCGACCGGCGTCGGCGGCATCGTGCGCGACATCATCTCGATGGGCGCACGCCCGGTCGCGGTGATGGATGCCCTGCGTTTCGGCGCCATCGACGACCCGGACACGGCACGTGTCGTGCACGGCGTCGTGGCGGGAATCTCGTTCTACGGCAACTGCCTCGGACTGCCCAACATCGGCGGCGAGACCTGGTTCGACTCCGTCTACCAGGCCAACCCGCTCGTCAACGCGCTCGCGGTCGGCGTGCTTCGGCACGAAGACCTGCACCTCGCGAACGCCCGCGGCGTGGGCAACAAGGTCGTGCTCTTCGGCGCCCGCACCGGCGGCGACGGCATCGGCGGGGCATCCATTCTCGCGTCCGATTCGTTCTCGGCGGGAGGACCGACCAAGCGCCCGGCCGTTCAGGTGGGTGACCCCTTCGCCGAGAAGGTGCTCATCGAGTGCTGCCTCGAGCTGTTTCGCGACAAGCTCGTCGAGGGCATCCAGGACCTGGGTGCCGCCGGCATCAGCTGCGCGACCTCCGAGCTCGCCTCAAACGGCGACGGCGGCATGTTCATCGAACTCGAGAAAGTGCTGCTGCGCGATCCCACGCTCACCGCGGAGGAGATCCTCATGTCGGAGAGCCAGGAGCGCATGATGGCGATCGTGACTCCCGAAAAGCTCGAGGGCTTTCTCGCGGTCACGGCCAAGTGGGATGTCGAGACCTCGGTGCTCGGTGAGGTCACCGACACCGGCCGCCTGGTCATCAACTGGCACGGCGAGGAGATCGTCAACGTCGAGCCGCGCACCGTCGCCGTCGACGGGCCCGTCTACGACCGGCCGGTCGCCTACCCGGC
>DMKW01000242.1:15680-17516 GCA_003454135.1 Microbacteriaceae bacterium
TCGCCCTGCTCGGCAGCGCCAACCTCGCCTCGAAGGACTGGATCACCAACCAGTACGACCGCTACGTCATGGGCAACACCGCCCTGTCGTTTCCCGACGACGGCGGCATGGTGCGCGTCGACGAGGAGTCCGGGCTCGGTTTCGCCGTGGCGACGGATGCCAACGGCCGCTTCAGCCAGCTCGACCCTTACCAGGGGGCGCAGCTTGCCCTCGCGGAGGCCTTCCGCAACGTCGCCGTCACGGGGGCAACCCCCGTCGCCGTCTCCGACTGCCTCAACTTCGGAAGCCCGGAAAATCCCGAGGTGATGTGGCAATTCTCGAAGGCGGTCGAGGGACTCTCCGACGGATGCCTCGAACTCGAGATCCCCGTCACCGGCGGCAACGTGAGCTTCTACAACCAGACCGGCGACGTACCGATCCATCCGACGCCCGTCGTCGCGGTGCTCGGCGTGATCGACGACGTGGCCAACCGCATCCCGTCCGGCTGGCAGGACGAGGGCAACAACATCTACCTGCTCGGCATCACGCGCGACGAGCTCGACGGCTCGGCCTGGTCCGACGTGGTGCACGACCACCTCGGCGGCCTCCCGCCCGTCGTCGACTTCGCGGCCGAACAGCGCCTCGCCGGGCTCATCACCGCCGGTTCGGAGCAGAACATCATCGCCTCGGCCCACGACCTCTCCGAGGGCGGCCTCATCCAGGCCGTCTCCGAATCCGTGCTGCGTTTCGGCATCGGCGCCCGCGTCTGGATCACCGAAATCATGCAGCGGGACGGTGTGGATGCCACCGCCGCCCTCTTCAGCGAATCCACGGGGCGAGCAATCGTTTCGGTGCCGCGCGAGGACGACGTTCGCTTCGTCGGGCTGTGCGAGGGACGCGGCTACCCCGTGCTGCGGATCGGCGTCACGGACTCCGGCGGGGCGCTCGAGGTGCAAGACCAGTTCACCTTCACGATCGACGAACTGCGCGCGACGCACCGCGGCACCCTGCCCGAGCACTTCGGCCCGGTGGTCGGGTACTAGCTCCTCCACCACTACCCTGGCGCGGTCGTTGGTCGCTCGCGCGCACGCACGAACACCCGCGCGAGCGACCAACGACCGCGCCAGGGTAGTCAGATCGGGAAGGCCTGCCCGACGAGCCGCTCCGACTCGGCCCACAGCGCGGCGCCCAGCGCGGGGGCGTGGCTGACGCGAGCCGGTTTGCCGTTGCGCGGCCGACCGCTGAGCCCGCCGCGCGGTCCCCAATACTGGCCGCCGCGGGCATCCGGGTCCGTCGCCGCACGCACGGCGGGCCACGCCGCGGTGTGTTTGCCGCCGCCCACGAAGAAGAGCAGCTTCGCGAGGATGCGCTGCCCCGTCGTCGGCTCGATCACCCCCAGGCGAGCGGGGCTGTTGCCATCCTGGCCGCCACCCGGATGCGCGACGAGCGCGGTCACGGGCCCTCCGGAGGCCCGCAACCGGCGGTCGAGTTCGAAGCCGAAGGCCTGCGTGGCGTGCTTGGATTGGCCGTACGCCGCCCACGCCGAGAACTTGCGCGCGCTCTGCAGGTCGTCGAGACGGATGCCCGTGAGGCGGGTCGCGCCGCTGCCCATCGTGACGACACGGCTGCCCGGGGTCTTCGCGAGCGTCGGATACAGCAGCGCCGTGAGCAGGAAATGCCCGAGATGGTTGGTGCCGAACATGAGTTCGTTGCCGTCCACCGTGAGCTCTCGCGTCTTGCTCGGCATGATCGCGCCGGCGTTCTCGATGAGCGCGTCGATGCGATCCAGCGTCGACAATTCGGCGGCCGCGGCGCGCACCGAGTCGAGCGAGGCGAGGTCGAGGTGCACGGCGCTCA
>DMKW01000242.1:17683-23072 GCA_003454135.1 Microbacteriaceae bacterium
CCGATTCCGGCATTGCCGCCGGTGACCACGAAGGTCTTGCCGTTCTGGGAGGGGAGGTTGCCGGGGTCCCAGGCCACCTCAGTGCTGCGTCTCGATCGAGCCCGTGCTCGCGATCTGCTCGTGCTGGTGGATCACCTCGGCAATGATGAAATTGAGGAACTTCTCGCCAAATGCCGGGTCGAGGTGCGACTCGGCCGCGAGGGCCTTGAGCTTCTGGATCTGCTGGCGTTCCCGCTCAGGATCGGCGGCGGGGAGGCCGCTCGCCGCCTTGAGCCTGCCCACCTGCTGGGTGAACTTGAACCGCTCGGCGAGCAAGTGCACGAGCGCTGCGTCGACGTTGTCGATGCTCTGGCGCAGGCTGAGAAGTTGGGCCGATGGGTCGAGGTCGTCTGCCATACGTCGAGGTTACCGCCGCGGCGGCTACCCGCCGCGCATCCCCTCCCGCCGCCGGTCAGTCGACGAGGGTGAGGGTGACCTCGATGTTGCCGCGCGTCGCGTTCGAGTACGGGCACACCTCATCCGCGGCTCCCACGAGTTCCGCCCGGCGCTCCTCGGGCACGTTGGGGGTGTAGACGTCGAGTTCGACGGCGAGGACGAGTCCACCCTCGCCGTCCGGTGCGACGCCAACACTCGCCGACACCTCGGCGCCGGTCGTGTCAACCTGCAGGCGCCGGGCGACGGAGTGGATGGCGCTCAGGAAATCCGCGGAGTAGCCGGCCGCGAACAGCTGCTCGGGATTGGTTCCCTCGCCGGATCCGCCCAGTTCCTTCGGCAGTCGAGTGTCGAAGTCGAGGCGGTCGTCTTCCGAGCGGACATGACCGTCGCGGCCGCCCCCGGTTGCGTGGGCAATGGCCGTGTATACGATTTCCATGGTGCCAGCCGATCACGGTCCGCTGTGTTTTTGCCTAACAGCCGATTACACGGCGTCGGTGACGCCGAGATCCGGCGAGACCGGCAGCATGGCTGGTTGCCTCCGTGCCCGCAGGATGCGGCCCTGGGCGAGCACAATGCCGACGAGAACGATTGCTGCACCGACCGGCTCATTCCACGACAGGGTCTCTCCTAGCACCGAGACGCCGAGCACGACCCCGACCACGGGGATCGCGTAGGTCACGGTCGATTGCCCGGTCGGACCCCAGGCCCTCAGCACGTTGACGCTCCAGAGGTACGCGACCCCGGTGCCGAGTCCGCCGAGCAGCACGACGCAGATGACGATCCACGGGTCGAGGCGAACCGGCCCGACGGCCAGAAACGGCGTGAGCACGAGCATGATCGCCGCCGACGTGCCCACGTTCATGAACGCGACGGTCGTGCCCGGGATCGGGCGGTGGCTGATGAACTTGCGCAGGTACCCGATCGCGAAGCCGTACGACGTCGCCGCGATGAGGCAGGCGATCTGGCCGGCGAGATCCCCGGTGAGGGCCGCGTAGCGCCACGGGCCGATGATGAGGAACACCCCCAGGATGCCAACGACGACGCCGACGACCTGGCTCGAGGCGAGCCGCTCCACCCGGAACACGATGGTCGCCATGAGGGCGGTCGCGATGGGGGTGAGCGAGTTGTAGATCGAACCGAGACTCGACGAGACGTACTGTTCGGCCCACGCGAAGAGCAGGTGCGGGATGACCGCGTTCGTGAGCGCGATCACCACGAAGTGCAACCACACCACGCGATCCTTCGGCAACCGCTGACGCAGCACGAGCATGACGATCCCGAGCGTGATCGCGCCAAGAATCTCGCGGCTCCAGGCGAGCTGCCCGAACGAGATTCCCCGCAGGGCCATCTTCATGAAGAGGAAGCTCGATCCCCAGATGAGCCCCATCGCGATGAACTGGATGACGACGACGGCTTGCCTCTGCCCCGAACGCTTCTGTTCCACCCGGCTGACACTACTGCCAGCGGCGGACTCAGGAAGTGGGCCTGTTGCGGAAGAGCACCGGCCGGTCGCCCGAGCGCGCGAGCCTCCGCTCGAGGAGGGCCTTCACCCGCGGCCAGTCGTCGATGATCACCGAGAACACCGCGCTGTCCCGCCACGTGCCGTCGGCCCTCAGCCGGTCTCGGCGCAGCACTCCCTCGAAAGTCGCCCCGATCCCGGCGATCGCCGCGCGGGAACGTTCGTTGAGCGCGTCCGCCTGGATGAGTACGCGACCGAACCCGTGGTCGAACGCGAGGCCCAGCAGCAGGAGCTTCGCCTCGGCGTTCACGGCGCTGCCCCAGACGCGCAGATCGTAGGCCGTCCAGCCGATGTGCGCGGCCTCCCGGTCAGGGTCGAAGTCGGTGAGGGTGGTCGTGCCGACGAGTTCGCCGTCGTGCGGTCCCCCGACGATGAACACCGCGTATGGGTTGCCACGCTCCCAGTCGAAGTAGGTCTTCGCCCACTCGGTGAAGCCCTCGAGGGTGTCGCGGTAGGCGGCCATGCCTCCGCCGTAGCCGCCGGCGAAGATGATCGGATGCCCGATCGCGGTAAACAGCGCCGGCAGGTGTTCCTGCCGCAACGGCTCGAGGCGCACGAAGAGCCCAACGATGCTGGCGGGGATGGGGCGTGTCGCAGTCACGGTGCCCAGTCTGGCAGCGCTCGGTGCCACGATGGTATTCGTGACCGGCGCAATCCTGTTTTCGCGCTCCGCCGAGGCGTTCATCGGCATTCTCCGCCAGATCCGGCCGGAGCAGTGGGACTTGCCCGGGTTGGGGTCGTGGACCGTTCGCAGCCTCGCGGGCCACACCGCTCGAGCGATTCTCACCGTGGAGAACTACCTCAACCAGGAGGAACCGGGCGACGTGACCATCCCTTCGGCCGCCGAGTACTACACGATCGTGTACCCCCAGTTCACGGATGACGCGGCCGTCGCCCTCCGCGGCGTCGAGGCTGGCGAGTGGCTGGGCGACGATTCCGTCGGCCACGTCACCGCGGCTCTCCTCCGCGCGAGAGGACTCATCGAGTCCCAGCCGGCCAACCGAATCGTCTCGATCGGTGGCATGGGCATCCTGCTCACCGATTATCTGCACACTCGCGTGTTCGAACTCGTCGTGCACTCGATCGACCTGTCTCGAGCCACGGGAATCCCGCACGCCCTGCCGCCCGCGACGATCGCGGACGCCGTCTCGCTCGCCGCGGCCACCGCGGTGAAGCGCGGAGACGGCGAGGCGCTTCTGCTCGCATTCACGGGTCGCGCCTCGCTCCCCGAGGGGTTCAGCATCGTGTGATCGAGCAGCCGGGCAGCCACCCGCTCTCTCTTCTCGCCTTCAGCCAAGCAGGTCGTGTCGCACGACGATCGCTTCGCGGTCGGGGCCAACCCCGATCGCGGAGATGCGCGATCCGCTCATCGCCTCGAGGGCGAGCACGTAGTCGCGCGCGTTCTTGGGCAGGTCGTCGAACTCGCGCGCCCCAGTGATGTCCTCGGACCAGCCGGCAAACTCTTCGTAGATCGGCACGGCGTGGTGGAAGTCGGATTGCGAGACGGGAACCTCGTCCACCCGCACCCCGTCGACGGTGTAGGCGACGCAGACGGGAATGGAGCTGAGGCCCGTGAGCACGTCAAGCTTGGTGAGCACGAAGTCGGTGACGCCGTTGATGCGGGCGGAGTACCGCGCGACCGGAGCGTCGTACCAGCCGGTGCGGCGCGGGCGTCCAGTCGTGGTTCCGAACTCGAAGCCCTTCGAGCGCAGGAATTCACCGGATTCGTCGTGCAGCTCGGTGGGAAACGGTCCGGCCCCGACGCGCGTCGTGTAGGCCTTGACGACGGCGATCACGCGGTCGATGCGGTTGGGGGCAACGCCCGACCCCGTCGACGCGCCGCCGCTCGTCGCGTTCGAGGAGGTGACGAAGGGGTAGGTGCCGTGGTCGACGTCGAGCATGGTGGCCTGGCCGCCCTCGAAGAGCACGGTCTTGCCGGCGTCGAGCGCCTGGTTGAGCACGAGCCCGGTGTCGGCAACCATGGGCTTGAGCCGAGCGGCATACGACAGCAGGTCGCTCACGACCTCGTCCACGCCGATGGCCCGGCGGTTGTAGATCTTCACGAGCAGGTGGTTCTTCTGGTCGAGCGCGCCCTCGACCTTCTGCCGAAGGATGTTCTCGTCGAAGAGGTCCTGGATGCGGATGCCGACGCGGTTGATCTTGTCAGCGTAGGCCGGTCCGATGCCGCGGCCGGTCGTGCCGATCTGGCGCTTGCCGAGGAACCGCTCGGTGACCTTGTCGATCGTGCGGTGATACTGCGTGATCACGTGCGCGTTCGCGCTCACGAGCAAGCGCGACACGTCGACCCCGCGCGCATGGAGCGCCTCGAGTTCATGGAAGAGCACCTCGATGTCGACGACGACGCCGTTGGCGATCACCGGAACGACGCCCTCGGACAGGATTCCGGATGGCAGGAGGTGCAGGGCGTACTTCTCGTCACCGACGACGACAGTGTGGCCGGCGTTGTTGCCGCCGTTGAATTTGACGACGAAGTCGACGCGGGGGCCGAGCAGGTCTGTCGCCTTGCCCTTGCCTTCATCGCCCCATTGGGCGCCGATGAGCACGATTGCTGGCACGGGAGATCCTTCTCGATCGGTGGGGATTACACCCCATTCTACCAAACGGGGGACAAAGCCCCGGCCGGCGCGACCGACGGGTCCATTCGAATAACTTGCACAACACTGTGCAAGTTATTAGGCTATCCACTCGTGACCATCACCACTTCCCCCCGCGCCCCGCGACGCGACGCCGCCGAAAACCGCGAGGCTCTGCTCGCCGCGGCGAGAGTCGTGCTCAACCGCGACCCCAATGCCCCGCTCGAGGCGATCGCCGCGGAGGCCGGACTCAGCCGCCGTTCCGTCTACGGCCACTTCGCCAATCGCGACGACCTGCTGCTCGAACTCGTGACCATCGGCGCGCGCCGCGTGGCGACGGCCCTCGCCACCGTGTCTCACCCCGACCCGCTCACCCGACTCTGCCTCATCGCCTCGCGACTCTGGCGCGAGGTCGAGAACGTGCGCGTCATGGCCGTCGTCGCCGTGCGCGGCCCACTCGCCTCACACACCGCGGCGACGCTCGGCGAGGTGAGGCGCAGCGTGCGCGAGGCGATCGCCGACGGCCAGGCCAACGGCAGCATGCGCCAGGACGTGCCCGCGCAGCTGCTCGCGCGACTCGTGGAGGACGCGGCGCTCGCCGTGCTCGAGGAGTCGGCGCGGCACCCGCTCGCCGCCCACGACGGACATCGCCTCGTCATCCTGATGACTCTCGGAGTCGTTGGCCTGGGCTGGCGAGACGCCGAGCGGTTCATCGACGGGCAGCCCAAGCTGCAACAGAAGGACGCCGACTGATGCGCGTCACCCTTGACGGAACGTCCATCGGTCGCGGCCTCGGCGCTGCCGTGCCCGTGCTGAACCTCTCCGTCGACGCCGGCGTGCC
>DMKW01000242.1:23250-23522 GCA_003454135.1 Microbacteriaceae bacterium
AGCACCGCCCTCGTCGATACCCCGGTCGTCGCGGAGCCCGGGTCGGAGATCCCGCTCGCGACAATCCTCGCCGAAGAACTCTCGTTCGCCTCGGCTGCGAGCTCGCGCCGAGCCGTTCGCCGACTTCTCGACCAGCACGGGCTCATCGACTACGCGCGGCTGCCCGTCCGTGCCCTTCCGCCCGCCGACCGAATCCGCGTGTTCAGCGAGCTCGCCGTGCTACGCCCCGGGGTGACGGCCATCGTGGTTACCTCCCCCGAGCGTCACGGCGG
>DMKW01000242.1:23717-25783 GCA_003454135.1 Microbacteriaceae bacterium
GGCCACCGCGGACATCCTGTACGGCCTCGGAGCCCGCGACCCGTTCCAGTCGCTCGATCCCAGCACTCTCGAAAGCTGAACCCATGACCATCCCCACCCTCGTGCGCGCCGAATTCGCGCGCCTCACCGCGAGCCGCATCGGCATTGCGGCCCTCGTCGCCCTCATGACCGTGCCGCTCGTCTACGGCGGCCTGTACCTGTGGGGCAACCAGGATCCGTACAGCAATCTCGACAAGGTGCCCGCAGCACTCGTGGTCGAAGACACTGGCGCAACGGTTGACGGCTCGGCCGTGAACTACGGTCGGGATGCCGCGAGGAGCCTCCTGGACGGCAAGCGGTTCGGCTGGGTCGAGGTGTCGAGCGCGCAGGCCGCGACCGGCGTCGCGAACGGCACATACGACTTCGGCCTCACCTTTCCGTCCGACTTCTCGACGAAGCTCGCGTCGGCATCCGGGGACGAGCCCGTCTCCGCGGCGCTGAAACTCACCACCGACGACACCAACAGCTACCTCAGCACGACGATCGCCAAGCAGGCCGCCGAGGCGGTTCGCGTGGAAATCGCGAAGGAGGTGGGCTCCGCGGCCTCGATCACCCTGCTCAACGCCGTCGGATCGATCCGCGATGGGCTCGTCGAGGCGGATGACGGTGCGGTGTCGCTCGCGGCCGGCGCGGCCAGCGCCGCCAGCGGGGCGGCATCCCTGAGCTCCGGCGGCCGCACTCTCGCCTCCGGGGCGGCGGCGCTTTCCAGCGGGCTGCGCCAGCTGGATGCGAAGTCGTCGGCGCTCCCGTCATCGGCCTCGCGACTGAGCGCGGGGGCGTCGAGCGTGTCGAGCGGCGCCGCGAGTGCCGCTTCGGCCGCCACAGCCCTGTCCGGCCTCACCGCCCAGGCGGCGAGCACCTCGGCCAAGCTCGCGTCCGACGCCGCCAACGCCGGCATCACCGATCCGGCCGTGCTCGCGGACATCGCCGCGCTCGGCCAGATCACCGCCGGCGCCAACTCCTACGCGACAGGCCTATCGACCAACCTCGGCACGCTTGCCGGCGGTGCCTCGCAAGTCGCCTCCGGCGCATCCACGCTCAACGCGTCCGTGCCGGCGCTCGCGTCCGCGATGCACTCCGCCGCGAACGGGGCGGCCAGCCTCTCGACCGGGGCGTCCCGGGCGTCGAGCGGGGCATCCGATCTCTCGAGCGGAGTCGCACAGCTCGCGACCGGCTCGAAGGCCCTGAGCGACTCGCTCACGGATGCCGTCGGCAAGATTCCGCAGACCACGGCCGCCGAGCGCGCGGCGACCTCGAACCTCATCGCCAACCCGCTCACGGTGAACCAGGACGCCATCACCCAGGCGAAGAACTATGGCGCCGGCCTCGCGCCGTTCTTCCTCAGCCTCGCCTCGTGGATCGGCATCTACGCCCTCTTCCTGCTCGTGCGGCCGCTGTCCCGTCGGGCGCTCACGGCCGTGCGCCGACCGATCCGCACGACGCTGGCGGGCTGGCTGACGCCGGCGCTGCTCGGTGTGGTGCAGATGGTCGCGCTGTTCGCGCTCGTCACGCTCGCGCTGCACCTTCCGGTGGCGAACCCGCTCGGGATGCTCGGCTTCATGGCCTTCGTCGCGATGACGTTCGCGGCGATCGTGCTTGCGCTCAACGTGCTGCTCGGCAGTGTCGGCCAGTTTCTGGCGCTCGTCTTCATGGTGGTGCAGCTCGTGACCGCCGGCGGCACGTTCCCGTGGCAGACCCTGCCTGGACCGCTCGCTGCGCTGCACCAGGGGTTGCCGATGAGTCATGCCGTCGATGGAATCCGGCAGCTCATGTACGGCGGAACCGGCGCGGACATCTGGTCCGCGTTCCTGCCGCTCGCCGCCTGGTTCGTCGGATCGCTCGTGGCCTCGGTGCTCGGGGCGCTGAAGCAGGGACGGTTCCGCACCCTGCGGGAGCTGCGTCCATCGCCGATCGGCGCATAGCGCCGTCCGGTCTTCGTCCGCGCGCCCGTTCGTCATCCGTGCGCCCGTTCGAACGCCCGCACCGACAACGAAACCCCGCACTGTTAGCGGCGGCGGGCGGCGGCG
>DMKW01000242.1:25958-34464 GCA_003454135.1 Microbacteriaceae bacterium
GACGCGTTGATGCTGCGCGTGCTGCCGAACTGGCTGATCTCCACGATTGTCTCGGCCGCGGCGAGCGCCTCGGCGCTGAGCCCGGGACCCTCCTGTCCGAAGAGCAGCACGCATCCGATGGGGAACTCGAAGGTCTCGATGATGACCGAGCCGGGAACGTTGTCGATCGCGATCACCGGGAGTCCCGCATCCGTCGCCCAGCTCGCGAAGTCGGCGACATCGGGGTGGTACCGCACGTGCTGGTAACGGTCGGTGACCATCGCGCCGCGCTTGTTCCAGCGCTTGCGGCCGATGATGTGCACGGTGTCGGCCGCGAACGCGTTTGCGCTTCTCACGATCGAACCGATGTTCATGTCGTGCTGCCAGTTTTCGATCGCGACGTGGAACGGATGCCGGTGCTGGTCCAGGTCGGCGACGATCGCCTCCATGCGCCAATAGCGGTAGCGGTCGATCACGTTGCGTGAGTCACCCTTGGCCAGCAACTCCGGGTCGTAGACCTCGTCGGTCGGATGCTCGCCCTTCCAGGCACCGACGCCCTGGGTCGTGAGCTCGACGCTCGGGTCTGGGGTCTCTTCTGGCACGCTCTCGAGGGTATCGGCGATCCGCGCCTTCGATCCCCGCGATTGTTCCCCCTTGTCGCGGCGGTGCCCGCTCGAGGGGGCACAATGACGTCAAAGGGGCACGGTTGCGGGCGGCGGCGCGATCGCCGTCAGTGCCCGAGCAACGCCGCGACGATGACAAGCAGGGGAATGGATCCGACGGTCGTGATGAACACGGCGTCCCGGGCGAGGATCTCGCCGCGGGTGTAGCGCTGCGCGTAGTTGAACACGTTTTGGGCCGACGGCAACGACGCAAGGGCCACGACCACGAAGAGTCGCTGGCCCGTGAGGCCGAAGAGGAAGTGCCCGACGGCCCACGCGACGAGCGGCATTGCCGCGAGCTTTAGCGCGCTCGCGAGCAACACGTCCCGTCGTCTGCTGCCGGCCTGCAGGATCTTCTGGCCGTGCAGCGACATCCCGAACCCGAGCAACACCACGGGGACAGCCGCCCCTCCGAGCAACTGAAACGGTTGAAGCACGGGCGCCGGCAGGTGCACGCGAGTCACGGCGAGCAGCACGCCGAGCGCCGACCCGATGATGAGCGGGTTGGTGAGCGGCTTGAGCACGACGCTGCGAAACGAGGCCGTGCCCGTCGTCTGGATGTCGAGGATCGTGAGCGCGATCGGCGTGAACACCAGCAGCTGCAGAAGCACGACCGGGGCTGAGTACGCGGCGTTCCCGAGCACGTACACCGCGACGGGAATGCCGATGTTGTTGGCGTTGACGTAACCGGAGGCGAGCGACCCGATCACGACATCCGCTATGGCCCGGTGCCACACGAGCCGAGCCACAACGAAGTAGGCGGCGAAACACGCCACGGCGGCGATGAGCGAGACGAGCATGAGGGACGAAAACAGCTCGGACACCCGCGCCGACTCGAGCACGGTGAAGAGGAGGCAGGGCGAAAGTACGAAGAATACGACCCGGTTGAGCACGAAACCGGCGTGCGGCCCGAGGATGCCGAGCCTGCCCACGAGGTAGCCGACCAGGATGATGGACGCGATGATCGCGAAGCCGATCAGCACTCCCGACACCGCTCACCCCCGCAACATTTCCAGCGTACCGGAGGCAATCCGTTCGAAATCTGCGCTCACTACTATGGCCCCATGAGCAATCGCGGCGAAATCGAGTGCTGGCTGACCGACATGGATGGCGTGCTCGTGCACGAAAACCACCCGCTGCCAGGTGCAGCGGCCCTCCTCCAACAGTGGCGCGACCAGGGCAAGCCCTACCTCGTGCTGACCAACAATTCGATCTTCACGCCCCGGGACCTCAGCGCGAGGCTCAGGGCATCCGGGCTGGATGTGCCGGAGGAATTTCTCTGGACGTCCGCCCTCGCCACGGCAGACTTTCTCAAGTCGCAGATGCCGGGCGGCTCCGCCTTCGTCATCGGCGAGGCGGGAATCACGACGGCGCTGCACGAGGCGGGCTTCGTGATGACGGAGAGCGACCCCGATTATGTGGTGGTTGGCGAGACTCGCAACTACTCGTTCGACGCCATCACGAAGGCGATCCGTCTCATCGTCAACGGCGCGCGGTTCATCGTGACCAATCCGGACGCGACCGGCCCGAGCGCCGACGGCCCCATGCCGGCGACGGGCGCGATCGCCGCCCTCATCACGAAGGCCACCGGCAAGGAGCCCTACGTCGTCGGCAAGCCCAACCCCATGATGTTCCGCTCGGCCATGAACAAGATCGGTGCGCACTCGGAGAACACCGGCATGATCGGCGACCGCATGGACACGGACATCGTCGCGGGCATCGAGGCCGGCCTGCACACGATCCTGGTGCTCACCGGAATCAGCGACCAGGCCGAGATCGACAAGTACCCGTTCCGACCGGACGAGATCCTGAACAGCGTCGCCGATCTGCTCGAGCGGGAGCCGATCGAGGTCGACATCGACTGAGCTGTGGTTGGCCGGGCCGTCGTTGACAGGCCGGTCGTCGAACGGCCGGTCGTTGTTCGGCCGGTGCCGGACTCGCCGCGCGACCGCCTAACCCGTCGGCGCGGCGAGACTGCCGGTGAGCGGCTCGCCGGATGAGCGGTTCACGAAACAAAAGTAGTCGTGCTGGCCGCGCGCCCATTCCGCCGCCGTCGCGGCATATGACGCCTGGAACTGGATGTCGCTGAAGGCGCCGGCCACCGCGAGGTTGATGACGCCCGGGGCTGTGCACAGCAGGTTGATTTGGGACTGGAGCGCGGCGATGCCCGGATAGCCGGATGCGACGCCTCCCGTTGGCTTCGGGGTCGGGGTCGCCGAAGACGACGGAGCGGTAGCGTTCGCCGGGAACGTGCCGCGCAGGACGAGCTGGGCGGGGTGCGGCGCCGCACAGTCCACGACGGTGAACTTCTCCGCCCACGGCGAGGTAAACGGGTCGAGGCATTCTCCACCGCGCAGCTGGTCCCACTTGTGTTCGCCGACGGCGGCCGGACCGGCCGCGACGGGTGTCGGGGTGGGCGTCGGTGCCGGCGTCGGGCTCCCCGAGACGGCGACCACGGACGCGGGGCCGGCGAGGCCGGGAAGCCTGGTTCCGATCAGGAAGAGCACGACGAGCGCGAGCACCACAACGACTCCGCCCGCCGACCAGAGCAGGATCCGCTGGTTTCTGGAGATCGGTTCGCCGGCGCCGCGTCGAGGCCTTGTCGGGGCCGCGACCGGCGCCGCTGCCGTTGCCGAAAACGGGACCTCCGTCGCCGCTACCTGGCCGGCCACGGGTACTGCCGCCGGTGCGCCCGCCCCCACAAACGAACCGGCGAAGGCCGAAGTCGCCGCGGTCGGGCTGGGCTCAACGAGAGTGGGCGGCTCGGCCCGGCTCGGCGGCTCGACGAGTGGTGGCGGCTCGACGGCGGACCGGGGAGCCGTGAACGGCAGCGAGATGAGGGGCTCGTCCTCGTACTCTTTGAACTGGTCGTGACCGAAGAGGGCATCGATGCCCGATCCGCCCGCTTCCGCCGGGTTGCCCGTTCCCAGCAGCTCGGTCGCCGCCTCGCTCGCCGAGAGCTCGGGCAGAGTCGTCTCCCACGGGAGTGCCACGGTCGGTGGCCCGCCGTGCGAGTGCGGCGCCCCCTCGAGCGCCGAGTCCATGGCGACAGTATCGAGCGACTCGGCATCGGCGGCCGCCGGTGGCGAAACGGTCGGCCCCGCAGGCGGCACCACGGCGGACGGCGCCGGCGAGTCGAATGGCGACGTCGTCGAGGCAAACGGCGTGGGTTCGACGGGTTCGGCTGGCGGGAGCGGCGGGGGCGCCAGCGGCGGGAACGTGGATGGCGCGGGCCGCGGCTCGATCGGCGGCGGCGTCACGGCCGGGTGGGCCGGCGGCACGACCGACGGGGTGAACGGTTCGGCGGGAGGCCCGACAGGAGGCGCAGCGGGAGGCACAGCCGGCGGTTCGATCGGCGGTTCGGTCGGAGGCTCTCCGGGCGACGTGCCTTGCGACGATCCCGGGACTGCGCCGGCCGCGCTCGTCGTCGGCGTGAGTCCCCACGAGAAACCGCTGGCCGGCGGCGGCGCCGGAGACTCGGTCGGCGGCCATGCCGGCTTCTCGGCGGGCTTCTTCGGCCCGGGAAGAGGATTGAGCTTGTCCGAGAACCAGTCGTGCGGGTCGACGTCGTCTGTGTCGTCGCTCATGTCACTTGGAGAGTCCGAGATCGGCGAGGCCGATCGCCGCGAGATAGGGATATCCGGCGGCCTCGATGATCTCACGCGCGCCCGTGTCCCGGTCGACGACCACGGCGACCGCCGCGATCTCGGCGCCGACCTTCTTGAGCGCTTCGATTGCCGCGAGCGGGGAGCCGCCCGTCGTCGAGGTGTCTTCGAGCACGATCACGCGCTTGCCCTCGAGGTCCGGTCCCTCGACCTGGCGGCCGCGGCCGTGATCCTTCGGCTCCTTGCGCACGACGAAGGCGTCGTAGGCGAGTCCGCGAGCCGCTCCCTGGTGCAGGATCGCCGCAGCGATCGGGTCGGCGCCCATCGTCATCCCTCCGACGGCGCTCACGTCGACGACACCCGCGATGAGGTCGAGCATGACCTGCCCGATGAGCGGGGCGACGCGATGGTCGAGGCTCACGCGCCGCAAGTCGACGTAGTAGGTGGCCTTCTTGCCGCTCGTGAGCGTGAAGTCCCCGTGGAACACGGCATCCGCCGAGATATGGTCGATGAGTTTCTGGCGCGGGTCAGTCACGAACCTCACTTTAGGCCAGAGGGTGCCTCTCGGGAACCGCGCCGGCACGAGCGCACCGACAATCGCCGGCCGCCCCGAGGCACGTCGAGCGAAAGTCCGCGGTCAGGACCGGATGGCCGGAGCCGACAAATGGGGACGGTACCCCATCGCGGTGGCCCATTCGATCCACCCGGGAGGAAGCCAGGTTCCGTCGAGCAGCTGGGGATGTTGGGGGTGGCGATTGAGCGCACACAGGGCGAAGATCAGCTCCGAGGTCGCTCGCCATGTGATCAGGCCACGATCGGACCGCCCCTGGAGCACAATACGATTGAAATCGACTACCTGCATCAGATCGATGCTGGCCCACCCTCATCGGAAGAGGCCGCCGGTGCCGAAGACGAAGCCGGACGAATGCACGTACGACCCGTCGCCCGCCGTGCGAAACGCCTCACAACCGATGGGCCCTCCGGCAAGGGCCACTTCGCCCGGCACGAGCGGAAAGAACGTCTCGACCCGATATTCGGGCACCCGTGAATTGAGAAGGTCGTGCACCATGTGCACGGTGCGCCACAGTGCAAAATCCGCGGACTTCCAAACGCGCTGCTGAGCGTCAGCCACGCGTGAAGAATAGCGCCGGGCCCCGCGCTGACGCTACCGCCCTGCGAGACCAACTACCGTTGGAGTCATGCGTGTAGCAACCTGGAATGTGAACTCGATTCGAACCCGGGTTGCCCGGGTTGTCGACTGGCTCGGTCGTGAAGACATCGACGTTCTGGCGATGCAGGAGATCAAGTGCAAGGAGAGCCAGTTCCCCTTCGACCAGTTCGCCGAGGCGGGCTATGAGGTGGAGCTGCACGGCCTCAACCAGTGGAACGGCGTCGCATTCGCGAGCAGGCTCCCGATGGAGGACGTGATTCGGGGTTTCCCTTCGGCGCCGGGCTTCGGCACGGCCGGTGACGACGGGGCCCTTCCGCTCGAGGCGCGCGCGATGGGCGTGACGACGAACGGCATTCGGCTGTGGAGCCTCTACGTGCCGAACGGTCGCGAGCTCGATCATCCGCACTACGCATACAAACTCGACTGGCTGGCCAAGCTCGCCGGCGACACGAAGGCGTGGCTCGCCGACAACCCCGACCAGCCGCTCGCCCTCATGGGCGACTGGAACATCGCGCCCCTCGACACCGACGTGTGGCCGACCTGGCCCTTCGGCACGAGCACTCACACCTCCGAACCGGAGCGGGCGGCCTTCGCGGAGTTCGAGAAGCTGGGACTCGTGGATGTCGTGCGCGACCGCGCGCCGAACGGGTTCACCTTCTGGGATTACCAGCAGCTTCGATTCCCCCGCAACGAAGGCATGCGCATCGACTTCATCCTGGGGTCGAAGCCGTTCGCCGAACTCGTGACGGGCGCGAGCATCCACCGCGAGGAACGCAAGGGCGACGCACCGAGCGACCACGTGCCCGTTGTGGCCGAACTCGACCTACCCGTCGAGGGTGACGACGATCGGCCCATGATCTTCTGAGCCGCCCCAATGGCGCGCGCCCGCCCGTCGCGGCCCGAGTGAACGGGGTACACCGCTAAAATCGAGGGGTGAGCGAGGCACGAGACGACCAGCGCCCGGCGTCGGGCCCCGATGATGATGACGATCTCACCGGGAGCGCCGTCGTCAGCACCGTCTTCAACCAGATCCTCGACGCCGTACACAATGGCCGCCTGCAACCAGGGGAACGCATCAGCGACTCCGAACTCGCCGACCGGTTCGGCGTCTCACGCACTCCGGTTCGGGAGGCGCTGCAACGGCTGCGCGAGATCGGCATCATCGAGGCGTCCGCGAGCCGATTCACCCGCATCGCGGTGGTGAGCCCTGAGCAGACGGCGAACGCCATGGTCGTGTGGCTCGCCCTCTACGGAGCCCTCATCAACGAGGTGATCCCCACGGTGCAGCCCGAGGTCGTCGCGGCGATGCAGGCGGATCACGAAAGGTTCGTCTCCCTGCTCGCCACCCTCGAAATGCAGCGGATTGCGACGGCGAACGCGGAATTCTTCAACCACCTCGTGGTGTTCTCCCGCAACCCCGCACTGCGGCGAGGAATCCAGTCGGTCGTGCATGTCGTGCGCCTGGGGAGCCTGCACCTGCCCGAGCAAATCGACTTTCGAGCGCTCAGCGAATCGCAAGCGCTGCTCGTCGCCGCCGCGCGCGACCACGACAGGGCGGCGGCAATGGGAGCCATGCGCATGCTCGGCCTCATCCGCGTTCCGACGGAACCTCTCGATTCCCCTGAATGACACCCGAAAGGGGGCCGAATGTCCCCTATATGGAGGACCAATATACTGCTAGCTTGTAGCTACGGCACGAAAGTACCGGCACGAACGGTGGTAATCGCTACCCGACGGTTTTAGGACCGAGCGATCCACATCGACGCGCGCTATGTCGCCTCTTACCCAGGTGATTCAGCGGATCGGCCCAACCCGAAATTGGCCGGTCCGCTGACGTGTTTAACGGGTCGGAACGGCCTACCCTCGAAGCATGCCTCATCTCGACCTTCCGGGAGCGAGCCTCTACTACGAGACCGACGGTCACGTCTCCTCCCCCGCCGTGCTGCTCATCCACGCAGGCATTGCAACGCTGCGGATGTGGGACGGCATCGTGCCGGCACTCGCCGCGGGTCATTTCGTGATCCGCTACGACGCCAGGGGCTACGGTGAGACGGTGTCCGAGAGCGTTCCGTTCTCGGATCACGCCGACGCGCTCGACTTGCTCGACCACCTCGGCATCGCGCGAGCGACGATCGTCGGCAGTTCCCGCGGCGGCGCCATCGCGATCGACCTCGCCGTTGAGCACGCGGATCGCGTGGCCGGGCTCGTAGCGATCGGATCCGCCCCGAGCGGGTTCCCCGACACGGAATTGACCGAGCGGGAGGACGCGATGTTCGACGAGTTGGACGCCGCGTTCGAGGCCAGGGACTGGGCGCTGCTCTACGACCTCGAGGCACGGCTCTGGTCGATCGGCCCCACACGCGACGAAGCCGAGCTCGATCCGGCATTCGTGGCCGAGGCCTACGCGCTCAATCGTGCGAACGTGCCGCACCACTCCGAATCCCCCACTCGCACGCCACTCGAGCATCCCGCCTACTACCGTCTCGTCGACATCGACAAGCCGACCCTCGTGACCGTGGGCGAGCACGACCTCTCTGTCGCGCTCGTCCAGTACGAGTACCTCCTCACGACGATCCCGAACGCCGACGGATGCCGCTTCCCGGCGTCCGCGCATATTCCGAGCGTGGAGCAGAAAGACGAATTCGAACGCGTGCTGCTCGACTGGCTGGCCGACAAGGGGCTCTGACGCCCGGCGGCGGCTTCCGACCGGACTGCAGCGCGAGACTCCGCATCAACGC
Source organism: Microbacteriaceae bacterium (assembly GCA_003454135.1). Lineage (GTDB taxonomy): Bacteria > Actinomycetota > Actinomycetes > Actinomycetales > Microbacteriaceae > Lacisediminihabitans. Next base: position 34,114 of record DMKW01000242.1, read on the forward strand.
AACTTCCCCGCGCCGATCACAACCAAACGGCGCTCAAGCGCCGTTAGGCTCGGGATGAGGCGCCGATTCGTTGCGCCCACCGGTTGCCGGAACGGAGGTTACCCATGTCACATGTCACGACGCAGAACGCGATCGTTGGAGAACCCGAGGTGGTGGAAGACCTCGTCTCGGCTCCGGCCTGGGTCTCCCTCAAGGAGGCGGCGGAAGAGTTCCGCTTGCTCCAGGTGAAGGATGGCAGCCTGCCGAACGAGGCCGATCACGCACGCGCGCGCGAGCTCATCGCCACGATCACGGACTCCATCCGCTCGCTGTCGGACGTCTTCCCGCACGATTCCGCGTACCACGCCGCCG
>DMKW01000242.1:34586-36718 GCA_003454135.1 Microbacteriaceae bacterium
CCCCAGAAGCAGCGGGTCGACGGCCTGCGCCACCTCGTGGTGTTCCCGATGTACACGCAGAACGGCAGCACCGAGCGACTCGTCGAGGCGGTGCTGATCGAGGTGATCTGGCCGAAATTCATCGCCGAGCTCGAGGCGGGCGACTACTCGAACAAACTGTTCGTGCCGATCCGCTTTCTCGATTTCACGCCCGGTTACGACACCAACTCCGCGGTGCTCTTTCCCGAGACCGTGGCGATGCGCGCCGTGCCCACCTTCACCTGGGGCGCGATCTTCGCCGACCGCGAGGCGGCGCGCTTCCGCCGGGTTGTGCGGGAGGCGGCCGAGATCACGAAGCTCGAGCTGCCGGCCGACGCCGCGCGCCTGCTCGACGACCAGCACCTCACGGAGGAGACCTTCGTGATGTGGGACCTCATCCACGATCGCACCCACATGCGCGGCGACCTGCCATTCGATCCGTTCATGATCAAACAGCGCATGCCGTTCTTCCTCTACTCGCTCGAGGAACTGCGCTGCGACCTCACCGCGTACCGGGAGGCGGTGAGGCTGGAGAAGTCGCTCGTCGGGGTCGCGGAGACCACGCCCGCCCAGGTGCAGATCCTCGAGCACTCGAAGCTCGTGCAGTATGCGGTGCTCTTCGACCGCATCTTCCGGTTCGCGATCAGCGGTTCGCGGGTGCGCAACTACGACGGCCTGGGCGGCCAGCTGCTGTTCGCGTGGCTGCACCAGCACCACGTGCTGCACTGGACCGACACGCGCCTCACGGTCAACTGGGACGAGGTGCCGGACGTCGTGATCGCGCTCGCCCGCGAGATCGACGATCTGTACTGGCGTTCTATCGACCGGCCGAAGACCTCGCACTGGCTCGCGGCCTACGACCTCGTCGCGTCGACGCTCACGCCGCATCCGGCATCCGTCTGGGCCAAGCGGGAGCTCCCGCTCGAGGGCCCGCCGAAGGGACTCACGGATGCCGTGCTCGACGACGAGTTCCCGCTCTCGATGTTCTACGAGGCGCTCTCCAAAAAGATGACCGACGTGATCGAGTCGACGGCGGGCATCACCGGTTGACCCGCCATCCGCGCGCAACAGTGCGCCAGTTCGTTGACGGCGCGAGCGATGGAAGTCGCGCACGCACAACGAGCTGGCGCACGGATGGCGGCGATCAGCGGCTGACGACCGCGAACCCTCCCGGGCGCAGCATGATCGTGGCCGGGCCGTCGATCACGCGCTGCTGCACGAGCGCTCCGGAACTGTCATAGCTGCGCACCGTGGACCTCTGGCCGGCGATGCCGACCGTGGCCATCTGGACGTCTGTCGCGCTCGAGTGCACGAGTTCGCTCCACGCGGACGGCCCGGTGAGGGTCAGCCGCGAGACGAGCGGTTGCAGGATGACCGCGTCGAGCTGCACGGTGCCGCGCAGCGCCGTCACCGAGACGGTGCTCGTCGCCGACGCGACCGACCGCGGCAGGGTCTGCGGCAGCAGCGCCCCGGGCACCGCGGTCACGCCTTGCGCGCCCACGGCATGCCGCAGGATTCCGAGCGTTGCCGTGCCGGCACTCCACGCCGAGGCCGCCGATCCCGGGTTCGGCTGGAATGTGACCGGCTCGACCCACCTCGCACCCGCTGACGTGCCGATGTCGATCGTGGCCGTCTGGCCCCGCGTGAGGGACAGGTATGCGCCGCCGCCGAACTGCGACTCGCCCGTCCAGGCGGACGCCGGCGTGACGACGGTGCCGGTGGTGGACGCCGACGCCTCCGCCTGCACGACGGTGAGACCATCGCGCCCGCTCACGACGGGCGTCGCTTGCGCACGAGCCGCGACATCCGGGTTCGCATCGAGGGCGAGCATCGAGAGCAACCCGTGAATGGTGCTCTCCGCGCCGCTGCCGTGGTTGACCGAGCCGTCGGCCTGGACGCCGTCGAAGGTCACCCCCGTCGCCGGGTCGTAGACGGGCTTGCCCGACGCGTTCGCCCCGAAGAACCAGGCGGCCATCATGCCGGCGAGTTCCCGGATGCCCGGCCGGTGGGCCGCCTCGGCCACGGCGAGCAGCGACTGCAGCCGCGAATCGGCACCATACGCGATCTGGGTGTGGTCGACGGGGGTGGGGAACCAGCCGTTGTCCGGGCCGCCC
>DMKW01000242.1:36824-42162 GCA_003454135.1 Microbacteriaceae bacterium
GTGTCGCCGAGCGCGACCGAGGCGCGGGCGAGGGCGGCAGGCATCTGCGACGACCACGCATGCCACATGCTCCGCGACTGCGCCCACGGCAGGATGGCGCCGTACGGCCAGGTCTGGGAGTCGCCGGCGCCCATGGCCGCAATGCCCTGCGACAGTTTCGAGAGCGCCGAACGCGCGCTCGCGTCCCGCGGCACCGCCGTCGAATAGGCGGAGAGGCCGAGCACGGCTTCGGCCGAGGCATCCGCCCCGTCGGCGATGAGCCAGGCCGGCACTTTCACGCCGTCTGCGACGTCGAACTGGCCGAACTTGCCGAGCACCTCGCGGTCGAGAGCCGCCACGCCGAGATGCAGTCGCTGCTGCAGGAACGACGCGAAGGCCGGGTCGCTCGAGGCGAAGTCCGCGTACCCCTCGCCGAATGCCCACAGGCTGCGAGCGAGCCAGTAGCTGTCGCCACTGTCCGACGGATTGGGGAGCTCGACCGGGGTCGGGCTCGGGTTGAGGGTTCCGTCCGGCTGCATCCACAGCACGACGTTGCCGGCGTTCGGCCCGCTCGAGGTCTGCAGATAGGCGAGGGATCGCAGGAGCTCGTACGCCGATCTCTTGCTCGACTCGGCTCCCGTCTGCTTCCAGTGCCGCAGATAGACGACGGCAGCCCTGGAGATGTCGTCGGCGTTGTACGCGCCCTGGCCCCAGTGCCCGGTGGCCGGGTCGAGCGGACCGCCTCCGACTCGTGCGAACGTGCCGCCGTCACGCGGGTCGGCATACGTCCAGGGCATCGTGAGGTTCGGTTGGTCGGCGAGCTTGTAGGTCGTGTGCCCGTCGATCGCTGCCGGGGCGGCGGTGTCGAGCAGGAAGTCGAGGTGCGCGAGGTTGACGAGCGGGGCCCTGTCCACAACGGCTGGCGCGGGTGCCGATGTGTTCGGCGAGGCCGTCGCCGGCGACGCGCTGAGAGCGAGACCGCCCGTCACGGCGATGGAGGTGAGCACGGCGACCAGGCGCCGCGATGTCAGGTTCTTCATTGAATCTGTCCTTTGTTTGGGGCTTCGGTCGCCGCGGCGGGTCAAGGATCGATTGCCACGGCTCTTGTGCCCGTTTGTCGCTGTGGTGCCCGGTCGACCGGGCACCACAGCGACAAACGGGCACACTTACGCCGAACTTCGGCGTGCGAGCGCCTACACCTTGTCGATCCGGGCGACACCGATCTTCGAATCGGCCATGCCGTAGAAGACGAACTTCTGCCCGTCGATCTCCTCGATCGCGGTCGGGAAGACCACATTGGGCACGATTCCGCTGCGCTCGTCGTCGGTCTCCGGCGACAGGAGGGGCTCCGTCGTGCGAGCGATCACACGCGTCGGGTCGTTCGCGTCGAGGATCATTCCCCCGGCGGCGTAGTTCACCTTCTGCTGCTGCGAGAACGCGTTGTCGATAACCCCGGTGACCCCGTGGTAGAGCACGAGCCATCCCTCCTCCACGCGCACGGGCGGCGGACCCCCGCCGATCTTGAGCTCTTCGAACGGCGCCTCGGGTGCGGCGAGCAGCCGGTGGCCGCGCCAGTTCACAATGGAACGGATGTCGGCGAGCACCTCAGAGACCGGCACGAAGCTGATCCAGATGCTCTGCCTCGCATCCTCGATGCCGGCCGGCAGCCGAACGCCCTCACCGGGGCGCACCTCGCCGAGGTCCCACATGGGGCGATGGAGCACCGCGAAGCTCTCCACGCCATCCGGGGCCGTGACCGGCTCGGGGAAGAACACCGTGTCCTTGTTGTGGAACATGTTGAGGTCGATGTCCAGCGCGTCGTCGTATGCGAACAGCGCGGGTCCCAGGCGCCTCCACTCCCGCAGGTCGGTGGAGGTCGCGATGGCGGTGCGCGGCCCGAGGGGACCGAACGCCACGTAGGTCATGACGTGCAGGCCGAGCCGCGGGATGAAGGTGACGCGAGGGTCTTCGACTCCCGAGTTGTTCGCTCCGCGCTCCCAGGTCCGATCCGGTTCGAGCACGATGCCCTCGCGCTCGACTCCGACCGGCACGCCGTTTTCGATCACCACGGCGGCAAGTCCCACCCGGCTCACGTTCCCGGTGGCGACGAGACGGGGCAGCAGGTAGAGCCTGCCATCCGGGCCGTGGCCGGTCGCGGGGTTGAGCACCCCCTCGGCCTCGAGCGAATTGCCTTCTTCCGGCGTCATGATGACGCCCGCTCGAGTGAGGGAGTAGGGGAACTGTACTGCTGGGGAAACCATGGTCAACCTTTCACGCCTGAACCGATGTTGGTGGAGATGAAGTAGCGCTGGAACACGATGAACAAGACGACTACCGGTGCTGCAAGCACGGCGGCACCCGCGAGGGTTGCGCCGAACGGATTGGACGCCGTCGCCGCGACGTTGGAGATGTAGTTGGCGAGCGAGACGGCGAGGGGTTGCAGGCTCGCGTCCTTGGTGATGAGGAAGGGCCAGAGAAACTCGTTCCACGGTCCGATGAACGTAAGCAGCACGACCGTGATGATCGCCGGCCGCACGAGTGGGATGGCGATGCGCCACAGGATTTTGATCTCGCTCGCCCCGTCGATCCTCGCCGCCTCGAACAGCTCCTTGGGGAGCTGAAGGAAGTACTGGCGGAAGATGATCACGGCCGTCGAATTGATCGCGAACGGCAGGATCATGCCGAGGTAGCTGTCCGAGAGTCCGTAGTCACGCGCGATGAGCACGTAGAGCGGAATGATGAGCAGCTGGAACGGCACGACCTGCACGAGCAGCGCGAGTGCGAACGTGACGCCCCTGCCCTTCCACTGCAGCTGGGCGAGCGCGTAGCCGACGAGCAGCCCGAGCGTCATCGTGCCGAGCAGCACCCCGCCGGTGAAGATGCCCGAGTTGAGGAGGCCGCGGAACAGGTCGATGCGTGAGTTGATGTCGAAGTAGTTCTGCCCGGTGAGGTTCGCCGGGTTGGGGAATGCACCGGCGACGGAGGGGTCGGGCTTCGCCTGCAGGGAGCCGATGATCATGTAGTAGAACGGGAACAGGAACACGATCGCGCCCAGGAAGAGCACGATGTACCTCAGGGCGTTCTGGCCTCGAGACATGGGCTTGGTGGACATCAGTCCCTCCCTCCTGCGAAACGGTTCTGAAGCCAGGCGATGCCGAGCACGAGGATCACGAGCACGACCCCGATGGCCGCCGCGACATCCGGTTGTCCCTGCTGGAGTCCGCGCTGGTACATGATGAGCACGGGCGAGGCCGATGCCCCGTCTGGACCCCCTCCGCCGGTCAACAGGTATGGCTCGGTGAAGAGATTGGCGCCGGTGACTGTCGAGACGAGCAGCACGAGCACGGTCGCCGTGCGCACGCCGGGCACCGTCACCGAGAAGAAGCTGCGGATGGCACCGGCCCCGTCCGTCGACGCGGATTCGTAGAGCTCCTTGGGCACCGACTGCAGCGCCGCGAGGTAGAGGAGGATGTAGAACCCGAGCTGCTTCCAGGTGACGAAGAGCGCGATGCTCGGCATCGCCAGTTGCTCGTTGATCAGCCAGGACGGGCTGGGCGCGAGCGGACCGAGGATCTTGTTGATGAGGCCGCTGCCGTTGAAGAGGAAGAGCCACACGGCCACGATCGCGACGCTCGCGGTGACGTACGGCACGTAGTAGCTCACCCGCAGGAACCCCTTGAGGCGCGTGACCTTGTTGAGCCCAGTCGCGAGCAGCAGGGAAAGCACGACGGTAAGGGGAACGTTGATAGCTAAGAAGATGCCGACGTTGCCGAAGGAGCGGATGACGGCCGGGTCGGTGAGCGCCGTGATGAAGTTGGCGAAGCCCACGAACGGCCGGGAGACCTGGGCGCCTGGCGCCGTGAAGTAGAAGTCGTGGAACGAGATCCACACCGAATACCCGAGCGGATACGCGAAGACGAGGATGACGAAGACGAGGTATGGGGCGCTGAACAGCAGCCCGAGCGGGTTGCGGCCCAGGGGGCGCCTCCGCCGACGGGAAGTCCCGCCGGCGGGGGCGGATTGTCGTGCCCGGGGCGGCGGTGAGGCCGCCCCGGTCGTCACGATTTCGGTCATCGCTACGGCTGCTTCGCGATCTTGTCGATCTTGGCAGCAGCGTCATCGAGGGCCTTGTGCACGTCGCCCTTGCCGAAGATCACGGCGCTCGTCCAGGCATCCCTGAACACCTGCAGCATTTCGACCGTGTTCGGCCCCGGCGGCACCTCGACGGTGCGAGACGCCTGGTCGCCGAACGCCGCGTAGGCGGGGTTCTTGGCGAAGTAGTCCGGGTAGGTGTTCTGCAGGTTGGCTCGCAGCGGCATCTGCCCGGTCAACTCGAGGAGCTTACCGTCTTGCGCCTTGCTCGTCGAGAACTTGAGCACGTCCCACGCCGTCGACTGGTTCTTGCAGGCCGAGTAGAGACCGATGTTCTTCGCGTCGCTGAAGGTCCAGGTCTTGTTCGCCGGCGTGCCGTCCTTGGTCGGCACTGGCACCGATCCCCACTTCACGCCTTTGTAGACGGAGATGGCCCACGGCCCGACGATCGCCATGGCCGCCTTGCCGTCCGCGAACGCGTCGCCAGTGTAGGCCTCCTGCCCGGCGAGCTTGTCCTTGTACAGCGTCGCCCAGAAGTCGGCGACGTCGTAGCCGGCCTGGCTAGCGAACGTGGACTTGTTGTCCTTGACGATCTGCTTGCCGTTCGTCTCCGCCGCGTACAGCGGGTAGAAGTCGAACTGCGACTGGAAGAACTCGCTCGTCGGCGCCGGCAGGATGGCGTTGGGCGCCACTCCGGATTCGACGAGCTTCTTCGACGTGGCGATGAAGTCGGCATAGGTGGAGAGCTGCGGGTTCTCCGGGTCGAGGCCGGCCTTGGCGAAGAGCTCCTTGTTGTAGAAGATCTCGACGGGGTTCGACTTCCACGGCATCTGGAAGTAGTCGCCCTTCGTGTTCTGGTACTGCTTGGCGACGTCGCCGCTGCGCGCCTCGATGTACGACGCGCCATCCTTGATGGCCGAGAGGTCGACGAGGCCGCCCTGCTTTTCGAACTGCCCGACGGCGGATGGGGCCGTGTTGTAGATGAGGCACGGAGCGTTGCCCGCCGTGATGGCGGCACCGATCACTTCTTCGCTGCTCTTGCCGGCCGGGATCTCCTGGCCCTTGACCTGCTCGCTGGGATGCTTGGCGTTCCAGGCCGCCACCATCTGCTTGCCCCAGACAACCTCTTGCTCGTTGTTGGAGTACCAGATGGTGATGGGCCCGCGCTTGCCCGTCGAGTTTGTCGCCGCTCCGCCGCTGCACGCGGTGAGGGCGAGGGCGGCGGCCAGAAGCACGGATGCTCCGATGACTGTTCGTCTCTGCACAG
>DMKW01000033.1:0-2881 GCA_003454135.1 Microbacteriaceae bacterium
CGGGCGATCCGCGCGGTACGCCAGGCGGGGCGCGACATCGGCGAGGTGCTGACGATGTGCGTGAGCCTCGTCAATCCGTCGGTAATCGTGCTTGGCGGCTCCGTCACGCGCGCGGGCGAACACCTGCTCGCCGGGGTACGCGAGGTCGTGTACCAGACCTCCACGCCGCTCGCCACCGAACACCTGTCGATCGTGCAATCGCGCACAGCGGAGGACGCCGCCGTGATCGGCGCGTGCATCCTCGCGCTGCAGTACGCGCTCTCGCCGCAGGCGATCGAACGGATGACCGCGAGCTGACGCGGCGTCCGCCCGTCGATCCGGGTGCCGGAGGCTACTTACCCGGGGAAGGTCTCGTCGAGCGCCGCGGAGAGGTCCGCGATGAGATCGTCCACGTCTTCGAGCCCCACCGAGAAGCGCAGGTGGCCGTACTCGCGAAACTCGGCCGGATAGGCGCGCACGCGGGGTCCCGAATTGTCGACGTGCACGATGAGCGACTCGTCGTGCCCGAGCGACACCGCCGACGTGATCACGCGCAGCCGGGAGACGAAACGGTTCTGGGTGGCCTTGTCGCCCTTCACCGCGAAGGCCATCATGCCGCCGAAGCCGTTCGGCAGCTGCCGGACCGCCGCCTCGTGCTGCGGATGCGACGCCAGGCCCGGGTAGGCGACGTACGCGACGCGCGGGTCGCCGGCCAGGAAATCGGCGATCGCGAGAGCCGACTCGCAGTGCTGGCGCAGGCGCAGCGGAAGGGTGACCGAGCCACGCATGATGAGCCACGCATTGAACGGGCTGATGACGCCGCCGACGTCGACCATGGCGTCGAGCTTGATGCGACGGATGAGCTCGGCACTGCCGATCACGGCGCCGCCGATGGCGTCACCGTGGCCGTTGATGTACTTCGTGAGCGAGTGCACCACGAGGTCAACGCCATGCTCGAGCGGGCGGAAGAGCGGCGGCGGCGTGAAGGTGTTGTCGATCGAGACCAGCGCACCAACGGAGTGCGCGATGCGTGCCACGGCGGCGACATCCGTGACCCTGGTGGTGGGGTTCGCGACCGTCTCGATGTGCACGAGCCGCGTGTCCGGCTGCACGGCGGCGCGCACCGCGTCGAGGTCGGAGGCGTCGACGAAGGTCGCCCGAATGCCGTACTTCTCCGGGAGGAGCTCCGTGAAGAGCCGGAAGACGGCCTCGTAGGTGATGTCGGCAATTACGACGTGGTCCCCGGCCTTGAGCACCGTGAAGAAAATGGCGTGCAGGGCGGCGACTCCGCTCGCGAGCACCACGGCATCCTCCCCGCGCTCGAGCACGGCGAGCTTGCGCTGGAGACCGAGTTGGTTAGTGCCGCTGTTTCGCGTGTAGAGCGGAACATCGGTGCCCGACCAACTGAGAGTCGACGGATCCTCCGGCAAGGCATAGGAATTGGCCATGACGATGGGAGTGCGCAGCGCGCCGGTTCCCGCATCGATATCGTTTCCCGCGTGCACCGCCTGGGTACCGAAGCCGAGGCCGGCCGGCTCGTGTTTGTCTGGACGGTGTTTTTCCGGATGAGGACGCGACGAGTTCGGGGTCATACCTCTAACCTATTCCGCGCAGCACCGCCGCCGCGCGCGAGCATGTCGCGGATGATCGGGAGCGGAATGACCGCCTGCCCGGATGCGTTAGCCCGAAAGTCCCGCCGCGGTCGCGGTGGAACTTCCGCAATGAAAGGCCACCATCCATGGATCTGTTCTCGCCCGTCTCTCTCGGAGACCTGCACCTGCCCAACCGTGTCGTGATGGCGCCTCTCACGCGCAGGCGCTCCGACGCGGCGGGAGTCCCCGGCGGTCTCGTCGCCGAGCACTATGCGCAGCGGGCGAGCGTCGGCCTCATCATCACCGAGGGCACATACCCGAGCCGGGAATCCCGCGCCTATCCCGGGCAGCCCGGCATCGTGACGGCCGAGCAGGTCGAGGGCTGGCGACGGGTCGCCGAGGCCGTTCACGCCAAGGGAGGCCGGATCGTGATGCAGCTCATGAATGGCGGTCGTGTCTCGCACCCGGACATCACGGGAACTGACCGCATAGTCGCTCCGAGTGCGGTCGCGATCGACGGCGAGGTTCACACCGCGACAGCCAAACTGCCCTATCCCGTGCCGCACGCGCTCACCACCGACGATCTCGCCGTTGTGCGCGAAGAGTTCGCCGCCGCGGCGAGGAACGCCATCGAAGCCGGACTGGATGGCGTTGAGGTGCACGGGGCGAACGGCTACCTGCTGCACCAGTTCCTGTCGCCGGCATCGAACCGACGCACGGACGAGTACGGCGGGTCGCCGGAAAACCGCGCGAGGTTCGTCGTCGAGGTAACGAAGGCGGTCGCGGAAGCCGTCGGTGCCGGCCGGGTCGGAATCCGACTCTCGCCCATGCACAACATCCAGGATGTCGTCGAGACCGATACCGAAGACGTGAAGGCCACCTACGAGGCGCTCGTCAGTGGCATCGCCCCACTCGGCCTCGCCTACATGAGCGTCCTGCACAGCGAACCCGCCGGTGAGCTCGTCCAGGGACTGCGAACTAATTTCGGCGGCAAGTTCATCGTCAACAGCGGTTTCGGCAGCATAACGACCCGCGACGAGGCCATTGCTCTCGTCGAGAACTCGCACGCCGATGCCGTCGCGGTTGGCCGCCTCGCGATCGCCAACCCCGACCTCGTCGAGCGTTGGCGAGGAGAGCGCCCGGAGAATACGCCCAACCCGAGCACGTTTTATGGTCCCGGCGCCGAGGGGTACACCGACTATCCGCGACTGAGCGCCTAGCGCCACGCCGCGGATGCCGCGGGCCAGTTCCTGAGCCGGGACCGGATGAACCTCGCGTACACGGCGATTGAGGATCCGCTACCCAAACCG
>DMKW01000033.1:2992-7203 GCA_003454135.1 Microbacteriaceae bacterium
GGTGGTCGGCGGCGGCATCGTCGGGCTGGCCACCGCGTGGCAAATGCTCTCCCGTCGACCGGGCATCCAGATCACCGTCGTGGACGCCGAGCCGGCCATCGCCGGGCACCAGACGAGCCACAATTCCGGCGTCGTGCACGCGGGAATCTACTACGCCCCCGGGTCGCTCAAGGCGAGCCTGTGCTCCCGCGGCAGGGGCCTGCTCAAGGAGTTCTGCGCCGAGCACGGCATCCCGATCGACCACAACGGCAAGCTCGTCGTGGCCAAGTCCGAGGGCGAGCTGCCGGGACTGGGCAACCTCTTCGACCGCGCATCGCAGAACCGGGTGCCCGGCCTTCGCCGCGTCGACCGGGAGGAGCTGCGGCGCATCGAACCGGTGGCCGACGGCGTCGCGGCGATCCACTCTCCCGACACGGCCGTTGTCGATTTCGCCGCCGTGGCGAGGCAGCTCGCCGCCGAGATCGAGAAGCTCGGGGGCCGCATCCGCACGTCCTGGCCGGTCTCACGGGTTCGCAGCGCCGCGGACGGCAGCATCGTCGACGGCCCGAACGGCGAGACCCTGCGCGGGCGCATCACGATCGTATGCGCGGGCTTGCAGGCCGATCGGCTCGCGGCCGAGGTGGCGCACGACGTGCGGATCCTGCCGTTCCGGGGCACGTGGTACCGCGTCACGGGAGAGCTCGCCGATCAGGTTCGCGGCAGCATCTACCCGGTGCCCGACCCGAGCCTCCCGTTTCTCGGCGTGCACGTCACGCGCCGGATCGACGGGGAGGTGTGGGCCGGACCCAACGCCTTCCTCGCCTTTAGCCGGCACGACTACCGGCAGTGGGCGGTCGACGCGCGGGATGCCGTCTCGTCGCTCGGCTACACCGGGTTCTGGAAATTCGCGGCCAAGAACCTTCCGACCGCGTGGACCGAGTTCTCCCACGAGGTTTCGGCCCGCGCCTACGCGAAATCGCTCAAGGAATACGTGCCAGACGTGCTGCCGGGCAACCTCGAGAGGGGGCCGATGGGCATTCGCGCCCAGGCCATGAACCACAAGGGACAGTTGCTCGACGACTTCCTCGTGCGCGAGGCCGACCACGTGCTGCACGTCTTGAACGCGCCGTCCCCCGCGGCCACGTCGTCATTCGCCATCGGCGAGTATCTCGCCGACACGGTCGACCGCATGCAGGCCTGACCCGTGACCCAATGGATCTGTTCGACCTGTGCGGTCGAGTCTCCGGACGCCGATTCGCCTCCGGCGCTCTGCGCAATCTGCACGGACGAACGGCAGTTCGTGCCACGGACGGGGCAGGCGTGGACCTCGCTCGAGCAGATGAGCGCCTCCGGGTTCCGGCTCGACCTGCGCGAGGTTGAACCCGACCTTTTCGGCATCCTCTCTGTTCCCCCGGTCGGTCTCGGACAGCGCTCGCTGCTCGTGCGCACGGAGGTCGGCAACCTCCTCTGGGATCCCACCGGTTTCGTGGATGAGGCCGGCGCACAACAGGTGCTCGAACTGGGCGGCGCCTCCCTCATCGTGGCCAGCCACCCGCACATGTACGGAGCCCAGGCGGCGTGGTCCCGCGCCCTCGGCGGCGTGCCGGTGCTGGTGGCGGAGGCGGACCGAGCGTGGGTGCAGCGCCCCGACCCCGCGATCATCCATTGGACCGGTGACCTCGAGGTGCTTCCCGGGGTCACCATCAGCACGGTCGGCGGCCACTTCCCGGGTAGCGCCGTCGCGGTGTGGAAGCGCGGAGCGAGTGGTCGCGGCGTGCTCCTCGCCGGCGACACGATCTTTCCCGGGCCGGATGGCAACTGGGTCACCTTCATGCGCAGCTTCGCCAACACGATTCCGCTCTCGGCGGCCGTCGTCGATCGGGTGGCGAACGCCGTCAACCGCTTGACGTTCGACCGCCTGTACGGCAACTTCGGCGGGGTCATCCCCTCCGACGCCCGCGGGGTGATTCGCCGCTCGGCCGATCGTTACATGGGTTGGGTGCGCGGCGACTTCGACCACCTCACCTGAGCACCGGCGGCGTCCTAGGGTTGCAGGCGCTCGAGGGTCCAGCCGCCTCCGGCCGCCGCCGTGAAGCGAAGCCGGTCGTGGAACCGCGCGCTGCGGCCCTGCCAGAACTCGATTGTGCGCGGGGTGACGCGAAAGGCCCCCCACTTCTCCGGGCGCGGAATCTGGCTGCCCTCCGGATATCGTTCGAGCAGGTCGCGCATCCGCTGTTCGAGCAGGTCCCGCGAGGCGATGGGCTCCGACTGGTCGCTCGCGATCGAGGCGAGCTTCGACTCGCGCGGCCTGGCGTCGAAGTAGGCGTCGGACACGTTCGGCTCTGCGGGGTGCGCGTCGCCGGAGATGATCACCTGTCGCCTCAGCGAATACCAGGGGAAGAGGAGGGAGACGGCCGGGTTGGCGAGAAGGGCGCGACCCTTGCGGGACCGATAGTTGGTGACGAAATCGAAGCCTTGCGCATCGAACCCCTTGAGCAGCACCGTTCGGCTGCTGGGCCGCGCGTCCTGATCTACTGTGCTCACGACCAAGGCGTTCGGTTCGTAGACCTCGGCCTCTTCCGCGGCGCGCAGCCAGTCCGCGAACACCGCGAACGGGTCCCGGCCGATGCCGGCCTCGGTGAACGGCGTGGAACCGTAGTCCGTGTGCCGGTCGAGCGATGACATGGCGTGCCCCCTGGCGTGACGGATGCGTTCGGCCAGTCTTTCACGCGTGACGGAGATCGGCACGCCCGTACTGTGGACGCATGAGGATCAACGCATTTTCGGATGTCTGTCTGCGCGTGGTGATGCTGCTGGCGGCTTCGCCCGAGGGTGCCCTGATGACCTCCCGGGCGATATCCGATGCCATCGCCACGCCCTACAACCACGTGAGCAAGGCCATCATTCGGCTGCGCGAACTCGGGCTCGTGGAGGTTGCCCGCGGGCGCTCCGGCGGAGTGCAGATCAGCGGGGAGGGACGCCGGGCCACCATCGGCCGGCTCTTGCGCCAGCTGGACACCCGGGTCGACCTGGCCGCGTGCGAAACGCCCGATGGCCCGTGCCCGCTGCTCGACGGTTGCGGGGTGCGCGGTGCGTTGCGCCGGGCTCGAGAAGCGTTCTACACCGAGCTGGACGGTGTCGTGATCGCCAACCAGCCGCACCACCAGCCGGCGACGCGAGTCTTCTACTAGCCCTCGAATTTAACTTGCATATCAAATGCTAGTTTGGAGGGACCATTCGGCACCACAAAGGAGTCAGCATGCTCTCGGCCCAATCCCTCCCCATCATCGAAGCCACCCTTCCCCCAGTCGGGGAGCGCATGCCCGCGATAGCGCAGAATTTCTACGGCCGAATGTTCGCCGCCCACCCCGAATTCTTCGACGGACTGTTCAGCCGATCGAATCAGAAGAACGGCTCCCAGCAGCAGGCGCTGGCCGGCAGCATCGCCGCCTTCGCGACGCAGCTGGTGAACAACCCGGAGATCACCCCGGAGGCCATGCTGTCCCGCATCGCCCACAAGCACGTCTCCCTCGGCATCCGCCCGGAGCAGTACGACATCGTCTACCGGCACCTCTTCGAGGCGATCGCCGACGAACTCGGCGACGTGATCACCGCCGAGATCGCCGACGCCTGGACGGAGGTCTACTGGCTCATGGCGCACGCGCTGATCAAGCTCGAGAGCGGGCTGTATTCGGCGGCGGCGAGCGACCGCCCCCTGGCGCCCTGGGTCGTGGTGGGCAAGGATGCCGCGGGAACCGACGCGGTGACGTTGACCCTGGAGCCGGCCGACGACACCCCGGTAACGCCGTCGCTGCCCGGACAATACGTGAGCGTCACGGTGCGGATGCCCGACGGCATCCACCAGGTGCGTCAGTACTCCCTGTCCGCCGGCACCGGAACCGGCACGCGCGTGTTCACGACGAGGCTGGACGCGGACGGCGAGGTCTCCCCCGCCCTGCACCGCGACGTGCAGATCGGCGACCAGCTCATTCTCTCCAACCCCTGCGGGGACATCACCCTGAGCGCGGGCAACCACCCCCTCGTGCTGGCCTCGGCCGGCATCGGCTGCACGCCGAGCGCATCCATCCTGCGCTCCCTCGCCGAACAGGGCTCCACGCGCGAGGTGCTCGTGCTGCACGCGGAGAGCACCCTCGAGCGCTGGGCGCTGCGTGACCAGATGCGCGAGGACGTCGCCCTGCTCGAGGCGGCAGAGCTCGAACTGTGGCTCGAGG
>DMKW01000009.1:0-418 GCA_003454135.1 Microbacteriaceae bacterium
CGTCAGGCAGCGAGGACGCCGACATGCGTGAGAAGCAGTTCGACGGCTGAAGTCACACTCGTCATACCAGTGTCGATGATCAGATGATCCCGGTCCCAGGGCTCGTACTGGCGGTCGCTCACCTGCTGCCACGTCGGCAGTTTCAGCTCGTCGATGCTGACATCGCGATTGTCCACCCGGGCGCGATGCTCGGTGGCGTCCGGGCACACGAGTTCCACTTCGATCACCCACGCGCCCTTGCGATGGCCCACCGCCCTCCAGGCGTCGCGGGTGATCTTCAACGGGTTGACGCACTCGACAATCACAGACACGCCCACTTCGAACTGGTCAGCCGCCAGCGCATAACCCGCAACATAGCCGGCCGCTCGCGGAGCCTGGGCAAGCTCGCCGGAATCGCACGCGCATCAAGCACAAGACG
>DMKW01000009.1:548-9928 GCA_003454135.1 Microbacteriaceae bacterium
ATGTGTATAAGAGACAGTCTCTGGGGACGACGAAACCGCCAAGGGGCAGGCCGCGGCGCTCCTGCTCGATTTGGGCTGGTCGGCCGAGTCCATCGTCGACCTGGGCGGAATCCAGACCGCACGGGGAGTGGAGCACTACTTCCTCCTTTTCGCAGCCCTCATGCAACTGAAGAAGTCGCCGCAGTTCAACATCCGCGTCGTGTCGTAAGCGTCGTTGCCGCCGCGACCTCGGTGCTGCGCTGCACGGCGAGCATTCAGCCCCAGCAGAGGCAAAACGGGTGCCCGGCGGGGTCCGCGTACACCTGGAAGCCCTCGGCCGCTTCGAGCTGCTCCGNNCTAGATGATTGAGTCCTATTAGCGTTTGGCCGCGTGGAGGCTGTCAATCGTTGGCGGAGGGTGTTAAACCCTGTTTGTGAAGACAGATCTAAACACCCTCCTGACCACACTTTACGTCCATCTCGACGACCGGATCATCCCCGCGCTCGGGTTTTCCAGGGATCGTCATCCCGGTCGAAAACCAGTGTTGAACGATGTCGAGTTGCTCTGCCTGGTCGTGGCCCAGCTCCTCGGGATCGCCTCAGACCGGAAATGGATCCGCTACGCCCACCAGCATCTCAAAGACATGTTCCCGAATCTGCCGCAACAATCCGGTCGGCCGCTTCGAGCTGCTCCGCCGGTTTCAGCAGCCTTGCGCCGAGCGCCATGGCCTCCGCGTGGGCGGTCGTGATGTCATCGACGTACAGGTCGAGGTGAATCTGCTGGGGCTCGCCGTGAGGCCAGTCGGGCGGAACGTGCTGCGGGGCGAGCTGGATTCCCATCCGCGGTTCGCCGTCGACCGAGATGCTGTGCCAGTCGTCCTCCGTGTCGACCGTGCCGCCGAGGAGACCGACCCAGAATGTGCTCTCCTCGGCCAGGTTGGCGGCGTCGAACACGACGACTTGGCGGGCGATCCTCATGCGGTCATTCTCCCACCGCCCCGTCGGATGCGCCGCGCATCGGCGAAACCTCCACGCGGGCGGGGTGAGGAGATTATTCTGAGAGGCACGCAACTTGAGCGCGGTCCTTGCTGTCTATGGTGCCGAGGCTCGACACCCAACCAAAGGAAGCACGCCGTGAAGCCGACATCAGAGCGCAGGCGCCCGGTCACTCGCGGCGATGTGGCGCTCCACGCCGGTGTCAGCACGGCAGTGGTGAGCTACGTGGTGAACGCCGGGCCACGCAACGTCGCTCCGGCAACCCGTGAGCGCGTGTTGGACGCCATCCGGGATCTGGGCTATCGGCCGAACGCCGCGGCACGCGCCCTGAAACTCGGGGTGAGCGGGATCATCGGGTTGGTCGTCTCCGACAACACGAATCCGTTCTTCGCCGAGTACGCGCGCGCCGTGGAGCGCGAGGCGGCGGGCATCGACCTGTCCGTGATCCTCACCAACTCCGCCCTCTCCGCCAGCCTCGAACACCAGCTGGTGCAGAAGCTGGTGTCGCGGCAGGTCGACGGTCTGCTCCTGGCGAGCACGGATGACGACCCCGACCTCGAGAGCGCCAAGGACGCGCACATCCCTGTGGTGCTCATCGACCGCGCGGGCCCCGAGGAGGGCTTCGCCAGCGTGGGCGTTGACTTTCGGGAGGCATCGCGCACGGCCGTCGAGCATCTCATCGCGCACGGCCACCGGAGCATCGGGATCATCTCCGGCCTCAGCGGGGGAACGACAACGAGGGACCGCGAGCTCGGCTGGGCGGAGGCCTTGGCCGTGGCCGGCCTGCCGGAGGGACCGATGGTGCGAGTCGACTTCGGCCGCATCGGGGGTTACGAGGCGGGGAGGCGGCTGCTGGCGTTGCAGGACAGGCCGACGGCCATCTATGCCATCTCCGACATGCAGGCGATCGGCCTGCTCCGTTCCGTTCACGAGGCGGGAGTGCGGGTGCCGGAGGACCTCGCGGTGATCTCCTTCGACGGGTCGGCCGAGTCCGAGTACAGCTGGCCGCCGCTCACCGCCATGCGGCAGCCGGTCGCGGAAATGGCAAGGGCCGCGATTGAGGCGCTCGGCGACGGGATGACGGGAATCACCGCCCACCAGACCTTCCGCGCCGAGCTGGTCATTCGCCGGTCCTGCGGGTGCGACGCCCCGGACGACGAGGTGTCCGGCTAGCGGTACATCTCGTCCTCTTTGTCGGCTCGCGGTGGGGTCGGAGGGGTGCCGACCGGCGCCCGCGGCGTTGCATCGGCCGGATCGTCGCTCAGTAGGGCCCGGCGAATGATCGAGCGGGGGTCGCGCTGTCTCGGGTCGAGGCTCTTCCAGTCCACCTCGTCGAACTCGGGTCCCATTTCGTCGCGCACGCGCTCCTTGGCGGTGTCGAGCAGGCGACGCAGCCCGCGCACCATCTTCGCCAGGCCGGAGGCGTAGCGGGGCAGGTTTGCCGGACCGATCAGGATCACCGCGATGACCCCGATCAGCAGGAGCTTCTCGAACGTGAGACCGAACATTTGGTTTCCCTGGCCTTGTGCAATCTGAGGTCATTCCGGCACATCGCGGGCAGAAAATGTGCCTGCCGACACGGACATTAAGCACACCCCAGAAGGGATTCCCCGGAAGATCTACTGGAGTATATTCAAACGCGCATTGCTCGTGTACGTTGCTAGTGAGGTCGGCATTGCTCGTCTTGTCCTCGAGCAAAACAGGTGTCGATCTCGTTGCATCAGGAGTGGCCGGGATCGTGGCCAGTCCTCCGCGGGATCCGATTACAAAGGAGTAATTACAGTGACTTCCGAGAAAATCAGCGCCTTTGGCGCGATAGCGAAGACCCAGGTCAACCGACGCGTGATCTTGAGCGGGGCGGTGGGCGTCGCGGCGATCTCGGTCCTCGCGGCTTGCACCCCCGGCGGCGGGGCAAAGCCCACGGCCTCGAAGACTCTCACCTTCGGTTCGGGCTCCTCCGACGACGTTCCGAAGCGGGCGTACGCGGCCGTGGTCGCGGCGTTCCAGAAGTCCTCGGGTGACAAGGTCACTACCAATACGGTCGCGCACAACGACTTCCAAAACAACATCAACACCTACCTGCAGGGAAGCCCGGACGATTCGTTCACGTGGTTCGCGGGATACCGCATGCGCTATTACGCCGGCAAGGACCTCGTCGCCCCGATCGACGACGTGTGGGACAAGATCGGAAAGAACTTCAGCACCGGTCTCACCAAGGCGTCCACCGGAGACGACGGCAAGAAGTACTTCGTGCCCAACTACAACTACCCCTGGGGCTTCTTCTATCGCAAGAGTGTGTGGGCCGCCAAGGGCTACACCGTCCCGACCAAGTTCGACGACCTCGTGGCCCTCGCCAAGAAGATGCAGGCGGATGGCCTCGTGCCGATCGCGTTCGCGGACAAGGACGGCTGGCCGGCCATGGGCACGTTCGACTACATCAACATGCGCACCAACGGCTACAAGTTCCACATGGACCTCACGGCCCACAAGGAATCCTGGGACCAGAAGAAGGTCAAGGACGTGTTCGACAACTGGAAGCGGCTGCTGCCGTACCAGTCGACCAACGCCCTCGGCCTCACCTGGCAGGAGGGTGCCCAGCTCGTCGGCGCGGGCAAGGCCGGCATGTACCTGCTCGGCTCGTTCGTGACCCAGCAGTTCACCGACCCGGCCGTGCTGGCGGACATCGACTTCTTCCCGTTCCCCGAGATCGCCACGGAGGGCATGGATGCCGTCGAGGCGCCGATCGACGGGCTCATGCTCTCGAAGAAGGGCGGCACCAACCAGGCTGCCCGGGACTTCCTCGCGTTCATGGGCTCACCGGCCGGCCAGGAGGCCTACTTCTCCGTGGACAAGTCGAACCTGATGACCGCGAAGGGGGCAGACACCTCCGGCTACAGCGAATTCAACAAGAAGCTCGCCGATGTCATCGCCAATGCGAAGTCGATCAGCCAGTTCTTCGACCGCGACGCCCTCCCCGCGATGGCGAACAACGTGATGATCCCCGCGCTTCAGGGATTCCTGAAGGACGGCACAATCGACACGGCGAACCTCGAGGCGCAAGCCAAGGCGCTGTACGCGGCTCAGTAACAGAAGACAGAGAACATCATGGCCGACACCACACTCGGCGTGACGTCGTCGGCCAGGGGCAGTGCGACCCCTGGCCGGCGCCGCCGGCGCTATAGCCTGCTCTCCACGCGAGACAAGCTCGTCCTCGGGGCAATGGTCCTCGTGCCCACCCTGATCCAGCTCGTTCTGATCTGGATACCGACGGTGATCTCGGTCATGCTGTCGTTCGTTCGCTGGAACGGGCTTGCGTTCTCCGACATCCGCCCGGGCGGGCTCGCCAACTACGCCTACGTCTTCAGGGACTACCCGCCGTTCTGGCCGGCCCTGCAGCACAACATCTTGTGGCTGGTGTTCCTGGCGGTTATCGCGACCCCGCTTGGGCTGCTGCTGGCCATTCTGCTCGACCAGAACATCCGGGGAACCCGTATCTACCAGAGCATCTTCTTCGCCCCGGTGATGCTCTCGCTCGTGCTGATCGGAGTGATCTGGCAGCTGTTCTACTCGCAGAACAACGGCCTGCTCAACTTCCTGCTCGGCACGTCCGGCACCCCCAAGGCCGTGGACTGGTTCGGGGACCCCCACGTCAACATCTGGGCGGCCCTGATCGCCGCGACCTGGCGACACGCGGGCTACGTGATGATCCTCTATCTGGCGGGCCTGAAGGGCGTGGATCCCTCGCTTCGGGAGGCCGCGTCACTCGATGGCGCCAACGCGGTGCAAACGTTCTTCCGGGTGGTATTTCCCGTGATGCGGCCGATCAACATCGTGATCGTGGTGATCACGATCATCGAATCGCTGAGGGCGTTCGACATCGTCTACATCATCAACCGAGGCACCAACGGACTCGAGCTCATCAGCGCCCTGGTGATCCAGAACCTGGTGGGGGAGGGACAGGTCATCGGCGTCGGCTCGGCCCTCGCCACCATCCTGCTCGTCGTCTCGCTCGTGCCCATCATCATCTACCTCAGCCGCACCTTCAAAAAGGAGGCCTGAATGTCCTCGCTCAGCACGCCAACACGACCGGCCGATGGTGGGGTCACGGGCCGAACGGCGAAGGTCGGCTCGATACAGCGGCCGCGCTACGGCATCCATCTGTTCCTGATCGTGATGTCGATCCTGTGGCTGATACCGCTGGGCTGGGCGGTCTTCACCGCCCTCCGGTCGAAGGCGGACACCGACAAGTTCGGCTACTTCAGTTTCGGCGGCGCGTTCAACTTCGACAACTTCGTGACCGCGTGGAACCAGGGCGGATTCGCCCGGCTGCTCACCAACTCCTTGATCATCGTGGCGCCGAGCGTGGTTCTCACCCTGTTCTTCGCCTCGATGATGGCGTTCGCGGTGAGCCGGTTCTCCTGGAAGTTCAACATCACGCTGCTGATCATGTTCACCGCGGGCAACCTGCTGCCGCCCCAGGTGCTTGCCGCCCCGCTGTTCGAGATTTTCAAGCACATCACCCTGCCGTACAGCATCAGCGGATCCGGGAACCTCCTTAACACTTACTTCGCGGTGATTGCGGTGGACACGGCATTCCAGGTCGGATTCTGCACGTTTGTGCTGTCCAACTACATGAAGGCCCTTCCCCAGGACCTGACCGAGGCCGCCTTCGTGGATGGCGCAGGAGTCTGGCGGCAGTACTGGAACATCATCATGCCGCTGACCCGACCGGCCCTGGCCGCGCTGGGCACCCTGGAGGTGATCTGGATCTACAACGACTTCTTCTGGCCGCTCCTCTTCATCCAGAGCGGAAGCCTGCTGCCCGTGACCACCGGGCTCAACAACCTGCAGGGCCAGTTCCTCTCCAACTACAACCTGCTCGCGGCCGGGGCAATCATCACGGTGATCCCCACCCTGGTGATCTACCTCGCCCTTCAGCGCCAATTCGTCGCCGGTCTCACCCTCGGCGCCAGCAAAGGATGACAATGCACTACATCTCGTCACGGCTTTCCGACGACGGCGGCACCGCTTTCGGATTCGGTGGCGACTACTACCCGGAACAGTGGGATCCGTCGGTCTGGCAGGAAGACGTCGCCCTCATGCGGGCGGCTGGCGTGAATCTCGTGAGCATCGGAATCTTCAGCTGGGCCCTGCTGGAGCCGTCGGAGGGTCGGTACGAGTTCGGCTGGCTCGATTCGGTGCTGGATCTCATGCACGAGTCCGGAATCCGGGTGGACCTCGCGAATGCGAGTGCCTCACCGCCGCCGTGGTTCTCGCACAAGTACCCCCAGTCGCTGCCGGTGACTTCCACGGGGGTGCGGCTCGGCTACGGGTCGCGCCAGGCGTTCTGCGCGTCGAGCCCCGAATATCGGGCGGCGGCCGCGGCGCTGACCACCGAGATCGCCCGGCGGTATGCCGACCACCCGGCCGTGATCATGTGGCACGTGCACAACGAGTACGGCTGCCACAACCAGCCCTGCTACTGCGAGGTCTCCGGCGCCGCCTTCCAGTGCTGGTTGGAAAGGAAGTACGACACCGTCGACGCGCTCAACGAGGCGTGGGGCACGGCGTTCTGGTCGCAGCACTACTGCCACTTCGACGAGATCACTCCGCCCCGCCAGTCCGGCACCTTCATCAATCCCACGCAGGTTCTGGACTTCGCTCGGTTCTCCTCGGACGAACTCCTCGAGTGCTACGACGCGGAGGCTCGCATCCTGCGCGAGCATTCGCCGCATCCGGTCACGACGAATTTCATGGGATTCATGATGGGACTCGACAAGCCCATCGACTACTGGAAGTGGGCCAGCCACCTCGATGTGGTGTCGAACGATCACTATCTCATCGCCGAAGACCCACGCAACTTTCAGGATTTGGCGATGATCGCCGACTTCATCCGGAGCCTGGCGTCCGGGGCGCCGTGGCTGCTCATGGAGCACTCGACATCCGCCGTGAACTGGCAACCCCGCAACATCGCGAAGGCTCCGGGCGAGATGCTGCGCAACTCGCTGCAGCACGTGGCCCGGGGCGCAGACGCCGCGCTGTTCTTCCAGTGGCGCGCCGCGAAGGCCGGCTCGGAGAAGTTCCACTCGGCGATGCTGCCGCACGCCGGCACCGACTCGAAGGTCTGGCGCGAGGTGGTCGAGCTCGGCTCGGCGCTGAAGAAGATCGCCGAGGTGGTCGGCTCGCGCGTGTCCGGCGCCGACGTGGCGATCATCCACGACACCGACGCCCGCTGGGCGAGCGAGCTCGACGCCCATCCGAGCATCGACACGAGCCTCATGGCGGAGACGCGCCTCTGGCATGACGCGTTCTACCGCCTGGGGCTCACCACCGACTTCCGCCGCTCCACCGACGAACTCGCGGGCTATCGCCTGGTGGTCGTGCCGATGCAGTACCTCATGACGGATGACGGCGCGCGCAACCTGCGCGCTTTCGCCGAGTCCGGCGGCACGGTCGTGGTGACTTATTTCTCGGGCATCGTGGACGAGAACGACCACATCCGCCTCGGCGGCTACCCGGGAGCGTTCGTCGACCTGATGGGGATTCGCATCGAGGAGTTCTACCCGCTTCGGGCGGAGGAGCAGGTGCAGCTCAGCCGGTACGGCTCCGGTCTCCGGTTCAGCGAGCTCGGCCGTTCGATCGGCGCGGAGGTGCTTGCGGAGTACGCGAGCGGGCCGACCGCCGGTTCGCCGGCGATCAGCCGCAACCGCCTCGGCAGCGGCACGGCGTACTACGTGGGAACCTCGCTCACCGAGACGGGAGTGCTGCAACTCGTCTCCGACATCGTCGACGAGGCGGGCGTCGCGCCGGCCCACACCGTGACGGGTGATGTCGAGGTGGTGCGGCGCTCGGACGGCGACCGCACCTGGACCTTCGCCATCAACCACGGAGACTCCGTCGCCGTCGTGCACGTTGACGGCATCGACCTGCTGACCGGCACCATCACCGACGGAAGGCTCACCGTCGATGCGGGTGGCATTGCCGTCGTGCGGGAATCCGCGCGGTGAACGACGTCGTCAACCTGCGCGGGGGAACATCCGCGTTCATCATCGACCTGTCCGGGGCGACGCCCGAAGTCGTGCACTGGGGGGCCGATCTGGGAGAACTCGGGCACCAGGCGTTCTCGAGCCACCCGGTGCCTCCCTCGTCTGTGGACAGGCCATACCGGCGGGAGCTCGTGCCGCAGGCCTCGAGCGGATGGCGTGGCCGGCCGGCCGTCGAGGGCCATCGGGAAGACGGTCGGGCGTTCTCCCCGTCGCTCGTGACCACCGGTTCGCGGGCCCTTGGCGCGCACGGGCACGAAATTACGATGTCGGATGCCGTGGCCGCCATCGAGCTCGTCGTCGAGATCCAGCTCGGCGATGAGGGGATGCTGCGCATCCGGAGCACGCTTCGGAACCTCGGCGACACCGGCTATTCGTTCCTGTCGCTGACCAACACCGTGCCCACCGGGCTCGGGGCCGCCGAGATCCTCGACCTCTCCGGCCGGTGGTGCCGGGAACAGCATCCCCAGCGCCAGTCGCTCCGGCAGGGAACCTGGTTGCGCGAATACCGCCACGGTCGCACGGGGCACGACTCGTCGCTCTTCACCGCAGTCGGCACGGCCGGCTTCGGCAACCGGTCCGGTGCGGTCTGGGCCACCCACTTCGGCTTCAGCGGGAACCGGGCGACCTCCGTGGAGAAGACGCCATCCGGGCCCGCCCTGATCGGCAACTCCGAGCTCTTCTCGCCCGGCGAGATCGTGCTCGCGCCCGGCGAGTCGCACGCGACGCCGTGGACATACGCCTCCCACTCGGCACGGGGCCTCGACGGGATTACGGAGACCTTCCATCGCTGGCTGCGGTCGAGGCCGAGCCATCCGGCGTCCCCGCGGCCGGTCGTGCTCAACACCTGGGAAGCGGTCTACTTCGACCACGACATCGACAGCCTGGTCGAGCTCGCAGAGGCCGCACAGCGGATCGGCGTCGAACGCTTCGTGCTCGACGACGGCTGGTTCAGGCACCGCCGCAACGACACCGCGGGACTCGGCGACTGGTATGTGGACGAGGGCGTCTGGCCGAACGGCCTGACGGCGCTCATCGACGACGTTCGCGCCCGCGGCATGGATTTCGGCCTGTGGGTCGAGCCGGAGATGGTGAACGAGGACTCGGATGTGATTCGAGCGCATCCCGACTGGCTGAGCGGGCCCGGCCTCGGTCGCACCCCGGTGGAGTGGCGCCACCAGCAGGTGATCGACCTCGTGAACCCCGACGCGTGGGACTACGTGTTCTCCCGCCTCGACGCACTTCTGTCGGAGAACGCGATCTCCTACCTCAAGTGGGACCAGAACCGGGACCTCACCGAGATGGGGCACGCCGGGGCGGCATCGACGCACGAGCAGACGCTTGCCGCGTACCGTCTCATGGA
>DMKW01000009.1:10043-12407 GCA_003454135.1 Microbacteriaceae bacterium
GGCGCGCGGGTCGACCTGGGCGTGCTCGAACGAACCGCCCGGGTGTGGGCGTCGGACTGCAACGATGCGCTCGAGCGCCAGACCATCCAGCGCTGGACGGAGGCGATCCTGCCGCCGGAACTCGTGGGCACGCACGTGGGTCCCACGACGGCGCACACGACCGACCGCACCCATTCGCTGTCGTTCCGGGCGGTCACGGCGATGTTCGGCCATTTCGGTATCGAATGGGACGTGCGCGGCCTGAACGAAGCGGAGTTCTCGGAGCTGAGCCAGGCGGTTGACGTCTACAAGACCCACCGCGGCCTCATCCACTCGGGAAGGGCGGTTCACGCCGACCTCGCGGACCCGGCCCACTCCCTCAGCGGCGTCGTGGCGGCGGACGGCTCGGAGGCGCTCTTCTCCTTCGTGAGCCTCGCGACCTCGTTCGACGAGATCCCCGGCCAGGTGGGCTTCCCCGGTCTCGACCCGCGGGGGGACTACGACGTGAAGGTGATCTTCCCCACACTGACCTCGCCGTACGGGGCGATCAAGAATGTGGGATGGATTCCGGAGGGGATCACCGCATCTGGCCTCTTCCTGGCGGAGGTCGGCCTTCCGATGCCCGTCCTCCACCCGGAGCACGGCATCCTCGTCCAGCTGACGCGACGCTGATTAGGGAGTGATCGGCGAGAGCCGAAGCAACGCGACCCCGTGCGCCGGCACGACCGCCGAGAGGCGCCCGGAGACGTTCGGCGTCTCGGCGCCGGACCACAGGTCGCGCACCAGCCACCGGCCCGGCGGCAGCCCGACGGTCGACAGGGCGGTGCGAATGGTCGCCGCGCTGCCGGACCTCCACCGGCGCAAACGCCAGCCAACTTTCCCGGATCACGATCGCCGCGTTTCCGCAGCCGGCCAATTCCCATAAGACCCGCCCGAGAAAATGCCCGCGCGGGGCCTAACCTGTACGTTCAGAACGATGACCGGACTCCTCATCGGATACGCCCGCGTGTCCACCAACGACCAAGACCTCACCGCACAGAAGAACGCCCTGGTCGCTCTGGGGGTGACGTCGGAGAAGACGTTCACGGACCAGGGACCGGTGCCAACCGGGCACGACCGGGACTCAGGGAAGCACTGGCCGCCTGCCGGGCCGGGGACACTGGAACCGTCCCCGGGAGGACGGCCGGATCCTCGAGCTGCTGAGGGGTGTCGAGTGGAGCCCATAGTTCTGCGCGACATGACCCCCAAGCAAGAAGCTTCCTGGCGCGGAATCCTCGCTGTGTCCAAGATCGTTCGAGGCGGTTGGTATCTCGTTGGTGGCCAGATGGTGCAACTGTGGTGTTGGGAGCGCGGCAGCGAGTCGAACAGGCCGACGGATGATGGGGACGCGGTTCTCGATATTCGGGCACGGCCACGCATCATTGCTTCCCGAGGGAATCGGAGCTCGGGCGGATCGCACGGGCGTGACAGGCGGCACCACGTTGGAGACTCCGGGTGCTCAGAACGTTCTCGATCGCGCGGAGGCCATCGACGTCTCACTCGACGGTGAGGTCGCGACAATCTTCCGCCCGACGCTTCAGGGTGCACTCCTGGCGAAGTCCTATGCCTACGGTGTGACGAACGATAGAGATGTCCTGATACATCACACAGTCTCCGGCCGTCGATCACGACCCCCGTGCCCACGTTTTGCACACACTTCAGGAAGTATGAGGGCAAACCCACAAGACCATATGAGATCAAAAACCCCGAAATTCCGGGAAATTCTGGGCAGAGTCGGCGGCCTCGGAAGGGTCCGAGGACGGACCATTGATCCGTAGGTCGTCGGTTCGAGCCCGACGGGGCCCACCGCCGGCTAGGCATGGAGTCACTTGGTTACCGTGCGGATCACCATTTCGTCGAGGTTCGGCAGTGCGTGGCCGAGTCGGTGTTCCGCCTCGTGGGCGGTGATTTCGGCGTCGGACAGCGATGTATCGGCGACGACGATTGTTGCCGTGCCGTGCAGTCGGTGACCCACCCAGCGCAACTGCAGCTTGAGTGTGGCGAGAACACCAGGGGTCGCGTCGAGAGCTGACCGTGCCCGATCGACGAGTTCCGGTTCGATTCCATCCATGA
Source organism: Microbacteriaceae bacterium (assembly GCA_003454135.1). GTDB lineage: Bacteria > Actinomycetota > Actinomycetes > Actinomycetales > Microbacteriaceae > Lacisediminihabitans. Next base: position 12,135 of record DMKW01000009.1, read on the forward strand.
GCCGGCGACCGATGCTCTTCACCGTGCCCCACAGCAGCACGATGATTGCTGCGGAGATGAGAAGGCCCACGATGGGGTCGGCCAATGGGAATCCGAGCATGACGCCGAGTGCGCCGAGGACGACGGCGAGGGAGGTGAAGCCGTCGATGCGGGCGTGCACCCCGTCCGCGACGAGCGCCGCTGACCCGATCTGTTGGCCCACGCGGATGCGGTAAATCGCGACCGCTTCATTGCCGGCGAAACCGATGAGACCGGCCGCGAGTACCCACCACA
>DMKW01000009.1:12617-12815 GCA_003454135.1 Microbacteriaceae bacterium
CGCGCCCGTAGCCGTAGGTATATCGACGGGTCGCGAGACGCCGACCGAGGACGAAGGCGATCCAAAGCGGCACGGCGGTGAGGGCGTCGGCGAAGTTGTGGATGGTGTCGGCAAGCAGGGCAACCGACCCGCTGACGAGAACGACGATGAACTGCAGCGCGGTTGTGGCGAGGAGAATGAAAAGGCTGATCTTCACGG
>DMKW01000009.1:12883-19768 GCA_003454135.1 Microbacteriaceae bacterium
GTGGTGGTGGCGCGGCGTGCCGCCGAGCGAGTGTTCGGCCTGGAAAATTGCGTCCGAGACGAGTTGTTGGGCGTGACCGTTTTCGAGTCGGTAGAACACGCGTTGTCCGTCCTGGCGCGCTGACACGATCCGCGCTAGCCGCAATTTGGCCAAGTGTTGGGAGACGGCGGCCGGCGACTTGTCGACGATGTCGGCCAAATGGTTCACCGACAGTTCTCCGTCCCTGAGCGCCAAGATGAGGCGGACCCGAGTGGCATCGGCCAGCATCGCGAATACCTCCACCGCCAACTCGACATACTGGCTGTCCGGCTCTCTCCCGCACACTTGCATATCTGCGTCCATACGCATATCTTCGCACGAAGGTCGCCACCGCGTTCAACGCGAATCGCGCAGAAGGGTGATTCCGTCCCGACGCAGAACCACCGAGTAGCCGTGCCCCTCGGCCTCCACGAGATCCCGCTGCTCCTGGGCGCGATGAACCTGGAAGTGCCGCGTCGAATACGGGTCGACGACGATCCACTCCGGCCGGATCGAGTTCAGCGGCGCCAGCCCGAAGAGCGTCACCGTGGCACGCGAGGTCAGTTGCGGCACGAGATCGTCCGAGGCGGAGACGGTCGCGCCATCCGGAATTTTCGACAGGGCCGCATCGATTGCCCCGATGCGCGGATTGGGCTGCCACAGCGTCGGCTCGAAGAATCGCGCGAACGAATAGCTCGGGATCAGGCCCAGCGTCACGACCGAGCTGAGCACGACCACGGCACGGATGCCCCATCTGGCACGCCGGGCGTTCGAACGATTCCAGCGAGCGAGCGCCTCGATCATCGCGGCGACGACGATCGGCATGAGCACAGCGCTGTAGTGGTAGCGCGTTCCCCAGTAGTTGGGATCGTCGCCCAGGAATCTCCACACCAGGGTCGGCACGGCCACAAGCACGATGGGAGAGAACAGTGCAGCGAGGGCCGTAATGGCGAGCGTCAGCACGAGTGTTCCGAGTTTCTCGTCGACCGACGTCATCGCCACCTCGACGATCGATCTCCCGGCGCCGAACTTGCTCCAGTAGTCGTAACTTCCCGTGGAGTTGACGAGGGGCAGCAACACGGTCATTTCGATCGCGGATGCCGCGACACCGATCGCGGCCGTGATGATCCCGAGTCGCCTCGCGCCGCGCCACGCGATCAGCGCCCCGATCACGGCGACGGCAGTGACACCGAGATCCTCCTTCACCAACACGAGAGGCAGCGCCCATGCGGCGGCCGACCCCAGCCGGTGCTGCCCGAGGGCGCTCAGGGAGAACGCGAGCAGCGGCACGGCGAACGCGATCTCGTGAAAGTCGAACCCGACCGCCGACGCGATGCCGAACGACAGACCGTACACGCATCCCACCACCACGGCCACACTCGAGCCGAGCGCGCGCCGAGCCCAGGCCACGAGAGGCCAGGCGGCGAGGGCGAACAGGAACGCCTGCGCCACCAGAATGGTGATCGGCGTCGGAAATAGTGCGTAGAACGGCGCGATTAATACGAGGATCGGATGAAAGTGGTCGCCCAGCAGATTGAAGCCGGGCCCCTTGAGGTCCACGATGGGCGGCCGCAGCGCCGCGTAATTGCGGATCGCCTGCTCGAAAATGCCGAGGTCATAGCCCCCGGTGTGCACCCGCAGGTGCAATCGGATCGCGAGCGTCGAGTAGACCGCGGTGAGCGCAACGACGAACCCGAGCGGCAGCGCGTTCGCGCGCAGCCGCGCCCGAATCACGCCACCATTTGCGAGCATGCCTCCAGTATGGGTACGGGCCCTGAACGGTTGCCCGGCTATGGGGTGCCCACCCGGTCACGGTCTGACGTGGCCAAAACATCGACGGTCCGTGTCATTGGTTGAGGCCCCACCGGCTGTAGAGCTCGGGTAAAGCTCGTCGAATTGCGTACTGGGCGGTGCGCCAATCGTGCGAAGTCGCGGGCGCGTCGAAATAGAGCACGGACATTCCACCCGCGTGCGCATCGGCGGCAACCTGCTCCATGCCAGGTCTGTACCTGCCGTCGTTCGCCCCGACCTCGAATATCGCGAGTGTGTCAGGGTACGGTGCGTGGGCCGCCAACAGGGATGAGGGTTTGGCCGCCTCGTAGGCGCTCGTCGATCCATGGAATGCGTCGCGAATAGTGTCCGCGACGGAACCCCGTTTGGGTGCGGTCTCACCGGAAATGTCGAGGATGCTGCCGAAGAGTTCCGGGTGGCTGGCCCCTAATTGGATCGCGCAGGTGCCGCCTTCCGAGAATCCTCCAATCGCCCACTCGGTCCGGTCCGGGGCGACATTGAGATTGCTTCGAATCCATGCCGGAACATCGACGGTGAGGTAGGTTTCCGCATTTCCCAGTGGAGAGTCCAAGCACATGGGATTCTGGTCCGACGCACCGAGTTGATCTGGCACGACCACGATCGGTGCGAGCCCGCGATGGTGGGTCGCGTAATCGTCCACGATCGTGCCAAGTTGGGCCGACGAGAACATGTTGCTCGGGCCGCCCGGTTGCCCGGACAACATGACCAGCACAGGCAACCTTGGCGGGCGGGCGACAAGAGCCGCAGACGGCAGGTAGACGAGCGCCGCCCTCGGGTGGAACCCGGACACTCTGCCCCGGATGATCGCACTTCCTACGTTGCCGCCGGCTGGCATGCCGGCAGGAGGCTGCCACGAGCGTGACAGGGGGCCCTTTGCCTCAGGGCCGCCGACCGGAGACGGAAGCTCCAACTTGCTGTATTCGCGACCGATGAGGGCCCCGATGGTGGGAAACTCGCCGACATCGGAGTTGATACCGGCTGCCCCGGTGAGGGCGAACAGGGCGATTCCCGCGCTGGCGACCAGTTTGCGCCAACGATTCGTGCCGTGAAAGTTTGCGATGGCGACGGCGATCGCGGCGAGTGTGGCGCTGAACCAGAAGCGGGTGGCCCACGTCAGTTGAATATCCCAGACGTTGACGACGTCGCCAATCAGCCAGGTCAGCAGGTACCCGGCGCCGAGTCCGCCCGCGATTCGCGAAACCACTGTCTTCAGCCAGGCACGGTTTGGTCGACGCAGAGCCAGAATGACGAGGACGACGACGCTGCCCGCGCCGAGAACGCCCAGCACAGGGCTGTCGACAAGTGGAGTAGCCAATACGCCTGTCTGAATCACATATCCCCTTCGTGCTCTTGAGATGGCGGGCCCGGCCGCAATCGGTGCTCGGGTTGCATCGTCCCGCGATGGTCGTGGAGAAGGCAGGAGTCGAACCTGTGTCTCCCTGCTCGAAAGCAGGCGCTCTACCGACTGAGCTACTTCCCCGACTGGCGTTCATATCTGCCGCAAGGAACATCGGACACTGCGATGAGATGCTATCCCCGTGGTGCTTCAACGGCACGCGGCACGCGGCCATTGGGGGCGTATTTTCAGATGACCGCCCGGTTGGCCAAGTATTGCGACGGTGGCGGCGCAAGCGCGCGGAGCGGTTTCTGTGACCTTTCTTTGGGGGTCTTTGTCACAATCGAAAGCGGTACCGTCGCGTCCGTCAACCGTCTGGACGGCCCGATGTCCCTTGGTTTGACTGAATGAGGCCTGGAGGCGCAGATGAGCAGTGTGGCGGACAAGCTGCGCAAAAAGAATCCCCGCCAGCCGAAGTCGACAATGCAGGTGCGATTGAAGCTCGTTCGCATAAACCTCTGGTCGAGCGCGAAGGTTTCCTTTCTCATTGGGATCAGCCTGGGAGTTTTCGTCATCGTTGGCACGCTTGTGGCATGGACGATCCTCAGCCGGACAGGGGCCTTCGATCAACTGGACGCGCTCATATCCGGGGTCACGCCGGGGGCGGGAACCAGCGTCAAATCGTTGCTCAGTCCTGGACGCGTGATGGGCTTTGCGGTCATCGTCGCGTTGCTCAACCTCGTCGTTATCACGGTCGCGGGAACAATCGCGACCCTGTTGTACAACCTGAGCGTGAAATTCACCGGTGGCCTGTTCATCGGGTTTGTAAACAAGTAGCCCTCGTCCAAACTCGACCTCGGGCCGCAATTCGCACGGCGATCAAGGAGGAGCGCCCACGACACCGAGACGGCGACGGGGCGCTCCTCGCGCGGGTCAGTACTGGGGCAGCACCTTCGTTCCCTCGATCTTCACTGCCTGGAGGTCGTTCGGGTTCAATCCGAGCACCCTGAGGATCGTCGGTGCGATCTGAGTGGTTTCCACTGGCGCCGACACGGTCCTGCCGTGGTTGCCGTACAAGCCGGCCACGACCAACGGCACATTGCGGTCGTCAGCACCGGCCCCGCCGTGTTCGGCGATCTTGGATGCGCCGCCCGTATAAACCACGCCCGTTTGAGCGATCCCGAGGATGTCGGGGTAGCGCGGATCATTTGCCGTCGTACCGAAATAGGAAGCCACCTCGACGCCTGCGTAGATTGAGCTGAGCCCCGAGGAGGTCACGCTCGTGGACCCACCGGCAATGTTGTTCCCGGCCGCGGAGTGGGCGGCCAGATAGCCCTTCGCGAACTGGGCGGCAGCCTGCGAGTGGTCGGACAGCCACAGTTGCATGATGTCATCGTCAGTGGAGAAGGCGACGAGATCCGAGCCGTCCGGGTGCGTCGCCTTCCAGGCGGAGTTCAGACCGCTGATGATGGGGGAATCTGCCACGCGCGTGAGCGCAGCTGGGTCCATGGGTGACTGGCCGTGTTTGGCGGAGAGGATGATCGTGGTCGTCCTGGCGAGGCCGTGTGCTGTGATTGCGCCGTCGAGCCTGGCCATCGACGCATTCACGAAGTCCAGAGCCTTGCTCAACAGGGGTCCGGGAACCTTGCCTCCGGCGAGGTACCCACCCGTGAGCCCATCTGAGGTCGGCAATTTCTGCGCAGTTGACACGGACTGGAAGTTGAGGCCGAAGATTGCCGGCACCGCTTGGGCCTTGGTTCCCGAGTGGTTCTTGCCGCCGATCTCGTTGAGCACTGCCTGCACCTTGTAGCCGTCGTACTGCTGGGTGGCCGCATTGTCCTTGGTCCAATCCCCTGCGCTGTATGGTGCTGCCGCCTGGCTGTTGATCTCCGGGGTAAAGAGGTCGTCGACGCCCTTGCCAGACGGACCGTTCAGGATCTCATACGCCGGATGCTTGTCAGCCCACGCCGTCGTGAGACCGGCCCTCTTGGCAACCTCGAAGACCGTGTTCACTTTCAGGTACTGGTGCGGGTAGATCGGCGTGCAGGTCGCGGGGTCGACGGGCAGTGTTTTCGGATCGAGCAGAGTTTGCGGCTGGCCGGTCATCGAGAGAATGCTGGCCGGCAGCCCGGCCAGCCCTTGACCCGCATCGAGCGCATTCGGGCTCCTGTCGGCCGCCTCGGTGAAAGCCACTTCGGCTCCCGGCACGGCAGTCGTGCAATCGGTAGTTCCTGCGGCGAATAGGGCCCGGTTGAAGGTGTCATCGTAGTAAATTCCGGTGGTTGCGGGGTTCCCTCCGGTGAGTTGTCCGACCAACCCAGGGAATGAGTCGGACGGCACGGGAGTCTGCGCGTCGGTGTACCTCGCACCTCGGCCGACAAGCGCGGCCAGCGCAGATTCGGGGTGCACGCGCACGAACCAGTCGAGGTCCTTCTGGTGCAGTCCGTCTACGGAGACCAGCAGCACGTGTTTGGAATGCCGGGCGTCGCTGTCACCGCCTCTGACCTGGGCCAGGGCTGGAGTGGCCGCAGAGCTTGCCAGCAAGACGGTACTGACAACCGCCCCGATCGCCAGGGCAATCTGGTGTGCTGATTTCATGGAGTTAGACCTTTCGGTTCAGGTGCCATTGGTGTTGTTCCCACGCAAGGAGGGTGTTGCCGATCGATGCGCAACCGCTGCGTGGATCCGCTAGCCACCGTAGAGGCCCAAGGAAACTGGCCCCCGAAGTGGGGCAGACAAACAAGTGGATGCAAGATGACCGTCAGGTAAACGCGAACGGATGTGCGGAATCGGAGAGTTCCGCGCGCTCAGATCATGGCAATTCCCGGATGCCCGACTAGACCTGCATTTGCGCAGGCGTTTCTTAGGACAAACTTGCGGCGTCCCGGAAAGACTCGATTGGACGATCTGCGAGGTCGCCGGGAGGAGTGCGCGATGGAAGCGAATACCCCACCCGCCACTTCGGGAAGCAGTGAAATTGCTCCTCCGAACGAGAAGAAGCCACGGCTGCTTCTCATCGAGGATGACCCGCAGCTTGGACCCCTCATCGAGCAAGTTCTAGCCGAGAACTACGACGTCACGCTCATCGTCGACGGGAAACTCGCGATAGATGTCGGCGTCAACGGCGATTTCGAGGTGATGATCGTCGACCGTCGACTCCCGTCGCTGGATGGCCTGGGCGTCATCGAGGCCCTCCGCAGCAAACGGGTCACCACCCCCATCCTCGTTCTCACCGCGTTGGGGACCGTGCAGGACAAGGTCGCGGGTCTCGATGCCGGGGCGAACGACTACCTCGTGAAGCCCTTCGAATTCGATGAGCTTCTCGCCCGTCTCCGTGCCCTTCGGAGAGTGTTCACCGGCGCGGGCATGATGATCCAGGTGGGTGCGTGGGAGTTCTACCCCGAAAGTCGAACGATTCATTCGCCGTATAGCGGTCGAATTCTTCTCACAGCGCGAGAAGGCGCTCTCCTTCGTTTGCTCGCAGAGAATCCGCACCGCACCTTCTCGCGTCGGCAAATACTGCGGTCCGTCTTCGCACACGACGACCAGCCGGGCACGGTCGACACCTACGTGCACTACCTGAGGCGGAAGACTGATGTCGCCGTCATCACGACCGTCCGCGGGCAGGGCTACCGACTGGGCGACCCGTGACGCGGGTCGTGAGGGACGGGGCTGCTCGTTGCGGTTCTTCCTCCCGGCGACACCCTGCTCTTCTTCAC
>DMKW01000004.1:0-3507 GCA_003454135.1 Microbacteriaceae bacterium
TCGGAGCGGATGTCGCACAGGTCGAGCTTCTGGGCCATGCCGACGAAGGCCGCGTTCACGGAGTTCCTGGTCGCATTGATGACCGTCATGGAGCCGCCCTCGCCCGCCGAGTCATTCTTGGGGGCGTAGACGGGGCCCTGGAGGGCGTTCGGGTCGCAGGGTGCCTTGAATGACGACGGCTGGAAGGGGCGCACGCTCCCGTTCACGATGTCGTTGAGACCGTGGCCGTTCTGCAACCAGTCGGTGAGGGTGAAGATCTTGTAGGTGGATCCGGTGGGGAAGCCGGATGACCCTCCGTACGCCTTGTCGGTGCTGTAGTTGACCGCCGTGGTGGTGAGCGGATCGCCGTTGGCCGAGTTGTCGAATTCCTTGTTCTGGGCCATGATCAGGATTTTTCCCGTGCCCGGTTGCACCGACACTGCGGATGCGCCGAGCGCGAATCGCGTCTCGTTGGCCGGCGCCGACGTGCTCAGGGCCTTCTGCGCGGCATCCTGCTGGTCCAGGTCGATGCTCGTGTAGATCTTGTAGCCGCCGTTGGCCCACGCGGCCGACCGGGAGGCGGCATCCGGCCCGAGCGAGGCAAGGGTCGGCACGAGCCGCTTCACGTAGTCACACGCGAACTTCGCATCCGAGGCGTAGAGGCATCCGCTGCTCGGCGGCGTGATCTTCACCTCGGCCGCGATCGGGGTGGCCTTGGCGTCGTCATACTGCTTTTTGGTGATGTCTTTTACGTAGTACATGGCCGCGAGAATCTGGTCGCGCCGCACCTTGTTGGCCGCGTAATACTTGGGGTTGCTGAGGTTGTGGAGATTGGGCTGCTGCACGATGGCGATGAGGCTCGCGGCCTGCGGCAGGGTCACATCCTTCGCCGGCACGCTGAAGTACTGCCGCGCGGCCGACTCGACCCCGTAGGTGTTGCCGCCGAAGCCGGTGATGTTGAGGTAGGCGAGCAGGATCTCCTTCTTGGAGTACCGCTTGTCGAGCCCGACGGCGAGCTTCATCTCCTTGAGCTTGCGCTGGAGGGTGTCGTTGATGGCGGCCGTGTAGGCCTTCTGCCGGGCCTTCGGGTCGTCGACCTGCAGTGCCTCCTGCACGAGGATGTTCTTGACGAGCTGCATGTCGAGGGTGGAGCTTCCGCTCGTGATGCCGTTGCTCGCAATGTTGCCGATCGCGGCGCGCGCCACCGACTGGAGGTCGACGCCGCCGTGCTTGTAGAAGCGGCGGTCCTCGCCGGCCACCGCGGCATCCTTCAGGAAGGGCGAGACGTCGCCCCAGGCCACCTCCTGGCGGTTCTGGTTGTAGATCGTGGCGATCTGCACCGGGGCGCCACCGCGGTTGCCGTAGATCGTGTTCTGCTGCGACCCGGTGCTGAGGGTGACGTAGTCGGGGAGGTCGTCGAAGACGCTGATCGATGCCCCTGCGGTCTGGCTCGTCACGGCGACGGCCGGCGTCACCATTGCGGTCACCAGCACGCCGGCAATCACGCTCAAACCAAGGAATCCGGCCACCGCAGAGGGCATGCCGGAGCGTCGCGAATCTTCAGCCATACAATCAAAGCTACGTTTACCAACCGATTTGAACCTGAACGGATGCCGTGATGCCGAGCTTCGAGTACGTCACAACGCCCCTGATAGTGCACAACACGGCGGCGATTCTCAACAACTGGGGATCCGACGGTTGGGAACTCGTGCAGGTCGTGCAGGGACCGGAAGGCGGCCTCGTCGCCTACCTCAAACGCGAAAAGAAGGAAGACGCCTAATGTCCAAACTGGATGACCGTCTCGCCGAGCTCGGACTCGCCATTCCCGAGGTGGCCAAGCCCGTTGCCGCCTACATCCCGGCGGTGGTGAGCGGCAACCTCGTGTTCACGTCCGGCCAGCTGCCGATGGTGTCTGGCAGCCTCGCGGCGACCGGCAAGGTCGGCGCGGAGGTCTCCGCGGAGGACGCGCGCGCACATGCCGCCACGTGCGCTCTCAACGCGCTCGCTGCGGCGAAGTTTGCGATCGGGTCTCTCGACCGGATCACGCGCGTGGTCAAGGTCGTCGGCTTCGTCGCATCCGACCCCTCGTTCACCGGCCAGCCCGGCGTGATCAACGGCGCATCCGAACTTCTCGGCGAGATTTTCGGCGATCTCGGTGCGCACGCGCGCAGCGCCGTCGGCGTCGCCGTGCTCCCGCTCGACTCGCCGGTCGAGGTGGAGCTCATCCTCGAGTTCGCCTAACACTCGCGAGTCCCCGCCGCCTGCCCGAACTAGCGTTTCTCCGGAGGTTTCGCGTCCCACTCGCCATTTTTCGGCTGGAAGTGGTCGTTTGGACGCACAATTTGGGCTCTCGCCTTGAAACCTCCGGAGAAACGCGGGTAGCGGATGCGCCGGCGCGCTGAGAAACGCGGGTTGCGAATGCGCCGGTTGGAATCCGGCGTGGCAGGATGCCGCGTTTAGCGCACGGTGTCGAGGTGGCGGCCGGACCGGAGGGCAGCCCGCACAACGGCCTCGACGAGTGGCCAGTTGAACATGATCATCTGGTAGCTGAGCTTGATGACTGTGTATCCGCGCGCCTGAAGCTGGGCCGTGCGCTTTCGGTCCTTGTTGAAGCGTTCCTCGTCGGAATGCCATTCGCTGCCGTCAGTTTCGATGACGAGTGAGGCGCCCACCAACAGGTCGACCGCACACCCCCCGATCGCGACCTGGGTGCGCACATCGAGGCCGAGCGACACCAACCACAGCCTGATGATCGTTTCGAGGCCGGAATCCGCTCGAGCGTCGAGCAGCGGGCGAAGCCTCCGAAAGCGACGGGGAAGTCGCTCGAAGAGCTCGAACGACTGGAATGTGTCGAGTAGCCCCTTGTTGAGCGCCGAATCACACGAGCACAGCGCGGTTGTTTGGTCGGCCGAGAGGAAGATCTGTGCGAGGGTCTGCGGCACCGACTCGCGCCAGGCATCTGACGACGGCTCGAAACCGTCCACACGCCAGTGGGATCTCACGCTTCGACCGAGAGGAAGTCCGCGCGAGGCGGGGAAGTCGAAGTGCACGCGCCCGGGCTTAGCCACGTTGCCATGGGGCTTCCAGCTGACGTGGAGATCACGATCGAGGCCTCGCCAGATTCCGTAGCTTGCCGCCGCCGAGAACGCGCCAAGCCGTCCTCCCAGCATCACGGCGCTCACCCGGTCGCCCTCGGCATCCGGCAACGCATACCAAGCTCTGCGCACTCGCACGAGACGGCCGTGCCCTGCGGCCCAGGCGATCGCGTTGGGGCTGTAGCCGGCATCCAGAATCTGTCTTCGAGGGGCGATGCCGCCGGCTGCACGCACCAGCTGGTCGATCGGCGGAAGTCGTGACATGGGCGCAAGTGTGTCCGCGGGACTCGGGCGAAAGGGTCCGCCCACAGGATTTGTGAGTCGACGGCGTTACCGAAGCCCTGTGTGGGAGCCTCGAACGCGTATCTCCGGAGGATTAGCTATCGCGTTCCGGCAGCGCGCCGAAGCTGCCGCATTCTTGACCGTTGCGAGG
>DMKW01000004.1:3696-3969 GCA_003454135.1 Microbacteriaceae bacterium
GACCGGGTTTTCGGCAGCTCGGCGACAATGAAGATCTGCCGCGGCCTTGCGATCGCGCCGATCTGCTCCGAGACGTGTTTGCGAAGGAGCTCGCTCGCCTCATCCGGGGTCTGATGCCCGGCGTGCTCGGCGCGCAGGATCACGAACGCGACGACAGCTTGGCCGGTGGTCTCATCAGCGGCCCCGACCACGGCCGATTCGGCCACGATCGGATGCGAAACCAGCGCAGACTCGATCTCGGCTGTGGAGAGGCGGTGGCCCGAGACGTTCATG
>DMKW01000004.1:4186-4481 GCA_003454135.1 Microbacteriaceae bacterium
TCGTCGAGCCGGGCTCCGTCGCCCGCAAAGTACACGGGCTTGTCGAGCACGGTCGCGAACTTGTCCCAGTACGTTTCCTTGAACCGCTTGGGGTCTCCCCAGATGCCGCGCAGCATCGATGGCCACGGCTCGGTCACGGCGAGCAGCCCCCCGCCCCCCGCCGGAACCGGTATGCCGGCCTCGTCGAGCACTTCGATCATGATGCCGGGCAGCGGCACCTGCGCCGAACCCGGTTTCGCGATCGTCACGCCAGGTAGCGCGGAGATCATGATCGCGCCCGTCTCGGTCTGCCACC
>DMKW01000004.1:4718-6018 GCA_003454135.1 Microbacteriaceae bacterium
TTGATCGGCTCGCCGACGCTGCCGAGCACGCGAAGGCTCGAGAGGTCGAACGAGTCGGGAATCTCCCGCCCGAGCTTCATGAACGAGCGGATGGCGGTGGGAGCCGTGTAGAAGATCGTCACGCCATACTTCTGGATGATCTCCCACCAGCGGCCGGGGTGCGGCGCGTCGGGCGTTCCCTCGAAAAGCACCTGCGTCGCGCCGTTGGCGAGCGGACCGTAGACGACGTAGCTGTGGCCGGTGATCCAACCCACGTCGGCGGTGCACCAGTAGACGTCGGTCTGCGGATGCAGGTCGAACACGTTCTTGTGGGAGAACGCCACCTGGGTCAGGTAGCCGCCACTCGTGTGCAGGATGCCCTTGGGCTTGCCGGTCGTGCCCGACGTGTACAGGATGAAAAGCGGCTGCTCCGCCTCGAAGGCCTGCGCCTCGTGCTCGGCATCCACCGTGTGGATCTCGTCGTGCCACCAGAGGTCGCGGCCGTCGGTCCACTCGACCTCGTTGTCGCATCGTTTCACGACGAGAACATGCTCGACCGTCAGTCCTCCCTCTTTCGCGAGGGCGCTATCCACGGCCGGTTTGAGGGGGCTCACGCGTCCCTTGCGCCAACCGCCGTCGGCGGTGATCACGAGTTTCGCGCTCGCGTCGTCGATGCGTGAGCGCAGGCTCTCCGCGCTGAACCCTCCGAAAATCACCGAGTGCACCGCGCCGACCCGCGCGACGGCGAGCATCGACACCACGGCCTCGGGAATCATCGGCAGGTAGATCGCGACCCGGTCGCCCTTGCCGATGCCAAGCTTGGTGAGCAGGTTCGCGGCTCGCTTGACCTCCGCGGTGAGCTCCGCGTAGGTGATGTCCCGGCTGTCGCCCGGCTCGCCCTCCCAGTGGATGGCGACCCGGTCGCCGTTTCCAGCGAGCACGTGCCGATCGAGGCAGTTGTAGGCCACATTGAGCTCGCCGTCGGCGAACCACTTGGCAAAAGGGGCGTTCGACCAGTCGAGAGTCTGGCTGAAATCCTTGTGCCAGTGCAGCAGCTGCCGCGACTGTTTCGCCCAAAATTCGAGCCGGTCGGCCTTCGCCTCGGCGTAGAGCTCGCTCGTGGCCACCGCGTTCGTCCTGAACGCCGCGGTCGGCGGGAATCTGCGTTCTTCGTGCAGAAGGCTGTCGATGGAAGTGTTGGACATCGTTATCCTCTTCGAACAAGCGGCACGCCGGAATGACCCGGGTGAAATCGTGTTCCGATCCTAGACCGGCGTCAGGTTGCGTTTCGTAGCGACCGTCGCAGCCCGGGCCAGTGCTA
>DMKW01000252.1:0-177 GCA_003454135.1 Microbacteriaceae bacterium
CGCGACGCGGGAAGTGCGACTTACGGCCGCGAAATGCGAGGGACGCCGTTTCGGTAGGCTCGATGCATGCTGCTTTCGGATCGCGATATCAAGCTCGAACTCGATTCTGGGCGGATCGGACTCGACCCGTACGAGCCCGCGATGATCCAGCCGTCGAGCATCGACGTGCGGCTCGAC
>DMKW01000252.1:402-4506 GCA_003454135.1 Microbacteriaceae bacterium
CCGACCAGCCGTTCATCCTGCATCCCGGCGAGTTCGTGCTCGGCTCGACGTACGAACTCGTGTCCCTTCCGGATGACATCGCCGCACGCCTCGAAGGCAAGAGTTCGCTGGGCCGCCTCGGCCTTCTCACCCATTCGACGGCCGGATTCGTGGACCCGGGCTTTAGCGGACACGTCACGCTCGAACTGAGCAACGTCGCGACGCTGCCGATCAAGCTCTGGCCCGGCATGAAGATCGGCCAACTGTGCTTCATCCGTCTCACCTCCCCGGCCGAGAGGCCGTACGGATCGGCGGAGTACAGCTCGCGCTACCAGGGGCAGCGAGGTCCGACGGCGTCCCGTTCGTTCCAGAACTTCCACCGCACCGACATTTCGCGCGAGGAGAGCCTGCTCGACTAGATCGAGACGGGCGCCTTCCACTGCTCGAGCTGCAGAACGAGCCACGGGCTGAAAGCGAATGGCGCGGCGGCGACGGCCTCGCGGAGCGCCACCGGCTCCAGCCACTCATATTCGGCGACCTCGTCGGGGTTCGGCTGCACGGCATCCGTCGTCACGGCGCGATAGACGGGGCAGATCTCGTTTTCGACCACGCCCGATGCATCCACCGCACGGTAGCGGAAGTGCGGCAGAACGACCTCGAGGCGCTCGAGCTCGATGCCGAGTTCGAGCCGGGCGCGGCGCGCGAGTGCGTCTTCCAGAACCTCGCCCGGGCCGGGATGTCCGCAAAAGGAGTTGGTCCACACGCCCGGCCAGGTGAGCTTGCCGAGCGCTCGCCGCGTCACGAGAACGCGTCCGGCCGGGTCGTACACGTGGCACGAAAAGGCGAGGTGCAGCGGGGTCTCCACGCCGTGCACCGAGAATTTCTCCGCCGTGCCGACGGGATTCCCGGAGTCGTCTACGAGAACGACGAGTTCCGTGAGTGTGCTCATTACTGTCCGTTGCCCTGAGGATGTGACCGGCCACGATCTGCGCCCGCGTGGCCGACACCGTGCGTGAGTGCCCAATCAGCCTAACCAGAAACCGGCCAACGCAGCCCGCTCGGCGGCATGATTGTGCCCGCTTGTCGTGAGCGTGCCGGCTCGACAGGGAACAATCGCGACGAACGGGCACATTCGCTGCGGCGACCGGCTCGCGCGGACTGGCCCGGCACTCGCAAGCCGGGGTAATACACTCGGTATCCGAGCCGAGGTTCGCCCGCCGAACCGGATCTCGTGTCGCGTCGCCCAGGAGGCCCCATGCAGAAGACCGCCACGGTCTACGACGTCGCCGCGCACGCCGGGGTATCGATCGCGACGGTCTCGCGGGTGTTTCGTCGTCCCGACGATGTACGCGCATCCACACGGGAGCATGTGCTGGCCTCGGTGCGCGCTCTCGGCTACGTGCCGAGCGCGAGCGCGCGCGGGCTCGCGGCGCGACGCACGGGGGTGCTCGGCCTCTACTTTCCCGATTTCGACGCGGTCGACGACGTCGACGACACCGACTTCGCCTATTCGGCGAAGGTGGATGTCGTGGTCGACATCCCGGACTCCAGCGACGTGCGCCGCCCCAACCTCTACTTCGACGAGGTGTTGCGCGGCAGCGAGCTGCAGGCCTGGCGCGACGGCTTCACGCTCATGGTCGGCGTGGGCCGCGGCTCGAACCCGGTGGAAATGGTCACCGACATCGCGGGACGCGTCGACGGGCTCGCCCTCCTCGCGCACAGCGTTCCCGACGACGTTCTCGAACATGTGTCTCGCCGGATTCCGATCGTGTTGATTGCCGGCGCGCGCCGCGACGACGACTACGACCACGTCACGGTGGCGAACGCCGAGGGGATGCACGCCCTCGCCAGGCACCTGATCGACGACCTCGAGGTGCGGGACGCGGTCTTCGTCTCTGGGCCGCGTGACACCCCGGACGATCGGGAGCGTTACCAGGGATTCTGCCGGGCCCTCATCGAGAGCGGCATCGACCCGGCTTCCCTGCCGGTGTTCCACGGCGACTTCTCCCGCGAGCGCGGTCGGGCGATCGCGCGCGAGATCCTGGCGGCCGGGCCGCCGCCGCGGGCGCTCATGTGTTCCAATGACCAGACGGCGCTCGGGATCATCGACGTGCTCACATCGCGGGGTGTCACGGTGCCGGGCGACACCATCGTCACGGGCTTCGACGGCATCGAGGAGGGGCGTCTCTCGACGCCGCGGCTGACCACGGTGCAGCAGCCGATGGTGGACCTCGGGCGAGCGGCGATGTGGGTGATGCGCAGCCGACTGGAGGATGTCACGCAACCGCCGATCGCGCTGCGACTGCCGGTGAAACTGCTGCTGCGCGAGAGCTCCGAGGGATCGAGCCCGGCGCGCGCATAGTTCCCCGGGCCGGGACGGTGCTATTGCCAAACCGGAGTGTATGCGCATACACTCGCCCGGTACGCCGCGCGGCGTTCCCCCCGGAACACCCGATCGCGCCTGTCAACGTCGACACGAAGGAAGTACGGGGCAATGAAGCATCAGCTACGAGGCACCACACGCGAGAAAGCCGCCGGCCAGCAGGGCGGCAATCCCGGGCACGTTCGCCGGGTCCGACTGGCGGCGAGTCTCGCGGTTGGAGCCGTGCTAGCCGCCGCTCTTGTCGCTCCTCAGGTCACGAGCGCACAGGCGGCGGACGCACAGTCGGGGTCCGACCTGAGCGCAGCACAGAGGGCGACGCTGCTCGGGGTGGCCAAAGACACCTGGGCCTTCTTCGAGAAGGATGTCGATCCGGTCACAAACCTGCCACTCGACAACCTCGGACCCGGCGGTGTTCGCGGAACGTACACCTCGGCCGCCAACATCGGCGTCTACCTGGAATCGGTGATCGCCGCCAGCGACCTGAAGATCATCAGCCGAGCGAAGGCCGGCTCGCTCATCTCCGCGACGCTGAAGACCGTCGGCACGATGCAGCGTTCGCAGGGATTCCTGTACCAGTGGTACGACACGGCCACCGGCCACGCGATCCTCAATCCCGGGGATGTCGATTGTGCGACGCGTCCAACGCCGGCGCAGGACAACTGCTCGTTCCTCTCCGCGGTCGACAACGGCTGGTACGCGGCGGGCCTCATGGTCGTGCGGCAGGCTCTGCCGGAGATCGCACCGCTCGTCAATTCGCTCATCGCGCCGATGGATTTCTCGATCTTCTATGACAATCGGGCGCAGACGAACTGCAATACCAATCCCGCGATCGCGGGCAACCAGCCGACCGGGCAGATGTACGGCGGCTACTACGTCGGCCAGGGCCCCGCCGGGTATCACAACGGAGCCCTTTACAGCGATCCGCGCATCGCCATGTACGTGGGCATGGGACTGCACCAGATGCCCGGCGACGTCTGGTGGCGCACGTGGCGCACCCTGCCGCCGAAGCAGTGCGATACCGATCCGGACTTCTCTTGGCAGGGCCAGGTCCCGGTCGGCTACTGGAAGACCATCCGCGACCCGCAGTCGGGTAAGCAGTTCCGCGTCTGGGAGGGCCACTACACCTACCCGGGCACGACCCTCACGCACATCCCTACCTGGGGCGGCGGCATGTTCGAGGGCCTGATGGCAAACCAGATCGTGCCGGAGACCGAGTGGGGTGCTCGCGGACTCGGCCTCGCCGACATCCGCCTCGCCCAGGTGCAGATGAAGTACGCAACCGAGCAGCTGAAGCTGCCCGTGTGGGGGATGTCGCCGTCGAGTACGGCAGACGACAGCGGCGGGTACGGCATCTTCGGTGCGGTCGGCCTCGCCTTCGGCGCCGGCAACGCGCTGTCGCAGTGCGGGGGCGGTTGCGCGAACGAGACCACCGAGACGACGGTGACGCCGCACGCATCGTTCCTCGCGCTCGGGGTCATCCCGCAGGAGGCATATGCCAATATCGAGAAACTGCGCGCGCTCTACCCGGACAGCTACAGCGCGGACGGCGGCTTCTTCGATGCCATCAACCCCACCACGGGGGCGGTCGGCCACCGTCGGCTCGTGCTCGACCAGTCGATGATCATGATGGCGCTCGACAACGCCCTCGCGAACAACGCCATGCGCGGCCATTTTGCCAAGGATCCGGCGTCGTGGGCGGCTCGCGTCTACCTCGGCGCGGAAACGATGTCGCTGCGCTGAAC
>DMKW01000252.1:4662-7679 GCA_003454135.1 Microbacteriaceae bacterium
GCGGCAAATTCGCCGCGAATGTCAATGACGACGTGAAGGAAGTACACGGCAATGGCTCATCCCAGTAAACGCACACTAATCACGGCCTGTGCCGTGTTGTCCGTGGCGGCCGTTCTGGCCACGAGCGCGTGCAGCATCAACGTGAAGGGCGGCACGTCCGCCGGTAAGGCCGGCACGATGCTGGTCGCGGCAGACAATGGCTCGCCGACGTTCGAGAAGAACTTCAACCCGTACGCGCCGAACAAGCGCGTGGGCACGACCTACATGTACGAACCGCTTGAGGTCGTGAACACGCTCGACGGCAAGGAGACCCCGTTCCTCGCCACCGGGCACACCATGCCTGACGCGAAGACCGTCGTCTTCGACATCCGGCAGGGCGTGAAGTGGAGCGACGGTAAGGCCTTCGGCCCGAGCGACGTGGCCTTCACATTCCAGCTGCTCAAGGACCACAAGGAGCTCGACCTCAAGGGCGTGTGGCAGCGCGTCGAGTCCGTGTCGGTCGACGGCCAGAAGGTGGTCTTCCACCTCAAGTCGGACGACGTGCCCGCCGCCCACGTGATCGAGCAGACCCTGATCGTGCCGGAGCACGTCTGGAAGTCCGTGAGTGATCCGGTCAAGGAGACCAATGCGAAGCCGGTCGTCACCGGACCGTACGAGCTCGGAGCGTTCAGCCCGAACCAGTACACGCTCGTCAAGAACAAGGATTACTGGCAGGCCGACAAGGTCGCGGCGGACAAGCTCGTGATGCCAGCGGCGAACACCCAGCTCGACGTCGTCAACAACGGTTACGACTGGGCGTACGCCTTCATGACCGAGGTAGACAAGACCTGGGTCGGCGCGAACAAGCAGCACAACAGCTACTGGTTCCCCCCGGGCGGCAACGTGAGCCTCTATCCCAACCTGACGAAGGCGCCGTTCAACGATGTCAACTTCAGGCAGGGATTGTCGTGGGCGCTCGACCGCACCAAGATCGCGAACAACGCCGAACAGGGCTACGTGGATGCCGCGGGCCAGAGCGGTCTTCTTCTGCCGAACCAGAAGGCGTCGCTCAGCACCGACCTGCCGGATGGCGGAGCGGTGGTGCAGAACACCCAGAAGGCACTCGACTTCTTTGCCAAGGCCGGCTACACGAAGAAGGGTGATTCCCTCGTCGATGCGTCGGGAAAGCAGCTCTCCTTCTCGATCACGACGGCCAACGGCTACACCGACTGGCTGCAGGGCGTCAAGACCGTGCAGGGGCAGCTCAAGGCAGCGGGCATCGACGTCACGATCAACCAGCCGCAGCCGGCCGCCTACAACCAGGCCCTGCAGAGTGGGGACTACGATCTCGCGATGGGTTCGTTCGGCGGAACGGGGTCGCTCTACGACGACTTCAACAACCTGCTGAACAGCCAGTTCGCGACGCCCGTCGGCACCCCGACCACCTCGAACTTCGAAAGGTTCAGCGACCCGCAGGTCGACCAGATCCTCGCGAAGCTCAAGGCCACGAGCGACCCGGCCGAGCAGAAGAAGCTCGGCGGCCAGTTGCAGTCGGTCGTCTACAACCAGGTGCCGGCGATCTCGCTGTTCTACGGCGGACTCTGGGGCCTCTTCAGCGACAAGCAGTTCACCGGATGGCCGAGCGAGAAGAACCCGTATGCCTCCCCGATGACGTGGGATTCGAATCCGTTGCTGATCCTCACCCACCTGAAAAAGGCCGCGGCCTAACCTCGGCAAGCCCTCGCCGTTTCCGGCGGGGCGCCCTCGGCGCCCCGCCCGGGACCGGCAAGCCCTGACTAACAAGGAGGTGATGTCCCGTGCGCTTCGTGCTGAAGAAGCTTGGCCTGTTGCTGCTCACCCTGTGGGCGGCAATCACGCTCAACTTTCTGCTGCCTCGCCTCATGCCGGGCTCCCCGGCCGACGCGGCGATCGCCAAACTCGGCCAGAGCGGGCCCGTGAGCGCCTCGGTGCAGGCCGCCATCAAGGCTCAGCTCGGCATGCCGACGGGGAGCATCTGGGATCAGTACGTTTCCTATCTCGGCAACCTCGCGCACTTCGACTTCGGCGTCTCGTTCACGTTCTTTCCGCAAACGGTGTCGAGCCTCATCAGCGCCGCCCTGCCGTGGACCATCGTGCTGGTGGGCGTCGTCACGATCGTGTCGTTCGTCTTCGGAACCCTGCTCGGCGTGCTCGCCGCCTGGAAGCGGGGAACCTGGCTGGATGCCCTCCCCACCGTTGGCGGCGCCTTCGTCTCGGGCTTCCCCTACTTCTGGACCGCCCTGCTCCTGCTTTTCTTCCTCGGCTACGTCGCGGGCCTCTTCCCACGGTCAGGCGCCTACGGAGCGACCGTCACCCCCAACTTCTCGGTCGAGTTCTTCGCCGACGCGCTGTACCACTCCATCCTTCCCGCCCTCACGATCCTCATCACCTCGCTCGGCGGCTGGATTCTCGGCATGCGCAACAATATGATCAACACGCTCGGCGAGGACTATGTGACCTTCGCGGAGGCGAACGGGCTCAAGCCCCGAACGGTGGCCTTGCGCTACGCCGCCCGCAACGCGCTGCTGCCCAACCTCACGGTGTTCGGCCTCGCCCTCGGCGCGGTCGTCGGCGGATCGCTGCTCGTCGAGCGCGTCTTCAACTACCCGGGCCTCGGCTACCTGCTCTACAACGCCGTGACCAACCAGGACTACCCGCTCATGCAGGCCCTGTTCCTCATGATCACCGTGAGCGTGCTGCTCGCCAACTTCATCGTGGACATTCTGTACGGTGCGCTCGACCCGAGGACGCGACGATGAACGAGAAGACGTTGAGAAAACCGGCCGCCTCTGGGCGATGGATGGTGCCGTTGCGCGTCTTCGGCCGAGCCTTCGCGGCGATCTGGAGCAACGGCAAGGCGAGGATCGGCCTCGTGATCCTGAGCCTCTTCGTGCTCGTGGCGGTCTTCGCACCGCTCATCGCGCCCTATTCGGCCACCGACAACGGCTTCGCCCGTGGCGAGAGCGGAAGCGCGGCGCACCTGCTCGGCACGACCGGCG
>DMKW01000142.1:0-3852 GCA_003454135.1 Microbacteriaceae bacterium
ATGAGACCCGCTCGACCATTCGACTGATGCTCTTCATGTCTCCCCAGTCTTTCGTGACGCCGTTTCCCCCGGCCACGCAAGCGACTCTGCAGCCACTGCCACAGTAACAAGCGCACTGGCCCGTGGCCAGCACCGGAAAGTCTCAACGATGAGTTGAATCTATTCGCTAGCCGAGCGAACCCGCCGTCTTTCACTCGGAGTGGCTCGCATTGCGCATTCGAGTGGATTCCCGGCACCGGGCGGCGTCGAATTGGGGCGCGTTTGGCAAATGGGGTAGTCAGCCCTATGCTTGTTCCTCGGTAGCTATGAAGGAAGTTCTTACTTCACGGCCCCATCGTTTAGTGGCCTAGGACGGCGCCCTTTCACGGCGTTAACACGGGTTCGAATCCCGTTGGGGTCACGAAACATAGCTAGGCCCTGTAGCGCAGTTGGTTAGCGCGCCGCCCTGTCACGGCGGAGGTCGCCGGTTCAAGTCCGGTCAGGGTCGCAAGGCACGGTCATCTCTCGCCAGACGGCCGTGCCTTCTGCATAACTCAATAGTTCAAGGCTCTGTAGCTCAGTTGGTAGAGCGTTCGACTGAAAATCGAGAGGTCACGGGATCGACGCCCGTCGGAGCCACTGTCCCATTTCCTTAGCTTCTACGGGGGTGGGACTTTTTTTGCCCTCGTCCGGTCGAGCAAAGCGCTCGCCGTGGACACTTTTGGGACACACTTCATTTCGTCGTTCCCTGATTGGCGGCCTCAGCAACGGCGTCCAGGTCGGCGTACATGTCTTTCTTGCGCCCCTCGCCCGCTCGGCCTGTCGACGTGCGGCAGCGCGGGTGGGCCCCAGGTGCGTACGCAGTAGCCGTGTGTCGGGTAGAGGCCGGATACTGCGTCGTTCGTCGCTCATAGAATTCGGCAATGACTCAAGAACGTTGGCAGCGAATCTCCGAGTGGCCGCTCACCGTCGCCGCGGCGCTGTTCCTCGCCGCCTATGCGTGGGAGGTGATCGGAAACCTCACCGGGTCACAAGGAACACTGGCTGAAGTAATCATGGCCGCCACCTGGGCCGTCTTCCTTGCCGACTACGTCGCCAATTTTGCGCTAGCCCCCCAAAGCTGGCGCTGGTTCCGCACACACATCCTGGACTTATTGATTGTTGTGCTGCCTTTGCTTCGCCCGCTCCGCCTTCTGAGGCTGGTTACGCTGCTGAGCATCCTCCAGCGCACTGCTGGCTCCGCGTTCCACGGACGCGTGGTCTCTATGCGGCCGGAGCTTCCGTGCTCCTCGTGTTCGTCGCTGCGCTTGCTGTCTTGGACGCCGAACGATCCGCACCGGGGTCAAACATCACGTCCTTCGAGAACGCCCTTTGGTGGGCTTTCGTCACCATAACCACTGTCGGATACGGGGACTTCACTCCTCTCACCATCACAGGCAGGCTGATCGCCGGGGCGCTGATGCTCGGCGGTATCGCGCTCCTCGGCGTCGTAACGGCGACCATCGCTTCATGGATCGTCGAGCGCGTCGCGACCAAGGAAGAAGACGCGCAGGCAGCAACGCGAGGCGAAATCAGAGCGTTGGAAAAACAGGTCGCGAGACTGCAGGAAACTCTCGATCGGCTAGACCAACGAGCAGAGCAGGTATCCGACGGTCAGCCCAAATAGCTCTCACACTGCCTGCAGAACCCCCGCGCCGGTGGTTTCGCCGGTCGAAGCAACGAAGCTCATCGCGGCGGACGTCTGCCGAAGGATTTCGAACAAGACAGAGCGTCCCGTACTAGTCCGAACACGGAATCCAGCGCCGGCGGGCCGCTACGCGAAAACGGACCGCCTCTTGACAGGCCCGACTCATCGATCTAGCGTGTAAGCGATCGCTTACGTAAGAAGGTGGTTACATGGTCGCGCAGGACCGTCTCAGTTCGGCGTTCGCCGCCTTGGCGGATCCGACGCGCCGCGACATCCTCATACGACTTCGAAGCGGCCCCCTCACCGTAAGTGATCTGGCGGTGCACTATCCGATGAGCAGACCCGCCGTCTCCCAGCACCTTACGGTGCTCGAGAAAGCGGGGCTCGTGGCACGAGATCGGAGAGCGCAGTGGAAGGACTGCTCGCTCGCGACTGCCAGCTTGGATGAGGCGGCCGCGTGGATCGAGCAGCAGCGCGCTGACTGGATTGAGCGGTTCGACCTGCTCGACGAGCATCTCAGGAACCGCGGTGAACACGACCGCGAGACCGATGAGCATACAGGAGGAGAAAATCGATGATCGACACGTCCAGGGGCTTCACACTCGTCCGCACGTTCGAGGCGACCCCCGAACAGATCTGGAAGGCGTGGACAGACCCCGACTCCGCGGCGCAGTGGTGGCATCCTCGGGGAACGAGCACACCTCGAGAAGCAGTCGAAATCGACGCGCGGGTGGGCGGCCGCTACACGTACACGATGGTGAACGACGCCACCGGCGACAGGGTCGTCACCGGCGGTGTATACCGTGAAGTCGAGCCGTTCGAGCGCCTCGTGTTCACCTGGGGCCACCCGAACGGCGACCCAGATGACACTCCAGTCATTACGATCACCCTCGAGCCGGTTCACGAAGGCACGCGCATGACATTCGATCTGCGCGGCGTCGACGGGACCAAGGGCGATGGGTATTTCTACGACGGATGGCAGGAGGTGCTCGTTTCCCTAGGGGATCACTTGGGACAGTCCCAGATCGCCCGTTGACGGATGCGGCTGAGGTAACCGTCCCGTTGAGCATTCCGCGAATGCGACGCCGCGCAACTGTCCCTTTACCCGTTGGTCCTAGCTGCTGCGTGGGTGAGCTCGTCCGATGACATAGTCATGGCGGGGGCGAGCAGCGAAGTCTGCCGAACTCCACGTGACGGAGTGACCGACCTCAGCGCACAAATGCAGCAACAAGAAGGAGACGAGCATGCGAACTCTGGTCGCGACCGAATGGATGACACTCGACGGCGGCATCCAGTCCCCCAGCTATCCGGACGAAGACACCGAGGGCGGCTTCGCGCACGGCGGATGGCACTCGCAGTATTTCGACGACGTGTCGATGAGCCGCGTCATCGCGAGCGTCAAGACGGCCGACAGTTACCTGTTCGGACGCCGGACCTATGAAGTGTTCGCCGCCCACTGGCCACACGCATCCGCCGAGGAACAGACGCTCGCGCAACCGCTGAACTCTCGTCCAAAGTACGTGGCCTCGACCACTCTCACCGAACCACTCGGATGGCGAAACTCGACCCTGCTGCGCGGTGACCTCGGCACTTCGGTGCGTACTTTGAAGCAAACCGGCAACGGTGAACTGCTGGTGATCGGGAGCCCTGACCTCGTGCAAAGCCTGCTCGACGAGGACCTGGTCGATGAGTTCCGGCTGATGATCGATCCGATCGTGCTCGGCAGCGGCAAGCGGCTCTTCGCCGCCGCCAGCCAGACCAGGCCACTGCGGCTCATCGAAAGCCAGCAAACATCCACGGGAGCGATTCTCGCAACCTACGTCCCAGCGCACGCCTGGGCGTTCCCGATCCGATGAACCGAATAAGGCGTCGCCGGCGGGTCGACCACGCGTTGTTCGCGGGGATCCTCCTCAACGGCAGCGGGCAACTCGTCAATCGCCTCAGCGCGTTGGGGCTCATTGACGAGTACCGGTTCATGATGTTCCATTGTGGCCGGCGCGGGCCGGCACCTCTTCGGTACCTACCAGCCGCCCCGGCAACCGACGGATGACGGCTCGTCCCCCGGGGGTCGCGGGATTATTTTCGGGCTCTTTTTTGCTGTACCTCACTGGAAGCACAAGATTTCGATCGAAAGAGGGCCTCATGGCAACCGTCGAACTGACCTACGACGCATTCGAAAAGACCGT
>DMKW01000142.1:3965-4306 GCA_003454135.1 Microbacteriaceae bacterium
CTCGTCGACTTCTGGGCCGACTGGTGCGGCCCCTGTAAAATGTTCGGGCCGATCTACGATGCGGCGAGCGAGCAACATTCCGACGTGATGTTCGGCAAGGTCGACACCGAAGCGGAGCAACAGCTGGCCGGTGCGGCCGGGATCACCTCGATCCCGACGCTCATGGCGTTCCGTGACGGGATTCTCGTGTTCTCGCAGCCCGGAGCGCTCCCCGCTCCGGCACTGGAGCAAGTGATCACCGCCGTGAAGGGCCTCGACATGGACGAGGTGCGGGCGGAGATCGCCTCGCGCAAGGCCGGCGACTAACGCTCGCCACCCATCCCTGCGCCACTCCGTTGACC
>DMKW01000056.1:0-4399 GCA_003454135.1 Microbacteriaceae bacterium
TTGATCGTGTCCAGGTACGCCTGAAAAGTCATGGTCAACCTAGCGTCCGTTGGGGCGCAAGGCCGTGATCGCGCGACGCCCCGCCCGGCGCAGGAATCCGGGGTACCAGGAGGTCGAGCCGTGCCCCGCGTGACGGGTGGTTGCCGCGCCGAGCTTGGCCTTCGCAAAATCAAGCGTCTCCCGCAACAGGTCGAGGCGTTCCTGTTCGCTGCGCGCCTTGCGCGTGTTCACCTCGGCCACGACCTGGCCGGTCCAGTTCTGCGCGGCGAGGTATTCGAGCACCTCCGCGACGGGCTCGGTGCCTCGACCCGGCAGGAGGTGTTCGTCGAAAATCTGCCCTTCGTCTTGCGAGCCGGTGCCGTCGCACAGGTGCACGTGACGCAGCCGCGACCCCATCGCCAGCGCGAGCTCGAACGAGTCTCTTCCCGCGAGAGACGCGTGCGAGAAATCGAGGGTCATGGAATCGCAGTCCATGAGCGTCGGGTCGTAGCCGGGCGAGTACGCCTTGAGGCTCTTGCCGCGCACCTTCCACGGGAACATGTTCTCGACCGCGACCTCCACGCCGTAGGCACCGGCCGTCTGGCGCACGATGCGCAGGAAGTCCTCGGCGTAGGTCGCCTGCCAGCGGAACGGCGGAT
Organism: Microbacteriaceae bacterium; assembly: GCA_003454135.1. Lineage (GTDB taxonomy): Bacteria > Actinomycetota > Actinomycetes > Actinomycetales > Microbacteriaceae > Lacisediminihabitans. The sequence goes on from DMKW01000056.1 coordinate 639, forward strand.
GCACGACGACGGAGGTCGCGCCGACCGCCCGGGCGAGTTCGGCGGACTTTTCGAGTTTCACCTGCGGGTCGCGTCCCCACACGAAGTGGGTGAGCAACAGCACGGGGGCGTGGATCGAGAGGATCGGCATCTCGTACTTCGCCGAGAGCGCGAGCAGGGCATCCGCGTCTTGCGTGCCCTCGTCATTGCTCACCATGATCTCGACGCCGTCGTAGCCCGCGAGCCGTGCGAGCCGAAACGAGTGCTCTGTTGCCAGCGGGTAGACACACGACGTGCTCATGCCAACGCGAATCATCGACACGATTCTAGGTTCACCGCCTGAACGCGTGGTGACTAAAGCCAGTCTCTCCGCTTAAAACTGACGTAGAGGGCGAGGGACGTCGCGGCGATGAGACCGATCGAAAACCAAACACCCCACGCCGTGCCGAACCCGACGAACTTGAGGTTCTGGCCGAAGAACCCTGTGATCGCGGTCGGCACGGCGATGATGGCCGCCCAACTCGTGACCTTCTTCATGATGAGGTTCATGCGGTTGCTTTGGATGCTGAGGTTGGTTTCCAGAATCGTCGTCACAAGATCGCGCAGCGACTCGGTCCATTCCGTCGCTCTCAGCACGTGGTCGTAGACGTCCTGAAAGTATGGCGCCATCGCCTCGTCGATCGCATCGAGATCCCGGCGGAGCAGCGTGTTCACGACCTCACGCATCGGGAGCACGACCCGACGAAGCAGCACGAGCGACTTGCGGAACTCGAACGATCGCTTCTGGACCTCCTTGTCGCGCGGGCGTTCATCGAAGAGCGCATCCTCGAGCGACTCGATGGCGCCATCCAGCTGCTGAACCGTCTCGAAGTGGCCGTCGACGATATCGTCGAGCAGCCCCCAGAGCAGAAACCCGACGCCGTGGCCGGCCAGGTCGCTGTCATTGTCCCAGCGCGAGACGACGCGCGACATGTCGAAATCGGGATCATGCACGGTGATGAGCGCGTGCGGCGTGACGAATGCCTTGATCTCGTGTGTCGTGAGTTCGCCGGTCTCGTTGTCGAGACTCACGGCGTATGCGGCGAGGAACAGGTGGGTGGCGTAGCGATCCAGTTTGGCGCGCTGATAGGAGTGCACGGCGTCCTCGACGGCGAGTCGGTGCAGCCCGAGCTCTTCTTCGATTGCCGCGAGATCCTGCTCGGATGGCGACACGAAGTCGGCCCACACCACGCAGCCCTTCGTGGCGATGTGATCGGAGATGTCCTCGACCGGAAACCCTTCGCTCTTCAACGTTCCGTCGCGATAGAGCCGGGTGGTGACCATGCGAGCAATGCTAGTTTGCGCTCGGCTGATAACGTTGATTTGGCTTACCGAAGAGGTGCGCGGCATCACGACGACGAGAGTAAGCAAACATATGAACGACACGGAGAACCCGATCACGGCTGGCGAATACGACTTCGTGGTCGTCTCGAACCGCCTGCCCGTCGACCGGGTGATCGAGGCGGATGGCACGGCCCGGTGGGCGCGTTCGCCCGGCGGCCTCGTGACGGCACTCGAGCCGGTCATGCGCCAGAACGACGGCGCGTGGATCGGCTGGGGCGGCCAGCCCGACCTCGAATTCGAGCCGTTCGACAGCGACGGCATCCGAGTCGTGCCGGTCGCGCTGAGCGTGCACGACCTCGAAAACTACTACGAAGGCTTCTCCAACGACACCCTGTGGCCGCTCTACCACGACGTGATCGCCCCGCCCACCTACCACCGCGAGTGGTGGGAGAGCTACATCGATGTCAACCAGAGATTCGCGGATGCCGCGGCAGCCGCATCCGCCATCGGTGCCGTCGTGTGGGTGCAGGACTACCAGCTGCAGCTCGTGCCGAAGATGCTGCGGGAACTGCGCCCGGACCTCACCATCGGGTTCTTCAATCACATTCCATTTCCGCCATACGGCATCTACTCGCAGCTTCCGTGGCGCGCGCAGATCGTGGAAGGCCTCCTCGGCGCCGACGTGATCGGTTTCCAGCGAGTAGCAGACGCGAGCAACTTCCAGCGCGCGGTGCGTCGCCTCAAGGGATATGCCACCAAAGGCGCCCAGATCGAGGTGCCGCTCGTGGACGCCTCACCCGGAGTTCGCGTGTTCGGGCCGATCAAACGGCAGGGGTCGTTTCGCACGGTCGTGGCGAAGGCGTTCCCCATTTCGATCGACGCGGCGAGTTTCGAGCAACTCGCGCGCACACCGGCGGTGCAGGAGCGTGCCCGCCAGATTCGCGCCGACCTCGGCAACCCGAAGACGGTCATGCTCGGCGTCGACCGTCTCGACTACACCAAGGGCATCGGGCACCGTCTCAAGGCTTACGGAGAGCTTCTCGCCGAGGGCCGGCTCAAGGTCGAGGATGTCACCCTGGTGCAGGTGGCGAACCCGAGCCGCGAACGCGTGCAGGCCTACATGGCCCTGCGCGACGAGATCGAGCTCACCGTCGGGCGCATCAACGGCGACTTCGGCACGATCGCGCACGTGCCGATCAGCTACCACCACCACGGCTACCCGCGCGAGGAGATGGTTGCCCTGTACCTCGCGGCCGACGTGATGCTCGTGACCGCGCTGCGTGACGGCATGAATCTCGTCGCGAAGGAATACGTCGCGTGCCGCTTCGACGAGGACGGCGTGCTGGTGCTGAGCGAATTCGCCGGTGCGTCGGACGAACTCAAGCGCGCGCTGCTCATCAACCCGCACGACATCGACGGGCTCAAGGAAACGATCCTGCAGGCGATCTCGATGCCCAAGCGCGATCGGGCGGCGCGCATGCGGTCGCTGCGCCGGCGCGTGCTCGAGAACGATGTCTCCCGCTGGTCGACGGAGTTCTTGCGGGTGCTCGAGAGCCGGGCACACCACGGTTCAGAGGGACACGAGCTGCGCTGATGGTCGACGTCGACACCCCACCCAAGTTCTCCCGTTTGCCCGAACCCTTCGTGGGGGCGTTGCGCGAACTCGCCCGCACTCGCCGCCTGCTCGTCGCGCTCGACTTCGACGGCACTCTCGCCCCCGAGGTCGACGATCCGGAGGCCGCGCGCGCGCTGCCCGAGGCCCGCGCCGCAGTGCTCCGCCTTAACGCGATGCCGAACACCCGCGTCGCACTCGTCTCCGGGCGAGCCCTCGCGAGCCTCATCCAGGTCTCCGGCCTTCCCGACTCGGTGCTGCTCGTCGGATCGCACGGCATCGAGCTGCGGCTCGACTCGCCCAACGACCAGGTGGGGCTCAACACCGAGGAGTTCACGCGCGTCGGCGTGCTCGGCGAGGTGCTCGGCGAGGTTGCGGATGCGATCGACCAGGTCTGGCTCGAGCCGAAGCCGGCCGGGTTCGCGCTGCACACGCGGCTCGCGACCGAGCACGACAGTCGCATCGCCCACCTGGTGGCCCTGAGCGAAACGGCGGCGGAGCTCGACGACCTCACCGTGCGCACGGGCAAGAACGTGCTCGAATTCTCCGTGCGCTCGACCACCAAGGGCGAGGCGCTCGAACACCTGCGGGAGTACACCAAGGCGACCGCCGTGTTCTACGCGGGAGACGACGTCACCGACGAAGACGCCTTCGCGGCGCTCGGCGCCGACGACGTCGGCCTGAAGAGCGGCGAGGGATCGACGCTCGCCAACTTCCGCGTGCCAGGCCCGATCGACGTGGCCCGTGCGATCAACCTCCTCGCCGACCTCCGCGAGGGTGACGTGCACGAGCAGTAGGACAGCATCCGGCGCCTCCGAAAACGCAGGAGATTCGTCGAATTCGCGCA
>DMKW01000056.1:4549-4876 GCA_003454135.1 Microbacteriaceae bacterium
GGGACGCGGTGGACCGGATGCCTGGCGCGACCGTGATCTGCCGCACTCCGGGAAGTTCTAGACTCGTTACATGCCCGAAACAGTTGATTGGAAGCCGCGTTCGCGCGTCGTCACCGACGGAATCGAAGCCATGACCTCGCGCGGCATGCTTCGCGCGGTGGGAATGGGTGATGACGACTGGGACAAACCCCAGATCGGCATCGCGAGCTCGTGGAACGAGATCACGCCGTGCAACCTGTCGCTCGACCGCCTCGCGCAGGGTGAGAAGGAGGGAGTGCACGCCGGCGGCGGCTACCCGCTGCAGTTCGGCACGATCTCCGTCTCGGA
>DMKW01000183.1:0-4132 GCA_003454135.1 Microbacteriaceae bacterium
CCGTCTACGGTGAAGAACTCGCCGCAATCCGCCGCACCGTCTCGGCCGCCATGGCCATGCGCGGCGAGCACATTACCTGGATTCTCGACGACGGCGGATCTGACGCCGTGCGCGACCTGGCTGCGGACCTCGGGGCCCGCTACGTGCGTCGCCTCAGCAACCACGGCGCGAAGGCCGGAAACGTCAACCACGCGCTGGCGCTCAGCAACGGCGAATTTTATGCGATCTTCGACGCCGACTTCGTGCCTAAGGAAGACTTCCTGTACGAGACCGTGCCGTTCTTCATCGACGGCAACGTCGCATTCGTACAGACACCGCAGACCTACGGCAACATGAAGAACCTCGTCTCGAGCGGCGCCGGCTTCATGCAGTCCGTCTTCTACCGCTTCATCCAGCCCGGCCGAAACCGTTTCAACGCGGCGTTCTGCGTCGGCACCAACGTGATCTTTCGCCGCGAAGCCATCAACGACATCGGCGGCATGGTTACCGACTCCAAGTCGGAAGACGTGTGGACCTCCCTCATGCTGCACGAGAACGGGTGGCGGTCGGTGTACATCCCCGTCACGCTCGCAGTGGGCGATGCGCCGGAGACCGTCGAGGACTACACGAAGCAGCAGTTGCGCTGGGCATCAGGTGGCTTCGAGATTCTGATGCGCCGCAACCCGCTCAGCCCGCGCCGCCGTCTCACCATGGACCAGCGCCTGCAGTACACCGTCACGGCCACCCACTACCTCGTGGGCATCACCCCGCTGCTTCTGTTGCTCGTGCCGCCGCTCGAGATCTATTTCGACCTGCGCCCGGTGAACCTCACCGTGACCTGGCTCACCTGGCTGCTCTTCTACCTCGGCTTCTACGGGCTGCAGATCATGCTCGCCTTCAACACCATGGGATCGTTCCGGCCCGCCACGCTCGTAATGGCCACCGTGTCATTCCCCATCTACATCCGCGCCTTCATCAACGTGTTTTCCGGGCGCGAGCAGAAATGGCACGTGACGGGAGGCGCCGGCAAGCGCGTGTCACCGTTCAATTTCATGATTCCGCAAGTGCTCGTCTTCGCCTTCCTGCTGCTCACCTCGGCGGTGGCGATCATGAAGGACGTCGGGCACGGGGCGCTCACCCTCGCAACCGCCTGGAACCTCACGAGCACCGCGGTCTTCGCGGTCTTCATCGTCGCCGCCATGAAAGAAGCGCACGTCGCTCGCGTCACCGTGCCGGCGCCCCCGCAGCTCTACCCCACTTTCGCGAGACCGCCGGTAGCCCGGCCGGTTTATCGCGCTACCCCGACGGCCGCCACGCGGTCGGTCGCGTTTGACTCGAAAGGAATGGTGACCCGATGACCTGGGGAAACCGATTCCGCCTCCTCGGCGGACTGATTGTCGTGCTCGCGATCGTTGCGGGAGCAACCCTCGTTCTCAACCAACGTGAGAACCAGGTGGCGAGCGGATCGGCGTCGATCAACGCCATCTCGTACGCGGTCGGCTCCGACTACGCCGGCTCCGTCGTGAGCGAGTCGGTGAAGGAGGGCGACAAGGTCAAGAAGGGCGACCCGCTCATGACCATCCAGAGCGCGAGCCTCCTGCGGGACATGAATTCCCAGAAGACAGTGCCAGAGAGCGCTGCCTACACGGTGTCGAAGGACGGCACCCTCACCCTGACTGCGACCGAGCCGGGGATCGTGTCGGACATCAAGGCACAGGCCGGCGGCCTCGTCGGTGCTGGCCAACCGCTCGCCACGATCGACCGCACCGGCCCATTCTTCGTGTTCGCCAAGTTCCGCGTCGACTCGTACGACTTCGCCCGTGTGACCAAGGGCGCCAGGGTCGAAATCGTGCTGCCCAACCACCAGCGCGTGATGGGAACCGTGTCTGACGTGAAGGTGCAGACGGTGGGTGGCAAGGCGGATGCCGCGATCAAGGTCATGAGCAAGGACCTCATCGCCGGAAGCCACGACGGACTCGTCGAGCCGGGAACCCCCGTGACGGCGATCATGCACTTGCGCGACGACGGACCTCTCGCCGGCGTGAAGGACTCGTTCTTCTCGCTGCTCGAGCAGATTGGAATCTGATGAATCGCACAACCATCACGCGGGCGACCGGCATCCTGGCGGCGGGAGTAGCCGTCATGCTCGTCGCGGCCTGCAGCACCCCGAACGCGCCCGCCGACCCGTCGACGAGTTCGGTTCTGCCGGATTCGCAGATCAAGTCCGCCATCGCGAAACTGCCCTCCAAATCGGTCGCGAAGGCGCCCACCATGCGACTCGCCCACGGGCTCGCCCCGCCGACCAATCGCTGGTTCTCCGGACTCGTCTTCGGCGACAAGCCGCAACCGGTGTTTCCGCTTCCCCTCTCCTTCGGGCTCACCGACAGCGGCTTCACGCTCGGCCTCCCCGCCGTCACGACCACCCCCGACACGATCACGGGCGGAAACACCCCGAGCATCACGGTTGATGCCGGGGCCTCGTCGAGCGAGATCACGGCATACGACGACGTGTCGGTCACCGTGACGCAGCTCGACGGCTCGGGCACGCAGGTTGGTTCGACGGTCGTCGCCGAGGGTTCGCCCCTCGTGAGCTTCACCGCTGCGAAAAAGGCGACCCTGCGCCTCGGCCAGCCGTTCGTGCCGGCCGGCACCGGCCTGTGGTCCGCAGAGATCGGCGGCACGACCTACGGGCTGCGCAGCTCCGGCACGGTCGGGCAGGACGGCACAAGCCTCTCGCTCGCAAAGGGCGCCACCGCGGTGTGGTTCCCGGTGCCCAAGGACGGCACCCTCAAGACCGTTGCGGCGCACGTGGCGCCCCTGCAGTCCGTCACCCTCGCCTACTCGGCGGAGAGCCCGATCGCGACGACTACGCTCGGCTACCGAACCCAGGGCCAGAAAGACACCCTGATCGCCGCCCTGCCGCACCAGCAGAAGACCATGACGACTCCGGCGTGCGCGCTCGGGAGCTATCCGTCGGTCTACGGCGCGATGACACTGTGTGCCGGAACGTCCCTCGCCTGGACCGCTCCCGTCGTGACACCGTCCGCGACCCTTGACGTCGGCTCCCTCACCGCCGCCGAGAAGGACGAATTGCGCTCCCAGCTCACCGAAGACGTGGCGAACGCCGCCGAACTGCCCAAGGACACCTATTTCGGAGGCAAGGCGCTCTACCGCCTCGCGAACCTTCTCACGCTCGCAACCCAGCTGGGGGACGCGGCGGCCGAAAAGACCGTGAGTGCGACGCTCGGCGCGGCCCTGCGCCAGTGGACCAACCCGGCCGGCTGCACGACCACCACGGAACGTTGTTTCGTCTACGACGCGAAGATGAAGGGTCTCGTCGGGCTGACGGCATCCTTCGGCAGCGAGCAGTTCAACGACCACAACTTCCACTACGGCTACTTCCTCTACGCGGCGAGCATCGCCGCCGCGAAGGACGTCGCGCTGCGCAAGGACATCACCCCGGTGATGAACCTCATCGCGGCGGACCTCGCCACGAGCGGTCCGTCGAAGTACTTTCCCGACCGCCGAGGTTTCGACGCCTACTCCGGCCATTCCTGGGCATCCGGATTCTCACCGTTCGCCGACGGCAACAATCTCGAATCCAGCTCGGAAGCTGTGAGCGCCTGGAACGGCCTCGCCCTCTGGAGCGGCGTGACCGGCAACTCGCCGCTCAAGCGCGAAGCGATCTGGATGCTGTCGAGCGAGGCCGCGTCGGCCAAGGCCTACTGGACCGATTTCGACAGCGCGGCCGCGCCGTACCAGGGGTACACGCACTCGGTTGTCTCGCTCAACTGGGGAGGCAAGCGAGACTACGCCACCTGGTTCAGCGCGGAGGCGAACGCCAAACTGGGGATCCAGCTCATTCCGATGAGTCCGGTTTCTGGGTACCTCGCCGGCGACCCGGCGCGCATCGCGAAGAACGTGGCCGAGGCCGTGCCGGCCGGATACGACGTGCAGTTCGGTGACTACCTGCTCATGTACGCCGCCCTCGGCGGGGCCGGGCAGTCGAAGACCGCGCTTGCGACAGCTCGCAAGCTGCCGGAGAAGTTCATCGACGATGGCAACTCGCGTAGCTACCTGCTCGCGTGGATCATGACGCGCTGACCTGTCCGCGCGCAACGAACGCCCCCGCCACGCTGGCGGGGGCGTTCGT
>DMKW01000183.1:4263-6707 GCA_003454135.1 Microbacteriaceae bacterium
CGCATCGATTCGGTCGTCGCGACACCGTTCACGGTCTTCATTCCGGGAATGTCGTACTCTTCGAACACGATTCCGTGGGTCCTCATGCTCGCCATTTCGGCATCCAGATCGTCGGTCATCCAAATCATCTGGGTGTTCTTGGCCGTGCCGGCGTTGCTCGTCTCATAGAGATCGAACGATCCGGCGCCTGCCCGGTAGAAAAGGTTGCCGTCGACTTCGTCCTGCGGATCCATGCCGAGCTTGTCGTGATAAAAGGTTCTTGCGCGCTGCAGGTCAGCAGCGGGGAGAACGGTGTGGAGTTCCTTCAACATCGTGTGTCTCCTCCTTTGGAGAGTGAAGGTGTTTGCTCTCGGAACTCGCGAGCCGTGCCGCCGCTTACCCGGCAGGTACGGTCCCGCGAGCCCGCTTGTGGGAGCGCTAAAGGCGGCCGTGGTGGCGTTAAATCGCCTTCGGCGTTCCTCGTCCGCCGGATCGATCAACTCGATTCGCGTGGGCGGTGAAGGTGTACCTCTGGTATCAGATTCTACGCCCAGAACCGACGCATCACCACGGCTAGTCGGCACGGTCTACCCTCAGCATGACCTTCGAGTTTGCGCAAGGCCCTCCCCGCGGCGGAGGCACTTCTGCTGTTCGCGGCGGTCGCCGCCATGAACAAAGCGATACGCGACGACGGCACGCCGATGAGCGCGAGCCTCGTGATCGGCCCGGCGAGCGAGCTCATCGCATTCTGTGTCGATTCACCGTTCGACGAGCCGGGCACGAGCGAATCCGTTCGCCTGTTGCGGGAGAGGGCGGCGCTGCTCGGCGCATCGAGCCACGTGCTGCACGCCTCGCCGTTCGAGACGGCCGAGTCGGGTTCTGAGCACTCCGACGACGTGTAGCGTGCCGGCCGCGAAGATCTCGAGGGCGAGCCGAGCGGATGGACCAGGTCAGGACAGCCTGACCTTGCTGGACGCCGCGTGACGGCCGTGTTTTGCTGTGCTGGTGACCTCGGACCAGGCGATTCCCCAACAGCACGAACTCGAACCGCACAGGGACGGAACGGCCCAACGGCTGAACTGGCTGCGGGCCGGAGTGCTCGGCGCGAACGACGGCATCGTGTCGGTCGCCGCCCTCGTGGTCGGCGTCGCCGGGGCGACCAACAAACCCGCGGTGATCCTGACCGCCGGAGTCGCGGCGCTCATCGGCGGCGGCATCTCGATGGCCCTCGGCGAGTACGTCTCCGTGAGCAGCCAGCGGGACAGCGAACGCGCCCTGATCGCCAAGGAGCGACGCGAACTCGAGGAAAGCCCCGAGGAGGAGCTTGCCGAGCTCGCGGGCATCTACCGGTCCAAGGGGCTGTCCGAGGCGACGGCGTGGCAAGTGGCGACCGAGCTCACCGAGCACGATGCGCTCGCCGCCCACCTGTCCGCCGAGCTCAACATCGTTGAGGAAGATGTCGCCAGCCCCTGGCATGCCGCGTTTGCGTCCGCCGTGGCCTTCGCGATCGGCGGCATCCTGCCCCTCATCGTGATTCTTCTCCCCCCGGCGTCGTGGCGAGTTCCGGCGACCTTTGTCGTGGTCATGATTGCCCTCGCCGCGACGGGGCTCGTCGGCGCGCACCTCGGCGGAAGTTCGCGGTTGACCGCCGCCGTGCGCGTGGTGGTGGGCGGAGCGCTCGCCCTCATCGTGACCTTCGCGATCGGCGCGCTTCTCGGCACGACCGGGATCGTCTAACCGCTGCCCATTGGCCGATCACTGCGCCCGATCGTTGTCCATGCGGAGGATCCACCGGGCGCATTGACGACGCAATCCCGCGCTGTCGTCGTGCGCGAGAGCGGTGGGGACCTTCGGCCCTATCCGCCCGTTTGAGCCTCTGTCTACCGTGTCAGAGGCAACGAAAGGATCACTCCCCGAATGGCATCGTCCTCGGACTCCAGCTCCCACGAACTCGCTACCCGATCCAGTTACCCGCTCCACGTCGTCGATGCGTGGTGGAGAGCCGCCAACTACCTCACGGTCGGCCAGATCTATCTCAAGACCAACCCGCTGCTCACCGCAGACCTCGCGCCAGAACACATCAAGCCGCGGCTTCTGGGGCACTGGGGCACCGCACCGGCGCTCAACCTCATCTACGCGCACCTCAACCGGCTGATCGTGCAGCGGGACCTCAGCGTGCTCTACGTCGCCGGTCCAGGGCACGGCGGGCCCGCGATGGTCGCGAACGCGTGGCTCGACGGAACGTACTCCGAGCTGTTCCCGGATATCGCGCAAGACGCCGCCGGTATGGCCGAGCTTTTCCGGCAGTTCTCCTTCCCCGGCGGAATCCCGTCGCACGCCTCACCGGAGACGCCGGGATCGATCCACGAGGGCGGCGAACTCGGCTACTCGCTCGTGCACGCTTTCGGGGCGGCGCTCGACAATCCGTCGCTCACCGTCGCGTGCGTCGTCGGCGACGGCGAGGC
>DMKW01000183.1:6761-8197 GCA_003454135.1 Microbacteriaceae bacterium
GAGACGGGCACCCTCGCGGCGAGTTGGCACCTCAACAAGTTCCTCAATCCGCAGACGGACGGCGTCGTGCTGCCCATCCTCAACCTCAACGGCTACAAGATCGCCAACCCGGCCGTGCTCGCCCGCATCCCGGAAGACGAGCTCCTCGCCCTCTTCCGCGGCTACGGGTACTCCCCGCGAATCGTCTCCGGCGGGTTCGACGGCGAGAACGCCATGGTGGTCCACGACGCCATGGCGGCCGCACTCGAGCAGGCCTTCGACGACATCCAAAACATCAAACGCCGCGCGCGCAGCGGCCGCTCGGCCGGCCGGCCGGCCTGGCCGATGATCATCCTTCGAACGCCGAAGGGATGGACCGGACCCCGGTTCGTCGACGGGATTCCGGTGGAAGGAACCTGGCGTTCACACCAGGTTCCCCTCGCCGAGGTGCGGGAGAACCCCGAACATCTCGCGCTGCTCGAAGCGTGGATGCGTAGCTACCACCCCAAGGAGCTCTTCGAACGCGACGGCACCCTCACACCGGGACTCGAGTCCATTCGCCCCCGCGGCGCGAAGCGCATGAGCGCCATTCCCGCGTCGAACGGCGGCCTGCTGCTCAAGGATCTGACGTTGCCGCCCATCGAGAAACGGGAGGTCTCCGTCGCGGGGCGCCGCGGAGCCGTGGCCGAGGCCACGCGCGTGCTTGGCAACTGGCTCGCCGACGTAATGAAAGCCAACCCAGACAACTTCAGGGTCTTCGGCCCGGACGAGACGGCGTCCAACCGGCTCGACGGCGTATACGAGGTTACGGCCAAGCAGTGGCAGGGCTCGTTCGAACCGACGGACGAGCACCTGGCCGCCGAGGGCAAGGTCATCGAGATACTGAGCGAGAACCTCGTGGAAGGTCTGCTCGAGGGGTACCTCCTCACCGGCAGGCACGGGCTCATGAACTCGTACGAGGCATTCATCCACGTGGTCGACTCGATGTTCAACCAGCATGCGAAGTGGCTCGAGTCGAGCGCCCACGTGCCCTGGCGGCGACCCGTGGCCTCGTTCACCTACCTGTTGAGTTCGCACGTGTGGCGGCAGGACCACAACGGGTTCTCGCACCAGGATCCCGGCTTTCTCAACCACGTGGTGAGCAAGAGTTCGGAGGTTGTGCGCGTCTACCTGCCGTCGGATGCCAACAGCCTGCTCGTCACGGCCGAGCACTGCCTCGCCACGAGGGCATACGTCAATGTGATCGTGGCGGGCAAACAGCCGGCGCCGACGTTCCTGAGCCTCGAGGAGGCACGAACGCACGGCGCTCGCGGAATCGGCATCTGGGATTGGGCCGGCACCGAGCGTGACGGCGAAGACGCGCACGTCGTGCTCGCGGCGGCCGGCGACGTGCCGACGCTCGAGGCGATGGCGGCAGTGCACCTGCTGCGGCAGAACATCCCGGAACTGCGGGTGCG
>DMKW01000183.1:8313-11432 GCA_003454135.1 Microbacteriaceae bacterium
TTCGTCAACGTCGTCGACCTCATGCGCCTGCAAGACCCGACGCAGCATCCGCACGGCATGCCCGACGAGGATTTCGACTCGGTCTTCACCACCGACAAGCCGGTGATCTTCGCCTTCCACGGCTACCCGGCCCTCGTGCACCAGCTCGCCTACCGCCGCAACAACCACCACAACTTCCACGTGCGCGGATTCAAGGAGAAGGGCACCACGACCACGCCATTCGACATGCTCATGCTCAACGACCTCGACCGCTATCGCCTCGCGATGGACGTGATCCGTCACGTGCCAGGACTCGGGGAACGGTATGCGGGGCTCGCCCAGCACTTCGACGACGAACGCGCGAGGCATCGTGCGTTCGCCTACGAGCACGGGATCGACAGCCCGGATGTGCTCGGCTGGAACTGGATCGACCCGCGTGATGGAGGCCCGGAGACCTTCATCACCGACAGCCTGGACACCGGGGCGGACTCCGTCCTGGGCGCCTGAGGGATCGGCGTGACGACGGAGCTCGCACGGGGTCGCCTCGTTGCCGACAGCCTCTCGCCGCTCTCGATCGAAGACGCCGCGACGCGCGGAGCGGACGACGTCGTCGCCGCGCTGGGCTCGACGGTCTCGGGACTGTCGGCAGTGGAAGCCGCCAAACGACTCGCGACTTTCGGGCCCAACGCGCTGAGAACCCACAAGGCGAACGCCTGGGCCGTGCTCGCGCGCCAGTTGCGCAGCCCCATCCTGATTCTTCTCGTGATCACGGCGAGCATCTCGCTGTTCGTCGGGCAGACGACGGATTCGATCGTGATCGGCGTCATCCTGATCGTGAGCGTCGGGCTGGGTTTCGCCAACGAGTACCGCGCGGAACGGGCATCCGAGGCACTTCACTCGAACATCGCCCATCGCGCCATCGCGATCCGCGACGGCACGCCGACCGATGTGAACGTGATCGACCTGGTTCCCGGAGACATCGTACATCTGGCCCTCGGCGCGGTGATCCCGGCCGACATCCGGCTGATCACGTGTTCCGACCTGCTGTGCGACGAAGGGATTCTCACCGGGGAGTCCCTCCCCGTGGAGAAGGCCGTGGCGTCGATCACGGCCGGTGCCGCGCTCGGGGATCTCACGTCGTGCATCTTCATGGGCACGATCATCCACTCGGGAAGCTGCATGGGGATCGTCGTGGCCACGGGCGGGCGCGCCGAGTTCGGGCGGATCGCGCTGGGCTTGAGCACGCGGCAGCCTCAGACGGAGTTCCAGCAGGGGCTCAGTCGTTTCTCGCTTCTGCTGCTGGAAATCGCCGTGGTATTGACCGCGCTTATTTTCGTGGCGAACCTTCTGCTGCACCGCCCATTGCTCGAATCGCTGCTGTTTTCGCTCGCGATCGCGGTGGGGATCACCCCGCAGCTGCTCCCGGCGGTCGTGAGCACCAGCCTGGCCACCGGCACTCGGGCGCTCGCCCGGCGCAAGGTACTTGTCAAGCGCCTGATCTGCATCGAGGACCTCGGGGATATGGATGTGCTGGTCACCGACAAGACCGGCACGCTCACCGAGGGGCGCATCAGTTTCACCGCCGCCCTTCCGGCGGGGCCCGCCACGGGCGCGGACGAGGTCTTCCGGTGGGGGCTCCTCGCCACCGAGGTCGACTACTCGCAGCCGCAGATCTCGATCCTTGGCCAGAATCCCCTCGATTCGGCACTCTGGGATTCCTCGGAGGCTGCGAAGGTCGACGTTCGCGAGATCACGCAACTCGATGTGATTCCGTTCGACCACCAGCGTCGAATGACCAGCGTGCTCGTGCGCGAATTGTCCGGCAAGGTTCTCCTCGTGAGCAAAGGGTCGCCGGAAGACGTCATGGCGCGCTGCGTCGCTGTCGCCCCAGGAGCGCTCGCCATCCTGGACCACCAGTACGGTGAGGGCGCACGCGTCGTCGCCGTCGCGACGCGAGTCGCGACGGGGCTCGAGTCCATCGGCACGGCCGACGAGAAGGACCTCACGCTCGCCGGATTTCTCGTCTTCGTCGACCCGCCCAAGGCGAACGCCAAGGATTCCCTCGACCAGCTCGCGTCGCTCGGGATCAGCGTCAAAATCGCGACCGGCGACAATGCGAAGGTCGCGGAGAAAGTGTGCAGTGACCTGGGGCTGGAGTCGGGGGGCACGCTGACCGGGGTGCAGCTCGACGCGATGTCCGATGCCGAACTCGGCAAAGTCGTGCGGCGGGTGAGCATCTTCGCCCGGGTGTCGCCCGAACAGAAGGCGCGCATTATCAAGTTGCTGCGCAAGCAGGGCCGTGCCGTGGGCTATCTGGGCGATGGCGTCAACGACGCGCTGGCCCTGCATCACGCCGATCTCGGCATCTCCGTCGACAGCGCGACCGATGTCGCCAAGGACGCGGCGGACATCATTCTTCTGGACAAGGACCTGGGCGTGCTGGCCCAGGGGGTGATGGAGGGACGCCGCATCTTCTCCAACACGATCAAGTACGTTCTCATGGGCACCTCGAGCAACTTCGGCAACATGTTCAGCGCGGCGGTCGCATCCGTGGTCCTGAGCTTTCTCCCCATGCTCCCCGGCCAGATTCTGCTCAACAATCTGCTCTACGACAGCAGCCAGCTCGCGATTCCCGGCGACCATGTCGACAGGGAACAGCTGCACGCGCCGTCACACTGGGACATCGGGTTCATCCGGCGATTCATGCTCGTGTTCGGACCGATCAGTTCGCTCTTCGACTTCGCCACCTTCGGGTTGATGATCTTCGTGTTCCACGCGGCGGCCGGCGAGTTCAGGGCGGGCTGGTTCATCGAGTCTCTCGCGACCCAGACCCTGATCATCTTCGCGATACGAACGAGACGCGTGCCGTTCTTCCGCAGCCGTCCGTCCGTCGGTCTGCTCAGCGCGGTGCTCGGGGTCATCGCCGTCGGAACGTTCCTGCCGTTCTCACCCCTCGCGGCGGTGCTCGGTTTCGATCCGCTGCCCGCGCCGTTCTTTCTCGCCCTCGTCGGCATGATCGTGGTGTATCTCGTGCTCGTCGAGCTGGCTAAGGCGTGGCTGTTCGCTCGGCCGCGCCCAGCGCCCGAGGTGGCGCGAATGCGCGGAAGGGCCCATCGCATCTCACGCCGCGCGGCGCGCTT
>DMKW01000183.1:11506-16024 GCA_003454135.1 Microbacteriaceae bacterium
GGGCCGGCGGGGTCAGTAGCGTTCCGGCTCCGGCGCGCGCAGAAAACGGCGACCGGTGATCTCGGTCGGCGTGATGCGCACGTAGATGTACTTGAGGGTGGGGATCCACGGGGTGAGCGGCAGCTGGTCGGCCTCGAAGATGTCTTCCTGGTTCTCGATCGCCTTCGCGTGGCCCTTCACGATGACGCTCCATGCCCATTCGTCGGTGTAGGCATCCGTCTCGAGGGCGACGCTCGAGTTGATGGTCAGTTCGAGGAGCTTGGTGCCCTCCGAGGTACGAAACAGGATCGTGTCGCCGTCGGCGTAGTAATTGATCGGAAAGATCTCCGGCTGGTTCGCCACACTCACCGCGAGCCGCCCGAAAGTGGACCCGTCAAGCAATTCCCACGATTCGGCCTCGGTGAGAAGCCTGACCGGCCCCTGGGGCGACCAGAGGTCGATGTGGTCGTCCTGGTGAGCCATGCTGATCTCCTTCGCCTGCGCCTCGATGCCATTCAATTGCCCGACCGAGCGACGACCAAGGGCCGAAGGTCCCGGGTTAGGCCGGGCGCGTCGAGGTCCAGGCGCTGCGACACGAGGGAATCGGGCATCGGGGCGTGCGAGAGCAGGATGACCGTGCGTCCGTCCTTCGTCGCGATCGAGAGGATGTCGCGCAGCAGACTCTCGCCGCGATCCGCATCCACGTTTGCCGTCGGCTCGTCGAACACGATCACCGCGAAGTCGGCGAGAAGGGCTCGAGCGAGGGCGATTCTCTGCGCCTGCCCTCCGGAGACGAGTGATCCGCCGTCACCGACGCGCACGTCCAACCCGCCCCTCTCCCGGAGCCAGTTGCCGAGTCCCACGCGTTCGAGCACGGCGACGAGGTCGGCGTCGATCGCCGTGTCGCGTGCGAAGAGGAGGTTCTGACGCAGGCTCTCGTCGAAGAGGTATGGCGACTGTTCGCACAGGCCGATCGTGGCGCGCACGACCTCGTGCGGCAGTTCCCTCGCCTCGACCCCGCCGATCCGGATGCTTCCCGAGTAGTCGAGAAAGCGAACGAGAACGTGCGCGAGGGTGCTCTTGCCCGAGCCGCTCGGCCCGGTCACGAGCAGCCGATCGCCCCGGTGCAACTTCAGGGTGACGCCGTCGAGCGCGGGAGCCGGCGTCCCCGGCCAGCGTGCGGAGACGTCGACGAGTTCGAGCACCGCGTGCTCGGGGTCCCGGTGATCGGGGTGTGCGGAGTGGTCTTCGCTGCGTGCGTGGTCGAGCGGGATCTCGGGCGGCGCGGCATCCGGCGTGGACTGCGCAACGCGCTCGGCGCTCGACCGAACCTGTCGCCAGGCCGAGATCGCGAGGGGAGCCGATCCCACGACCTCGAAGACGGCGAGCGGCAGAAGCGCGAGGACCGCGAGCGCCGGACCGGTGATCGAGCCGTGCTGGAGCGCGGGAATCCCCACGATGAGCCCGGCGACCGTGGCGAGCCCCGCGAGGGCCGACAGCGCGGCCGAGGCAACCCCCGAGCCCACGGCGCGCCGCACAGTCGCCGAGCGCAGCCGCGAGTCTGCCGCGTCCACCTCGGCCTGCCGTTGCTCCACGGCGCCGAAGGCGATGAGCACGTCGAGGCTGGTCATGAACTCGAGCAGGCGATCGCTCAGCGCGCCGCGAAGGGGGGCGATCGCGCGTTCGGCGCCCGCCGCTGCCGCGGAGTGCGCGACCGTCGCGATAACGAAACCGATAGCGAGCGCCGCGGCGAGAGCGAGGCCAGCCGCCGGAAGGACGAGCGAGACGCCGACGACGCTCAGGATCGCGGTGACCGAGGCGGTGACAAGGGGCTGAACGACCCGCAACGGCAGGTTTTGCAGCTCGTCGACGTCGCTCACGAGGCGGGTCAGGAGGTCGCCGCGCGCGGTGTTGGCCAGCCCGTCTGGCGCGAGGGGCACGAGCCGCGAATAGATGCCGACCCGCAGCGCCGCGAGCTGGCGGAAGGCCGCGTCGTGGCTTGCGAGTCGCTCCGCATAGCGGAATCCGGCTTTTCCGAGCGCGAAGGCGCGCACGCCGACGATCGCGGCCGAGAGGAACAGGATCGGCGGATGCTCGGCCGCGCGCGTGATGAGCCACGCGGAGGTCGCGAGCAGGGCGACCGAGCTCGCGGCCGACAGCAGGCCGAGGATCGCGCCGGGGGCGAACCGTGCGAGCGACGGCTGGGCGAGTCTGAGCACGGCGGCGGTTCGCGAATCAGGCATGGACGCGCGCCTCCATCCGGATGACGCTGTCGGCGGCGGCGAGCACGGCCGGCCGGTGGCTCGCCACGAGCACCGTGCGCCCTCCGTCGGCGAGCGAGCGGAGTCCGGCGAGAAGCGCGAGCTCGGTGCGCGCATCGAGGGCCGCGCTCGGCTCGTCGAGCACAAGTACCGGGCACCCCGAGTCGAGGCACCGGTAGATCGCGCGCGCCACCGCCACCCGGTCGGCCTGGCCGCCGGACAGACCGCTGCCAATGACCGAGACGGGGGAGTCCGGGCGCAGGTCCGTCGCGGCCGCGAGGGCGAGCGCTCGTTCCACGAGGGCGCGGTCCGGGTGGGCGGCGCCGAGCGACACGTTGCTCGCGATGGTCCCCTCGAGAAGACCGGCGCCCTGCCCAGCCCAGGCGATTCGGTCGAGTCTGTTTCGGGCCGCGTCATCCGCGCCGATCTCGATGCTCCCGGTGTACGGAACGAACCCGAGCAGGGCCGCGATGATTGTGGACTTGCCGGATCCGCTCGGACCGGCCAACACCGTGAGGCTCCCGCTCGCGATTTCCGCGGAGAACGAGTGCACCACGGGCTCGTCGTTGTAGTCGACGGTCACATCAGACAGGCGTATTCCCGCTCGAGCGGCCGGTACGTCCGGACCGGTCGGTGGGTCCGTCTCTGCGACGGTCACGGCGTCGGCCGCTTCGAGAATCGCGAAGACGTCTTCCGCGGCGGCGATGCCATCGGCCGCCGCGTGATAGTTCGCTCCCACCTGCCGAATCGGAAGGAACGCCTCCGGCGCGAGCAGGAGCACGAACAGGCCGACCCCGAGTCCAAGGTCTCCGTTCACAAGGCGGAGTCCCACCGACACCGCGACGAGCGCGACCGAGAGGCTTCCGATCAGTTCGAGGGCGAAACCGCTCAGGAACGAAATGCGCAAGACCCTCATCGTCTCCGCGCGGTATTGCTCGGTGATCGCCGCGATGCGGCTGCGCTGTCGGTGCTCGCGTCCGAAGATCTTGAGCGTCGCGAGGCCGTTCACGACGTCGAGAAACCGGCTGGAGAGGAGCGTGAGGTTGCGCCACTGCTTTCGCTGCACCGACTGGGTCGCCCGGCCGATGAGCACCATGAACACCGGGATGAGCGGCAGCGTGACCGCGACGGCGATTCCGCTCGTCGGATCCTGCAGGAGCATCACGGCCACGACGATTGGCGTGGCGACCGCGGTGAGGATCACCTGCGGAAGGAAGAGCGAGAAATACCCGTCGAGCGCTTCGAGCCCGAGGCCCGCGGTCGTGGCGATTTCCACCCGGTTGCGGGGCGCGAGCCACCCCGGCCCGAGCCTGGGGAGGCTCGAGACGACTCGGCGGCGAAGCTGGCTCTTCACGATTGCCGCGCCGCGCATCGACCCAACGTCGGCGAGCCAGACGATCGCCGCGCGCGCGATCCCGACGCCGGCGAGGGCGCCGATCCATCCCCAGGCGGCGTGGAGCGGTGTGCCGTGGATGGCGTCGACGAGCACTCGAGACAGCAGCCAGCAGAACACAATTGTCGCGGCCGTTCGCAGCACGCCGAGCGCCCCGGAGAGCGCGAGAAAGCGTCGCGAGGCCGTCGCGTAACGCAGCAGGCGGGAGTCGAAGGGTCGCACTGCCTGGGTCAGCTCACCGGCGTGGGCGCTGGCTGGGGAATGGATTCCCGACCGATGCGCTTGCGGAACACCCAGTAGGTCCAGCCCTGGTACACGAGCACGAGCGGGAGGAAGATGAGCGCGGTCCAGCTCATCACCGTGAGCGTATACGGTGTGCTCGACGCGTTCGCGATCGTCAGGTTGTTGGCCGGGTTGTTGCTCGCGGGCATGACGTTCGGGTAAAGCGCCGCGAACAGGCTCAGCACGGCGATCGCGATCGTGAGGGCCATGAGCGTGAATGCCCTGAGCTCCTTCGCCCGCAGGTTCGCAAGGAACGACCCGATGAGCAGCACGGCGGCGACCCCGGCGAGAATCCAGGACAGCGTCCGGCCGTGGGCCAGATTGGTCCAGAGCAGGAACGACGCGGCGACGACGATCGTGACCACGCCGGAGCGCACGGCGAGTCTCTGCGCCCGCTCGCGCAACTCGCCGTCCGTCTTGAGCGAGACGAAGACCACCCCGTGCGTGAAGAAGAGCAGTAGCGTCGTGAGGCCGCCGAGCAGGGCGTAGGGGTTGAGCAGGTCGAAGAGCGTCCCCGTGTAGTTATGGTCGGCGTCGAGGGGCACTCCCTGAACGATGTTGGCGAACGCGACGCCCCAGAGCAACGCCGGCACGGCCGAGCCG
>DMKW01000240.1:0-5717 GCA_003454135.1 Microbacteriaceae bacterium
CGGTCGAGGTGGGCCTGCGTCACTTCGACGCTCGATACCTCGCGAGACTTCAGCTTCTCGCTCAGCTCGGACGCGGAGAGGCGGGTCAGATCGGTCATTACTGCTCCTCCCCCAGGATCGCGGAAACCTTGAACCGGCTGCCGTCGTGCTCCGGTGCGCCGCTCAGCGCTTCCTCGGCCGACAGTGTGTCGCCGATCACGTCTGGGCGGAACACATTGACCAGGGGAATCGGATGACTCGTCGCCGGCACGTCGGCGGTGGCGACCTCCTGCACCTTGTTGATGGCGTCGAGGATCACTCCGAGCTCACCGGTGAGTTTCTCGATCTCCGCCGGCGTGAGGGCGATGCGTGACAGATTGGCGAGGTGCGCGACTACGTCGGTCGTGATCATTTAGTGGACCTCAAGACAAATTCAGACATTCGGCTCCGTGCACGTGTGAGCGCGTTCTAGCGCGGCGGGGATGACGGTCCAGTCTATTCCGGGCGATGGAGAGGTGTTGGCGCGAGCAGGCGAGCTACCGAGCGCTCGCGATCGTGCGACTCGCGTCCGCGAGCGTTCCATTGGTGACGAGCGGACCCTCATCGATGCCGATCAGGGCGAGATTGCGCATCGCCTCGGTGTCAGCGTCGAAGTAGCCGAGATGACCGATCGCCGGAGCCAGGTCCTTTCGGGTGATCACATCCACACCGCCGGCAACGCTCATCTTCTTCGCCCCGAACGACGGCGACCCCGGGTCACTGCCGTAGAACGCGGTATTCACAACCGGATCCCAGGCCGCCTCGCCGACGTAGACGTTGTCGTTGCGAACCGAAAGCCTCGCCGCCGACTGGGTCGCGCTTCCCGGCGAACCGACGATCGCGAGCGCATCCACCGTGACGCCACCCTTGGCGAGTTCGATCATCGCCGCGGTCGAGCCGTAGGAATGCGTGACGAGGGTCACATATGGTTCAGACCCCTCGCGCACCGTCTGGATGCCCTGCACCGCGTTGCCGAGCAGCCTCGCGCCCTCGTTGGCGCGATCGAGCGAGCCGATGTCAAGGGCACCGGGAGTCGTGTATCCGATCCACGACACGGTCGCCGAGGTCTTGCCCACCATGGTCGTGTCCGACTTGGCAAGAAGCTTGATCCAGGAGGTCTGTTCTTTGTAGAGGTCCTGGGCGATCACGGTCCAGTCGTACATCTGTCCCTGCACCGTGAAGAACATGCCGGGCACGAGGTAGCTCACGTAGTCGGCGGTCTCGAGGTTGCCGACGACCACGGCGGCCCTGGCCTCGCCGCGCGGATCGAAGGTGAGAAGCTGCCGGGGCGGGTCGCCGGCCGAGCGTTTGAGGGTGCGTTGCACCTGCTTGAGGATGTCGAGGTGGTGCCTATCCTCGACGAGCGTCGCCCGGCCCGCCCCCGATTCGATCGACGCCTCGAGGGTCGCGATCGACTGGCGCAGGAAACGTCGATTGGCGGCGTCCCGCATGTCGAATGGAACACCGTCGAGGTTTCCGACCAGCTGGGGGGCGGACTTCGCCAGGGCCTTCTGGCTCGAGACCGACAGCATCGACCACATCGACGCGACGGAGCGCGCCGACGGGGGGTCGGAGAGCATCTGGTTCACCTGGAAGGGGTGGTGAATG
Source organism: Microbacteriaceae bacterium (assembly GCA_003454135.1). Lineage (GTDB taxonomy): Bacteria > Actinomycetota > Actinomycetes > Actinomycetales > Microbacteriaceae > Lacisediminihabitans. The sequence continues at coordinate 1,627 of DMKW01000240.1, forward strand.
AGGTAGCTGGAGATCTGTGAACTGGGGAAGAGCGCGAGCTCGTTGAGCAGCGCGGTGCCGCCGAGCTTGGGAAGCATGGACGGGTCGACCGCGCTCGAAAGGATGGTCGCGCTGCCGGTTTCTTGCTCGGGAGTCAGGTACGGGCCGATAAGGCTGGAGATACCCGACGGGTCCTGCACCGACGGGTCGGCGGCGGAGACATGGGAGACTAACTGATTCATTTCATGCGCGACGAATGCCTCTGCAACGCCGCCCAGGGCGCCAGAGTTCAGAATAGCTGTGACGTCAAACAGCAAAGGGGTGAATCCAATCGTTGGTTCCGGCGACGAGGACGCACCGATTGCAACGCAACATGACCAATTACCCCCATAATAGGGGCCGACATGGCGCTTAACCTAGGGTTGGCTCGTCGTCAACCCCCGTGTGTCAGGGTGTTGGGGAACGTCGTCGGTTCGATCGAGGGCTCGCGGCCCCGGCGGCAATGAGCCGGATGCAACCGAAATCAGGGCTCGAGGCCGGCCGGGCCGAACTCCAGCAGCCGTGCGAATTGGCCGGCGTCGATGATGCGCACACCGAGTTCCTCGGCCTTCGTGAGCTTGGATCCGGCGCCCGGACCGGCCGCGACGAAGTCGGTCTTCTTCGACACGCTCGAGGCGGCCTTGCCCCCCGCGGCGATGATCGCCTCGAGCGCCCCCTCGCGCGTGAAGCCTTCGAGCGAGCCGGTCGCGACGACCGTCAGCCCCTCGAGCGGCCCGCCACCGGCGACCGCGGCGCCCCGCCCCGGGTGGTCGGGGATGGCAAACTGCACTCCGGCATCCGACCACTTTTCGATGATGTCGAGGTGCCAGTCCACCGCGAACCAGTCGATAAGCGCGTCGGCGATGATTCCGCCCACCCCGTCAACGGCCGCGAGTTCGTCGCGGCTGGCCTCGCGGATGGCCTGGATCGAGCCGAAGTACGCGGCGAGCGCGCGAGCGGCGACAGGACCGACATGCCGGATGCTCAGGGCGACGAGAATGCGCCAGAGGTCTTTCGTCTTGGCGAGTTCGATCTCGGCAATGAGCTTTGTGGCCGCGGTGGACGGCACGAACTCTTCGTCTCCCGCGAACGGCACGGCGTTCGGATCGAAGGCGGGATCCGCGTCCTTGCCCGTCTTCTTCCGCTTGCGGCGATACGGCGTCTCGGCACGCGCGGTGCCGTCGTCGTTGAGCTTGATGAGGCCCGTCTCATTGTCCCGCACGCGCACGCTGATCGGGAAGATGTCTTCGAGGGTGAGGGAGAAGAGTCCCGCCTCGGTGACGAGCGGCGGTTCGGCCGGAAAGTCGGGCTGGGTGAGGGCGGCCGCACCGACTTCGCCGAGGCCTTCGATGTCGAGGGCGCCACGACTGCCGACGTGTTCCACCCGGCCGCGCACTTGTGCCGGGCAACTCCTGGCGTTGGGGCAGCGCAGGTCGACGTCGCCCTCCTTTGCCGGGGCGAGCTCGGTGTCGCACTCCGGGCAGTGGGTGGGCATGACGAACTCGCGTTCCGTGCCGTCGCGCAGCTCGACCACCGGGCCGAGCACCTCGGGAATTACATCTCCGGCCTTGCGCAGCACGACCGTGTCGCCGATGAGCACGCCCTTGGCCTTCACGACGTCCTGGTTGTGCAGGGTGGCCTGGCGCACGACCGACCCGGCCACGCGAACGGGCTGCATGACGGCGAAGGGAGTGACGCGACCCGTTCGACCGACGCTCACCACAATGTCGAGCAGCTTCGTGTTCACCTGCTCCGGCGGGTATTTGTAGGCGATCGCCCAGCGCGGGGCTCGGCTCGTGGCGCCGAGCTCCTCGTGCAGCGCGAGCTCGTCGACCTTGATCACGATGCCGTCGATCTCGTGCTCGACACTGTCGCGGTGCAGCCCGAAGTACTCGATGAACTCCGCGGCATCCGTCGCCGTCTTCGTCACGCGATAGTGCGAGCTAGTTGGCAGCCCCCAGGTCTTCAACAGCTCGTAGGTCTCGGATTGCGACGCGACCGGCGGGTTCGCCCACGCGCCGATGCCGTGCACGAGCATGCTCAACCGGCTGAGCCGCTTGTACATGAGCTCGAGCCGGGCGGGAGTCTTGTTTTCCGCCACCTGGCGCAGGCTTCCGGATGCCGCGTTCCTGGGGTTGGCGAAGATTCGCTCCCCCGCCTCGGCCTGCTCAGCGTTGAGCGTGCGGAAGGTCGCAACCTCGAAGAACACCTCACCGCGAACTTCGACGAGCGGCGGATGCCCGGAACCTTCGAGCCGGGTCGGGATGCTTCTGACGTACGCGATGTTCTGCGTTACGTCTTCGCCCACCACGCCATCGCCACGTGTCGCCGCGCTCGCGAGAGTGCCGTGCTCGTAGCGGAGGTTGATCGCGAGGCCGTCGATCTTGAGTTCACAGAGGTAGTCGACCCGGCGGGCGGAGTCGCGCTCGACCTTGGCGGCCCAGGCCTCGAACTCCTCGACCGAGAAGACATTGTCGAGGCTCAGCATGCGCTCGGCATGCCGCACGGGGGCGAAGAGGGTGGTCTCTGCGCGGCCGCCCACCGTCTGGGTGGGCGAGTCCTGGCTCTGCAACTCGGGGAAGAGACGCTCGAGCTCCTGCAGCCGACGCAGCATGCGGTCGTACTCGTCGTCGCTTACGAGCACTTCGTCGCGCTCGTAGTACGCGTCGCGAAGTTCGAGGATGCGGGTGGTGAGCGTGGCCGCCTCGGCACCCGCCTGCTTGAGTTCGTCGTCGTTCGGCACGGCTTTAGCTTAGGCAGAACAACCGACGCGGCCAGCCCGCGCGCCCGTTCGTCATCCGCGCGCCCACCCGTTTTCCGCGCGCCGGCCGAAACGGCCGCACGGATGACGGACTGACGCGCCGATGTGGCTAGGAAACGGGAACCGGGACCGCCGAGACCGTGCGATCGATCGTGCACTGGCCGAGCACGCGCGTGCCGGCGTAGACGACGGCCGTCTGGCCGGGCGAGACACCGTTGAGCGGTACATCGGGGGTGATCACGAGCGCGCCATCACGCACGACGGCGACAGCGGCGACCGGATCGGAGTGCGCGCGAATCTGCACATGGCAATCGAACGGGATGTGCGGCTCGGCCGGCGGAAGACCCGCCCAGGTGAACCTGTCCCCGGAGATCTCCGCGAGATCCAGCGCCTCCTTCGGCCCGACGACGACCTCGTTGGTCGCCGGCTTGACCTCGAGCACGAACCGGGGACGGCCATCCGGAGACGGAACGCCCAGGTGCAGGCCCTTGCGTTGGCCGATCGTGAAGGCCTGCGCGCCGTCGTGGCTGCCGACGATGGATCCGTCGCGCTCGCGAATCACGCCCTGTTCCGCGCCGACACGTTCGGCGAGCCAGCCGCGGGTGTCTCCATCCGGAATGAAGCAGATGTCGTGCGAATCCGGCTTGTTGGCGACGCTGAACCCGCGCTCGGCCGCCTCTGCACGCACCTCGGCCTTGCTCGGCGTCGCACCGAGCGGAAACATGCTGTGCGCCAGCTGCTCGGCGGTGAGCACGCCGAGCACATAGGACTGGTCCTTAGCCCACGCGGCGGCCCGGTGCAGCTCGCGGTTGCCGTCCTTATCCGTGAGGATCGTGGCGTAATGCCCCGTGGCGACGGCATCGAAGCCTAGGTCGAGGGCTTTCTCGAGCAGGGCGGCGAACTTGATGCGTTCGTTGCAGCGCATGCACGGGTTCGGCGTGCGGCCGGCCGAATACTCGGCGATGAAATCGTCGACGACGTCGAGCTTGAACCGCTCGGAAAAGTCCCACACGTAATAAGGGATGCCGATAATGTTGGCCGCGCGCTGCGCGTCCATCGAGTCTTCGATGGTGCAGCATCCGCGGCTTCCCGTGCGCAGCGTGCCGGGCATCCTGCTGAGCGCGAGATGCACGCCGACGACCTCGTGGCCGGCCTCGACCGCGCGTGCCGCGGCCACGGCCGAATCGACGCCGCCACTCATTGCCGCCAAAACCTTCATGGTTTCCAGTGTAGGCGCGGGTCTCGCGACTACGCCCCGGCCTAAAGCGTGACGACCACCCCGTCGATCGCGCTGCGGCGCGCGTGGAATAAT
>DMKW01000240.1:5824-7414 GCA_003454135.1 Microbacteriaceae bacterium
TCGGGGCTCGCGAGTTGAACCGCGACGACCGACTGGCCCGCCGTGGTCGGGTCGCCGCTCACGATGACGAACCAGGACTCGCTCGCGAGGGAACCGCTCGCAAGCGTCACGAGGTGCACGCCGTCGGTGTCCTTCGATTCGAGTTGGGTCCATCCTGCCGACTTCAGGGTGGTCACCGTCGCGGTGGCCGTGGCGACCGGATCGACCGCCGGCGACAGTGTGAGCGTGCGAAGGACTCCGTAGTAGCTCCCGCTCTTCGCCGTCGCCGCCACGAGTTGTGCGTGGTTGTCCACGTAGACGACGGATGCCGCCGGGATGAGCGCGTCGATCGCGTCGGCGATGCGCACCGTCTCCTTCCGGGCGCTCGCGGCGTCGAAGGTGCCGGGGAACATCGGGCGCAGCGGCGAGTCGGCCGGCACAGTGGCCGCGGCAGTGGGAGACCCGGATGATGCGACCGGCACCTGGGTGCACCCGGCGAGCGCGATCGCGACGCCGACCGCGGCGAGCACGGCGAGGGATCGGCGGTCACGCACTCAGCCGCACCTGCCGGTCGGCGAACCCCGCCCGACTCGCCCGAGCTACGGCGTCGGGCAGGGCCGCGAGCAGGGCGTCAACGCCGTCGGTCGTCGTCGTGTGCCCGACAGTGATGCGCAGGGCCCCGCGCGCCTCGCTCTCGGTGAGCCCCATCGCGAGCAGCACGTGGGACGGTTCGGGGATGCCCGCCTGGCAGGCGGAACCGGTCGAGACCGAGATGCCGGCGGCGTCGAGCAGGAAGAGCAGAGAATCGCCCTCGCACCCGGGAAAGGTGAAATGCGCGTTGTTGTCGAGGCGGTCGACCGGGTCGCCACGCAAGATCGCCGATGGCACCGCCGCCCGCACCCCGGCGATGACGCGATCCCGAAGCGGGGCGAGGGATGACACCGGATGCCGCGCGGCGACCCCGAACGCGATGGCGGCCGGCGCATCCTGCGTGCCCGACCGCACGTCGCGTTGTTGGCCGCCGCCGTGGATGAGCGGAACAACGGTCGCGGTGCGAGACAGCGCGAGCGCGCCGATGCCGAGCGGTCCGCCGATCTTATGGGCAGAAACCGAGAGCGCGGCGAGGCCCGTCGACGCGAAGTCGATCGGCAGGTGCCGGTAGGCGGAGACCGCGTCGGCGTGCACGGGAACACCGTGGGCTGCGGCGAGCGCGACTGCCGCCTCGACCGGCTGGATGGTGCCGACCTCGTTGTTCGCCCACAGGAGGGTGAGGAGGGCGATGTCGTCGTGTGTCTCGAGCGCCGCGGCGAGGGCGTCGAGGGAGAGCCGACCGCACCCGTCGAGCGGAAGCCACTCGATGATTGCGTCTTCGTAGCGCTCGAGCCACTCGACGGTGTCGATCGTCGCGTGGTGCTCGCCGCGGGGCACGAGGATGCGGGTGCGCGCGCGATGGCCCACTCGGCCGTCATCACGGCGCGCCCAGTACAGTCCTTTCACGGCGAGATTGACCGACTCGGTGCCGCCCGAAGTGAACACAACCTCGATCGGATCACAACCGAGCGATGCCGCGACGCGCTCGCGCGCCTCCTCGAGCATCCGCTTCGCGTTCTG
>DMKW01000240.1:7586-14127 GCA_003454135.1 Microbacteriaceae bacterium
GTCGCCGCATGGTCGAGGTAGACCGCCACAATTACTCCTTACGAGCCCGTAACAAGTGTGACTCACGCCTTCATTACTCTAGGACTCGTGCCTGTGATTGATCCGCATACCGCGAACGTTCCCCGACCGCAGCTCGACACGCTCAGGAACCTGGGCGTTCGCGTGACGCCGGCGGGCGGCGAGATACGCGTGTGGTCGGCCAACGCGACCTCCATCGAGCTGAACCTCGTGAGCGACAAAGACCCGAACTGGGCTTCCGAAATCGTCCAGTTGACGAAGGACGACCACGACGTATGGTCGGGGGCTTCGCCCAACCTGCTGGCCGGCACTCGCTATTCGCTGCGTGCCGCCGGCCCCAAGGGTCCGAGGCATGCCTTCGATCCGGACCTGCACCTCATCGACCCGTATGCGAGGGGGCTCGCCCGAACGCCGAACGGCGACTGGCGCTCCTATGTGCAGGATGAGGCCTTCGACTGGGCCGGCGCCAAGAAACCGGGAACGCCCCTCGACCACACCGTGCTCTACGAGGCGCACGCGAGGGGACTGTCCAAGCTCAACCCGGCCGTACCGGAAGAGCTCCGCGGCACGTACGCCGGACTCGCGCACGAGACGGCCATCTCCTATCTCAAGGATCTCGGGGTCACGGCCATCCAGCTGCTTCCCGTGCACCAGTTCGTGAGCGAGCAGCGGCTCATCAAGCAGGGTCTCAGCAACTACTGGGGCTACAACACCCTCAACTTCTTCACGCCGCACGCCGCATACGCCTCGCGGGCCGCCCAGTTCGGCGGCACCGGCGCGGTGCTGCGCGAGTTCAAGGGCATGGTGAAACTCCTGCACGAGGCGGGGCTCGAGGTTATCCTCGACGTGGTCTACAACCACACCTCCGAGGAGGGGATCGGCGGCTCGACGACCTCCCTGCGCGGACTCGACAACGCGTCGTACTACCGGCAAGACGGCAGGGGGCGATACATCGACGTGACCGGTTGCGGCAACACCGTCAACTTCGCGCTTCCCGCCGCCCAGCGCCTGGTTCTCGACAGTCTGCGCTACTGGGCGAATGAGGTGCAGATCGACGGCTTCCGCTTCGACCTCGCCGCGACCCTGGGGCGCGACGGCGACGTCAACTTCGATGCGAATCATCCGCTGCTCCAAGCCATCCTCACCGATCCGGGGCTCGCTGGCGTGAAGATGATCGCCGAGCCGTGGGACATCGGCATGGGCGGCTGGCAGGTGGGCAACTTTCCCGACGGTTGGTCGGAATGGAACGACGACTACCGCGACCGGGTACGCAACTTCTGGCTCACCGACATCGCCGCCGCACGGGCCACGGGCCTCGCACCGATCGGGATCGGCCAGCTCGCGTCGAAGCTCTCCGGATCCGCCGGCATCTTCTCGCAGGAACGCGGGCCGCTCGCCTCGGTCAACTTCATCACGGCGCACGATGGCTTCACGCTCGCCGACCTCACGGCGTACAACCAGAAACACAACCTCGGCAACGGCGAGAACAACCGCGACGGCACGGACAACAACCATTCGTTCAACTACGGCGTGGAGGGCCCCTCCCACGACGCGGTCATCCTCGCGGCCCGGGAGAAGGCGATCCGCAACCTGCTCGGCACCCTCCTTCTGTCGGCCGGCCTGCCCATGATCACCGCGGGCGACGAATTCGGGCGAAGCCAGCGCGGCAACAACAACGCCTACTGCCACGACAGCGAGCTCACCTGGCTGCCGTGGGAACACGAGGACTGGCAGGAGGAGTTGCTGCTCGTCTCGCAGAAGCTTCTGCGCCTGCGCCGCGAGAATCCGGCGCTGCGTCCCGTAAGGTACGGCATCTTCGGTGAGACGGTGCCCTCCGCGACCCAGATGGACTGGTTCAACAAGGAGGGTGCCTCGATGTCGATCGAGGACTGGGACTCCCCCACGGAGCGCACGCTGCAGTATCTCGCGGCATCGACTCCCGAGTTCGAGAAGTTCAATCGGATTCTGCTCATCGTGCACGGCCTCGAAGCGAAGGAGACCGTGTTCCTGCCCAAGCACGTGGGCGTCACCTCCTACGAGCTGCTCTGGAACAGCGCCGACGACGACGCAGCGTCCGAGATCCACAAGCCGGGGACCTCGCTCGTGCTCGCCCCGGCCTCCATGCAGCTCTTCCGGGCGCACTAATGCGGGAATCGTAGCGGTGGCGGCAACCCCGGCCACCGTCGCGCTCACGGCGCTCGGCATCCGCTTCGTTGAGCACGAGTACTCCCACGACCCGGCCGCGGCATCCTTCGGCCTCGAGGCGGCCGAGGCGCTCGCTGTCGAGCCGGATCGAGTGTTCAAGACGCTCCTCGCCGAGGCCGACGGTGCACTCGTGGTTGGCATCGTGCCGGTCGTGGGCAAGCTCGACCTCAAGGCGCTGAGCGTTGCGATCGGGGCCAAGAAGGCCGCGATGGCGGATTCGGCGGTCGCCGAACGCAAGACCGGCTACGTCGTCGGCGGCATCAGCCCCATCGGGCAGAAGACTCGCCTCACGACGGTGCTCGACGAGACCGCCGAGCTCTTCGACACGGTGTTCGTCTCCGGCGGCCGGCGCGGATTCGAGGTCGAACTCTCCCCCGCCGACCTCGTGCGGGCGACCGGCGCGGTCGTCGCGGCGATCAGTCGCGGCTAAACCGCCCCCGGCGCGCGATGCCGATCGCGCTGGTGACGACGAGGCAGGCCGCGACCGTGAAAACCAACCCAACCGCGACGCGAACGACGACCCGAGCACGCGATACCGGCGTGCTACGGAGCGGGTGGGCGAGCGGTGTGCGCTCCGCGCCGATCGGGATCGCGCCGTTCAGGCCGGTGGCGAGGGGAGCCTCCCGTCGCGGGACGCCCGTCGCATCCGCCCCCTGCACCGCGAGGCGGCGACGCTCACGAACCGCGCCGACGAGCCCGCTGATGAACATGTAGGCGGCGAACGCGAACAGGAGGCCCGCGAGCACGGGCACGATGACGCCTCGCGCGTCCCCGTTGAGCCACAGGCTCGCGTAGCCGATCACGGGCACGCTGTACCAGAGCCTCCCGACGATCTGCACCTCCTTCACCGGGTCGGCATCCGCCACCGCGTTGTTGTCGCCCTTGAGGGTGAAGGTGCGCGTGCCGCTAGGGGTGAAGGCGATCGCGACCACCCGGTGGGTGATCACGTCTGGCTTGCCCGACTCGATCTGGTAGGTGACAACATCTCCGACGGCGACCTGGTTGGGTTCGACCGGACGCACCACGATGAGCGTGCCGGGCGGAAGCGTTGGCTCCATGGACTGGGTGAGCACGGCGCGCGGGATCGCTCCCGCGACCTTCGGCAACACGATGAGCACCATTCCCGCCCCGACCACGAGCAGCAGCACAGCGAGGCTCAGAGCCGTTCGAAGATAGAACCAGAGGCTCTTCTCCGTTGGCGTTGCCGCACTCGGCGCCACGACCTGGTGCGCGCTGTTCGCGTTCACTCTCGCGGCTCGCGCTTCCGTCGGCGTGCAAACAGCAACAGCAAGCCAAGTCCGACCAGGAATCCGCCGACTGCGAGCGGAACCGCTGCGTCTGCTCCCGTGAAGGCGAGACCTCCGAACACCGGGGCAGGCGTCGAGGCCTCGGGAGACGCGGTCGTCGGTCCAGCGCCAGAGGCCTCGGTCGGCAACGAAAAAAGAGCGCCTCCCCTGGCACGATCACAGGCGTTGGCGCCCGCGGCCCTGCTGCCCTGCGTCACGGTGAAGAGCACGTCGAATCCGCCCGTCCGACCCTGAGCGACTCGCGCGGCGACATCGAGCATGGTGAGGGTGATCGTGACGCGGGCATTTCCGCCGGCTCCAACGATCGACCGCGGGGCAAGGGTGGAACAGTCCCCGAGAGCGGAGAGTGCCACGGGCGACGGCAGCGAGAGTCCCCCCACCGCGCCGTTCACGATGACGGATTCGCCAAGGTCGGGGGCGGATCCCCACACATTGACGGCGCGAACCGTGAGGGTGGCGGCTTGGTCGAGAGGATTGTGCACCCATACGGTCGCGGAAACGATGTCGCCGGGAACGGCGCCGCGGAACTCGTCGAATAGACCGCCCGCGAGCGTCGTCGACCAGACCGCGCCGTCCCCGCTCAGCTGTATGGGAGCCGGATCCGCGGCCCGCGCCGGCGCGGCGGGAACGAGGAGTCCCGTGACGATCGCCGCGATCGACGCCGTGACGAGAATCGCTCGCGCACCCGGTGCTTGTCGAAGGCCGACACTCTGCGCGCTCATCAGAAATCCGGATTGCATTGCGGCGACTGCAGGCCGTTATTGCTGAGCGTGAACGGGTAGGTCGCCGGCGTCGACGAAGTCAAGCCATTCGCGTACCGGACGGTCACTCGAATGATCGAATCAGCCGTATAGCCCGAGCCCGTGGGAGTCGCGACGGGCAACGCGCTCGTCGTAATCGAAATCACCGTGCCGTTGGCGTAATACCACTCGATGAGGTAGCTGGAGAACGCGCTGCCGTTGAAAGTAGCCGGAGCCGCCGACCACGAGAGAGTCGCGTTCTTCTTCGACTTGTCGGTCACGCACGAGGTGAAGGTTGCCGTTGGGACAACCGGCGAGGACTGCGTGAAACTCGCCGAGGCCGATGCCGTCCAGGCCGCATAGGCGATCGGCGCGGCGAAGCCGATAACGGATGCCACGACGACGGAAGCCGCTGCCGTGAGAAGAACCTGTCGCGAGAAGCGCATCAGACGCTCGATCCCGTGAAGGTGAGCACCGTTGAGACCGACTGTCCGGCCAGAGCCGGTGCCGTCGTCTTCACCGTGGTGCGCACACAGAGAACCTCGCTGGCCCCGACCGCGAGCGAGCGGCCCGCTCCCAGCGTCGCGGTGGCCGCCCCGAGGTTGCCCGTCCACGACGTGGCGCCGACGGCGGCGGCGGCGGTGCAATTCGCGACCGCTGCCGTGACCCACACGACGTAGTCGATGTTCGCCCCGATCACCGCCGTGGACGGGGTCTGCGTGTTCGCCATCGTGGTCGAGTAGGTAATGGGAAGAGTGCCGGTGTCTCTGACGGTGACCGCCGTGGTGGCCGACGTTCCCGGACCTATCTGGGTGTTTGCGAGTCCGGCCAGCGTTGACGAAGCCACGCCGTTGGCGGAGATCCCGATCGTGCCGGCGGCGACCGTCGCGGCGGTCGATGCTCCGATGCTCCAGAGTGCGAAGCTCACGCCCGTGCCCGATCCGACGATGAAAACGACGATTCCGACCAGGATGGCGGCTTTGCGTCCCGTGGTGAGCAGCATCACGGCCTACTCTGGTTCGCCGTGACGCCGATCGTGAAAGCCGTCACGCCGCCCTGCACGCTCTGCGGCGCGGTCGACGAGAGCCTGAGTTCCAGGCACACGATCTGGGTGGATCCGACCCCCATGAGGTAAGGGTAACCGGCGGTCGTGAAAGCGGCGAGGGATGCCGAAATACCGCCGAGGAGTCCCGCCACGCACGAGCCGCTGGTGATCGGCGTGGCGGTGAGCGTGAGGGATGCGGCGAGGTTGTTCGTCTCGGACGAGATGCCGACGGATGACAGGGTCGTGGCGATTGGGGTCGTTCCCGTGTTCGCGAGAGTCACGGAAGCGACGACCGACCGGCCGGGGGCCAACTTCGTCGTGTCCAGGCCGACGATCGAGTAGCTCACCGCGCCGTTGATGGCGACGCCGATGCTGCCGGTCGAGATGGTCGAGCCGTTGACGTTTGCCACACCGTTCCAGAGGGCGTAGGTACCGCTCGTCGCGAGGAGCGACAGGGTGATGACGGCGACCAGGAAGGTGAGGCCATTGACGGCGGAGCGGACTTTCGAGGCCGGCCGCCTCGTGGCATCCGTTCTCTTCCCTGACTTCTTCGTCATGGTCGTCACCTCCGTGCCGCGTGTCGTGAGTTCGGGTCTCAATCGTGCTGGTGGTGCGTCTGGTGCGCCGGTTCGGGTCCCGGCGCACCAGAGTCGGGCTACGGGCGAACCTGGGTGAGTGTGAAGCTCAGTCCGGTGAGGTTCGCTGCCGCTGCGATGTTCTGGGCGGTCGTGCCGGTGGTCGTGTCCTTGAATTCGACGGTGAAGGTCACGTCGACGGTCGTCGTCGCCGCGCTGCCTGGAGTGATCGTGTAGGTGTTCACGCCACTGGAGGCGACCGTCGCCGAGCCGGTTGCCACAACCGGCGTCGCGACGAGCGTGTAATCGAGGAGCCCCGCGAGCGCCGCATTGGTGGTGATCGAGGCCGGATTGAAGGTGAACTCCGCCTTGAGGTTCTTGCCGGTGGTTGATACGACCACGCTCTGCTTCAGTTGCACCTTGTCACCGGGCACGAGAGCCTGGGTGGCCGGGTTGAACGTGGTGCCGCTCGCGACGGTGGGCGAGATGTCCGTCCAAGTCGCCGTTCCGGTCTTCGCGATCGAGAGCGTGCCGGTCGCGATCGTGCCGCCGCTCACGGTTGCCGCGTCGTTCCACAGGGCGAAGGTCCCCGCGCCGCCGAGGAGGAGCGCGATACCGGCTGCGCCGGCAACTGCGCCCTTGAGAAGCTTG
>DMKW01000164.1:0-6016 GCA_003454135.1 Microbacteriaceae bacterium
TGAGGCGGGAGGGCCGGTTGTGCAGTCATGTATTTTTGCCTGTTGCGCGTTTTTGCAGTTCATGCAAGAATACATTCATGAATGATTTAGCCGAGCCGGGGCTTCGCGAGCGAAAACGCGCGGCGACGTTCCGCACGATCCACGCGGCGGCCGCCGAACTCGCCCTCGAAGTGGGGCTCGAGCACGCCACCGTGGACGCCATCAGCGACCGGGCCAACGTCTCGTCGCGCACCTTCTTCAACTACTTCGCCTCGAAGGAAGACGCGGTGCTCGGAATCGACTCGGCCGGCATCGACGAGGCCGCGATCGAGCACCTCTCGAACCACCGCACCGACGACGTGCTGCACGATGTGGCATCCCTCGTCTATTCGGTGATCGCCGAGACGAGTGTCGTCGACGGCATACGCGAACTTCGCAAGCTCGTGCTCGAGCGGTACCCGCAGCTCTTGACGCGCCAGATCCTGCGCGTCTCCGCGATGGAAGACCGGCTCAGCCTTGTCGTGGCCGAATGGCTCGGCACCGCACCGCGATTCGCGAACGACACCGACGAGCAGCGACAGGAGGCCGCCCAGATTCTGCTGAGCGTATGCCTCTCCGCCATGCGGGTCGCGATGAAGAAGTGGCCGCTCGGTTCCTCGAGCGACCCCAGGGACAACTACACCCGAGCAGTGGACCTGCTCAGAACGGTAATGGAGAGAGTTTCATGACGACCACAGCGCCCGCCTCGGCCGGCCCCACAACCGCGGACACCCCCTCGACGAACAAGCGCAACGTGCTGCTCGTCTTCGCCGGGCTCATGGTGGCGATGCTGCTCGCATCCCTCGACCAGACCATCTTCTCTACTGCGCTGCCCACCATCGTCGGGCAGCTCGACGGCGTGAGCCACATGCTCTGGGTCACGACCGCCTACATCCTCGCGTCCACGATCGTGATGCCGGTCTACGGCAAGCTCGGCGACCTCGTCGGGCGCAAGTGGCTCTTCATCGCCGCCATCGCCCTCTTCCTCGTCGGCTCCGTGGTCGGCGGTCTCGCCGGCTCCATGACGGCCCTCATTGTGGGGCGCGCCATCCAGGGCCTCGGCGGCGGCGGCCTCATGATCCTCGCCCAGGCGATCATCGCGGATGTCGTACCGGCCCGCGAGCGCGGCAAGTATTCGGGCATCATGGGCGCGGTCTTCGCCGTCTCCTCCGTGGCCGGACCGCTGCTCGGCGGGTTCTTCACCGACGGACCCGGATGGCGCTGGGCTTTCTGGATGAACGTTCCTCTCGGCATCATCGCCATCGTCTCTGCCGTGTTCTTCCTCACGCTGCCGAAGGGCACTACCGCGCGTCCGAAGCTCGACTACGCCGGAATGACCGTGCTCGCGGTCGCCGCGACCTGCCTCGTGCTCTTCACAACCTGGGGCGGAAACACCTACGCGTGGGATTCGCCCACCATCCTCGGCCTCATCGCCGGCACCGTTGTCGCCTCGATCGCGTTTGTGCTCATCGAGCGCCGGGCGGCGGAGCCGATCATCCCGCTCGCGCTGTTCAGGAACCGCAACTTCAACCTCACGACGGCCGCCGGCCTCATCACGGGCGTCGCGATGTTCGGGGCGCTCGCCTACATGCCCACCTACCTGCAGATGGTGACCGGCGTCGGGGCGACCCAAGCCGGCTTCCTGATGATTCCGATGATGGGGGCGCTCCTCGTCGCATCCGTCGTTTCGGGGCAGATCGTCTCGAGAACGGGCCGGTACAAGGCGATCCCGATCATCGGCACCGTGCTCGTCGCCGTGGGGCTCACCCTCCTGTCCACGCTGCTGGCGACGACCGCCATTTGGATCATCTGCGTGCATCTCGCGATCATGGGCCTCGGGCTCGGCATGAGCATGCAGATCCTGATCCTCGTCGTGCAGAACTCGTTCCCGGTGTCACAGGTGGGCACGGCGACGGCGTCGAACAACTTCTTCCGCCAGATCGGCTCGTCGCTCGGTTCGGCGATCGTCGGGAGCCTGTTCGTCTCGCGGCTCACGGAGCTGCTCTCGGCGAACCTGCCTGCTGGCGGCTCGGGCGGCACGAATTCGCTCACTCCCGCGATGGTCAACGCGCTGCCGGAGTCCGTGCGCACCGTGATCGTCGGAGCGTACAACGAGGCGCTCGCGCCGATCTTCCTCTACCTCGTGCCGCTCGTGCTCGTCGCGGCCGTGCTGCTGCTCTTCGTGCAGGAGAAGCCGCTCGCGACCACGATCGACCGCGCGGCGGTGATCGCCTAGCATCCGGCCACGCCGATCGGTGCGCCAGTTCGTGGTCCGTGCGCCCGCACGAAGTGCCGCACTGACCACGAACTGGCGCACGGACGGCCGCCCCGGCTCGCGCGGACTCGGCGTAGCATTTCGGCATGAGCAACCTGGAGAAGCATCCGGTCGAGCTGTTCGAAGACGCAACCCCGCTGAGAGCCTTGGGCACCGACGTCGCGGACCGTAGGAGAGAGACCATAATCCTCGAGCCGAGGGACGTTCCGCTCGGCGGCCCCCGCGCGATGAACGTGCGACGCACGCTCCCCCAACGCAAGCGTTCCCTCATCGGCGGCTGGTGCTTCATCGACCACTACGGGCCGGATGAGGTGGCCGAGCGAGGCGGGATGGTCGTGCCGCCGCATCCGCACACCGGGCTACAGACCGTGAGCTGGCTCTTCGCCGGCGAGGTGGAACACCGCGACAGCGCAGGCAGTCATGCCATGGTGCGGCCCGGCGAGCTCAATCTCATGACCGCCGGCCGCGGGATCGCACACTCCGAGGTGTCCACGGCCGAGACCACCGTGCTGCACGGCGCACAACTGTGGGTCGCCCTCCCGAACGCGAGCCGTCACCACGCACCGTTCTTCGAGCATTTCGTGCCGCGGCCGACGCAGTTCGGCGATGCGGTGCTGCGGGTCTTCGTGGGCTCCCTCGCCGGTCAGGTGTCGACCGCGACGACGTTCTCCGAACTCGTCGGCGCCCAGATCGACCTGCCGGCCGGCACCTCGATCGACCTTCCCGTCGACGAGCGGTTCGAACACGGCCTGCTGGTTGACTCGGGCGAGCTCACCCTCGAGGGTGCGATCGTGCCCGTCTCGCACCTCGGCTATCTCGAACCGGGCCTCTCGAGCATCCGGATCGAGGCCGGGAGCGACCCGCTGCGCGTGCTCCTGATCGGTGGCGTGCCGCTCGGCGAGAGCATCGTGATGTGGTGGAACTTCATCGGTCGAAGCCACGACGAGATCGTGCAATTCCGCGCAGAGTGGCAAGCGGATGTGATTGGCGGCGGCGCCGCGGACGGCCGCTTCGGAACGGTGCGCGGCTATGACGGCCGCGCGCTGCCGGCCCCGGAACTTCCGAACGTGCGGCTCAGGCCGCGCGAGCAGGAGTAGCTACGAATCTCGTGGCTGTGGCGCCGGCTGCTCGAGACGGGCGCGCTCCTCGGCCTCGATTTGCGCATACACCTTGCGCTCGGTGCGGTCCGCGCGCAAAATCGAGCGCATCACGAGCCAGAAGATGAGCCCGACGAGGATCGTGGGCGTCACGGAGAAGAGCGCGTTCCCCCAGAAGTTCTGAATCACCCCTACAGGATACGTCGCGCCGCTGGGAGCCGACTATCGGTGCTGCAGCATCCCGACGATGCCGGAAATCACGTAGTAGAGGCCGAAGCCGGCCACGAGCACCCAGAGGGCGATCCGAGTCGGTGAGATCTTCTTCGGATCCTTGTCTTTCGGATCCTTCGGCAGATTGGTCATGATCGCCTACTTCACGAGGGGGAAAAGTATGGTCTCGCGGATGCCGAGACCCGTGAGCGCCATGAGCAGTCGGTCGATGCCCATTCCCATGCCGCCGCTCGGCGGCATGCCGTACTCGAGCGCTCGCAGGAACTCCTCGTCGAGTTGCATCGCCTCGAGGTCGCCGGCCGCGGCGAGCTTCGCCTGCTCGACAAAGCGCTCGCGCTGCACGACGGGGTCCACGAGCTCCGAGTATCCGGTCGCGAGTTCGAACCCGTGAACGTACAGGTCCCACTTCTCCACCAGCCCGGGCCGCGATCGGTGGGCGCGCACGAGCGGCGACGTGTCTACCGGGAAGTCCATGACGAAGGTCGGGCGGTGCAGGCCGGGCTTCACGAAGTGCTCCCAGAGCTCCTCCACGAGCTTGCCGTGAGTGGGCTGTTGCACCTCGACGCCGACGCTCGTGGCGAGCGCGAGCAGCTCATCGAGCGTCGTCTCGGCTGTGATCTGCCAGCCGGCGGCGGCATTGAGGGAGTCGTACATGCTGACGCGGTCCCACTCGCCGCCGAAGTCGTAGCGCGTGCCGTCCGCCCAGGTGACCACGTGGCTGCCCTCGGCATCGAGTGCAGCGTTCTGGATCATCTGCTGGGTGAGGTCCGCCATCTGGTTGTAGTCGCCGTAGGCCTGGTAGGCCTCGAGCATTGCGAACTCCGGCGAGTGCGTGGAGTCGGCACCCTCATTGCGGAAGTTGCGGTTGATCTCGAACACGCGCTCGATGCCGCCGACAACGGCGCGCTTGAGGAAGAGCTCCGGCGCGATCCGCAGGAAAAGTTGGGCGTCGAACGCGTTGCTGTGCGTGACAAACGGCCGAGCGGATGCCCCGCCGTGCATCGTCTGCAGCATGGGCGTCTCGACCTCGATATAGCCCTCGTCGTCGAAGGTCTTGCGCAACGACGCGACGGCCTTCGAGCGGCTGCGCACCATCTGCCTCGCGCCTTCTCGCGCGATGAGGTCGAGGTAACGGCTGCGCACCCGCGTCTCGTCGCTCAACTCGACGTGCAGGTTGGGCAGCGGACGAACGGCCTTTGCCGCAACCTTCCACTCCTTCACGAGCACAGAGAGCTCGCCACGACGGCTCGAAATGACTTCGCCGGAGACGAAGACGTGGTCGCCGAGGTCCACGAGATCCTTCCACCCCTCAAGCGATTGCTCGCCCACCTCGGCGAGGGACACCATCGCCTGGATGCGGGTTCCGTCGCCGGACTGCAGCGACGCGAAGCAGAGCTTGCCCGTGTTGCGAAGGTGCACCACTCGCCCGGCCAGGCCGACGATGTCACCGGTCGCGGCATCCGTTTCAAGGTCGGGGTATTTGGCGCGAACGGCGGGGATCGTCGTCGTGATCGGCAGCGAGACCGGGTAGGCCTCGGCGCCGGAGTCGATGAGTCGAGCGCGCTTGGCGAGCCGCACCTGGGTCTGCTCGGAAAGCTCCTCGTCCGTCGGTTCAGTCGCTGACGGCTCGTGCACGGCGGTCTTCTCGCTCATTCATAACTCCAGGGATTGTGACTCGCCCAAGTTTACGGCGGCCGCGACGGACGTCAGGCGCGGTTGCCGGCGAGATGGATCGTCGCGTTGTCGATGAGCCTCGTCGTGCCGACGCGGGCCGCCACGAGCACGACCGCCTTGCCGTGGTAGTCGTCGTCCACGGGCAGGAACGATTCGGGATGCACGATCGAGAGGTAGTCCAGCTGCACGAGGGACTCTCCCATGAGCACGGACTGGGCGGCGGCGAGCACCGCGTCGATGCCGCGGTCCGCCGACGATTCGGCGGCCTCGAGCGCGATGGAGAGGCCGCGCGCGGCCCGAAGCTCTCGAGCGTCGAGGTAACGGTTGCGGCTCGAGAGAGCGAGCCCGTCCGCGTCGCGAACAATCGGAACGACCTCGACCTGCACCGGAACATTGAGGTCGCGCACCATGCGCTTCACGAGAAAGACCTGCTGGGCATCCTTCTGGCCGAAGATCACGAACTCCGGTTGCGCGATGTTGAGGAGCTTGGACACAACGGTGAGCACGCCATCGAAGTGGCCGGCACGCGAACGACCCTCGTAGAGCGAGCCGACCGCGCCGGCCGTCACGCGCGTCTCGCTCGCGCCCGACGGGTACATCTCGGCCACGCTCGGGGCGAAGATGAGCGCCACGCCGAGTCGGTCCAGCTTCTCCCGATCCGCGGCGAGGGTTCGCGGATACAGGTCGAGATCCTCGGTCGGACCAAACTGGAGCGGGTTGA
>DMKW01000164.1:6250-13174 GCA_003454135.1 Microbacteriaceae bacterium
GATGGTAGTGCTCCGCGCGATCCCCCACCCTACGGGCGGGGCACGCGGCGCAGCGCGATCTCCACAGACGATCGCACGAGCGGCGCGAGCAACTGGCCGGGCGACTCGACGCCGATGCCGGCCAGAAGCGCGGTGGCCTGGTCGACGATCGCGCTCGAGAAGCTCGTCGCGGTGGCGATCGCTTCGGCGTAGGCCGCGCGATCCTTCTCGGCGATGACGATCGGCTCGCCGCCCATCTCCACGACGAGCGCCTGCCCGATCGGTTGCACGGGTGCGGGCGCCGTCACGGCGAAGTAGCTTCCGAACAGCTGGGTCAGGTCGATGCTCGTGCCGGTGAACGACATGGCCGGGTGGATCGCGAGCGGTATCGCCCCGGCGGCGGCGGCCGGGGCGAGCACGTCGGTGCCGTACTCCGCCGCGGTGTGCAGAACGAGCTGGCCTGGTTGCCAGGCGCCGGTCGACGCGAGGCCGGCGACGAGGCCGGCGAGTTCGCTCGCCGGCACCGCGAGGATCACAAGCTCGCTCCGCTCGATGAGCTCGGGTACCTCGAGAATGGGGACACCGGGCAGCATCACCTCGGCGCGTTCCCGGCTCGACTGCGAGATCGCGGAAATGCCGACGATGGCGTGGCCCGCCCCCGCGAGCGCCGCCCCCAACACCGGGCCGACCCGGCCGGCGCCGACGATCCCCACGCCGAGACGTCCTGAACGGTGGCGAGGGGACGATTCGGCATCGCCGATCTCGTACGGGTCGCTCACGCCTGGGCCTCCCCGGCCCGCCAGCGGTGCGACGTGTCGCTCTGGCCGGCCTGCACAGCGAGCTGCGCGACGTCGCCGAAGAATTGCACGGCGGCATCCTTGTCGATGGCTTCGAGGCGGGCGCGAATCGGGCCGGCCACGGTGTGCAGGTGCACGTCGGCGAGGCCGAGCGCACGCAGGATCGGTCCCTGGTTCACGGCGACACTCTGCAATCGCGGTTGCGGCACGATGATGATCCGACGCCAGATCGCGCCCTTCCGCAGCACGAGTGAGCCGCTAACGACGAGGAATCCGTTGCGCCGCCACGAGAACGGCAGCAACCAGGCGGCGCGCCTCGGCGACGTGGTGAACTCGTCGTTGCCCCGCGAGACGAGACCCCTTCCGATCACGGTGGCCGCCTCCTCGCCGATCAGGTCGGGAAGCATGAGCTCGAGCACCCGCCTCGCATCGTCGAGATTGCCCACGGGGAGGATCGTGGTGTTGGCCTGGTTGGCGGACCCGCGGCTGGACGAGTGGCTCGCGCGATTCACCCGGATCTGCCACCAGCCGGCCGGGCGCCACAGCAGCGACTGGCTCACCTCCACCGAGTGGATCCGACCGGGCGGCAGGGTCTCGTTGCTCGTCGACAACAGGCCGAAGCCCACGCGGACGCCGTCCGGCGTGCGGGAGATCGTGTATCGGAGCGACTTGGTGAACCGTCGCACGTAGTAGCTCGCGAAGCCGATGAGGCTCGGAAGGGCGAAGAGGAGCGCGTAGAACTCGCCGGTGGCGGAGATCCAGATCGTTGCGACGACGACAAGCATGATGGCGAAGAGCGTCGCCCCGCTCACCAGGATCGATCCCACAAGGCGCCCGAGATGGATCTTCACCACCGACTCCGGCGGGGCGTCCTCCGGGTCGAGTTCCGGCGCGAGGAACTCGCCGATGCGGCGATCGAGCAGCCCCTGCGCCGCCGAACCGCTCGCCGACGGCACCGACGCGTTGCGCGTACCGGAGGCGAGGCGAAGGATCTCCCGGCGCAGGTCATCCGCCGCCGAGGACCCGAGGTACGACAACTGCACGTTCGCGTCGTGCCCGGCCTGGCTGATCTCCAGTTTTGCCGCCCCGAAGAGCCTGGCGAAGAAGGGCCGAACAATGTGGATGCCCTGGATGCGATCCAGCCGGGCCTTGCGATTGGTGCGGAACAGGATGCCCGAGCGCACCTCCACGACCTCGTCGGTGATGCGAAAGCTGTGCATGCGCCACGACACGTAGAACACCGCGATCAGAATGAGCAGGACCCCGGTGATCACCAGCAGCGCCTGGATGATGATGCCGTGGCTGAGGATGTAGTCGACGGGATCGCCCGCGTCGTCGAAGTGAGGCAGGAAGAGGCCAAAGAGGCGTTCGCGCAGGTTCGAGATAACCACGCCGAGAATGGTGATGAGCGCGATGCCGCCTCTCAGGAGCGGGGATGCCGGGTGAAGTCGATGCCACTGGCCGTCGGTGAGGCGCGCGACGGTCTCGTGCACGCTCTCCCGCGCGGTCTCCGCATGGCCGGTGTCGCTCACAACCCGGCCCGGCGGCTTTCGGCAAGCAACACGAGGTGATCTCGGAGCGCATCCGCCTCCGCCTCGACGAGACCGGGGATCGTGACGCCGGCCGCCGCCGCCGCGGTGACGAACTTGAGTTCGCTCAGGCCGAGGCTCCTCGCGATCGGGCCGCGATTGATGTCGACGAGCTGCATCCGCCCGTATGGCACAGCCACGAACCGCTGCCACATGATGCCGCGGCGGAACAGCAGGTCGTCTTCGCGGAGCTGGTAGCCGATCGACCTCACCCGGCGCGGGGTGAGAAAGAGGTTGACGAGCGCGATGACGGCAATGACTCCGAGTCCGATCGCGAGCCACCACACGTCGAGCAGCCACGTCACGGCACCGGCCGCGGTGATTACGAGCAGAAAGACCCCGCCGGCCACGAGCTCGACCACGACGAGCTTGGGCGAGACCCTGCGCCACGCGCCGGATTCCGGCAATTCGAGTCGGTCCACCTGCGCTCCTCGGCTCCAGCCGCTACGGCCGTACTCTGACGGTCTTCTTGCCGGACTCGTCGTCATCATTGTCTCCGGGTGGAATCGTGCACATGTGCTCGGCGATGAGGCCGGCGGCGAGCAGCAGCCCGGCACCGACAACAGTGGAGACGGCCAACCCAATCGAGCCTACCCCGGGCACAACCGAGCGCGTGAGGAGGTAAATGATGATGCCGGCGCCGAGCCCCGTGAGCAACGCGCCGCTGAGCGCGCTGGCCTTTGCGAGCATCAAGACCCGCGTGGCGTAAAACGGGTCGATGGGCGCCTTCGCCTTGCCCTTCGTGAGTCGTCTGATCGGAACGGCAAGCCACACGACGATCCCGCCGATGAGGGCGAGTGCCACGGCGAGCGTGAACGGTGGAAGGATGATCGGCCGCCCGGCCGCCGCGAGCCCGGTCTCGACGAATGCCCCACTCACACCGCCGATCACCGCCAACAGCACGAGCGTGGAAATGTTAGTGCGTTTCATTGTCCCGCCATCCCGCGGTCGCGCGCATCATCGCCCCGCCCTCTCGAGAAGCGGTTGCGCGTCGTAGCCCCACACCTCGGAGGAAACGGCCGCGTCCAGCGCGTCCACTCTGCCACGCCCCGGAAGCACGGCATCCGGGTCGGCCTGCAGCCACGGCACAAGCACGAAGGCTCGGTCCCAGGCCCTCGGATGCGGGAGAGTCAGTCGCTCCTCATCCCGGCGAATGCCGTCGAACGAGACGATGTCAAGATCGAGCGTGCGGTCCCCCCACCGCTCCTCGCGCACGCGACCGTGGTCGGCCTCGATGCGATTGAGGGCGTCGAGCAGGTCGTCCGGGTGCAGGGCGCTCTGCACGAGCACGACCGCGTTGAGGTAGTTGGGTGACGACTCGTCCACGCCGTCCGGCTTCACGGCGTGCGACTCGACGATCCCGGAGGCTCCGGTCACCGTCACTCCCTCGATCGAACCGATGTCACGCACAGCGGCGCGCAGGTTGGCTTCGCGGTCGCCGAGGTTGGAGCCGAGGGCTATCACGGCGGGCAACACTATCCGTCGACGCATCACGGGTGTTCGCGCCCCCTCGTGATCGTGACGGCGACGTCGTCGAACGGGATGGCGATCGGCGCCTGCGGCTTGTGCACCGTCACGGTCGTCAGCATCGCGAGGTCGTGGGAGAGCACGATGTCCGCGACGCGTTGCGCGACCTTCTCGATGAGATTCACGGGATCGCTCGACACGGCGGCGGCGATCTGGTCGGCGAGGATGCCGTAGTGAATCGTCCGAGCTACGTCGTCGGATTCGGCGGCGGCACGGAGGTCGAGCGAGATGCGCACGTCGATCACGAACTCCTGTCCGTTTTCGCGCTCGTGCTCGAACACGCCGTGGTGGCCGAACACGCGCAGCCCGGTGAGTTCGATCGAGTCGGCGAAGTTCACGGCTGCATCTCTTCCCACACGTCGAGAGCGGCCTTCGTCGCCGCGACATTGTGCACGCGCACGCCCCACACTCCGGCCTGGGCGGCGAGGGCGCTCACCGTCGCCGTGGCGGTGTCGCGCTCGCTCGGCGGCGCATCCGTATCGAGCAGTTTCGCGAGGAATCTCTTGCGCGAGGCACCGATGAGCACGGGATAGCCGATGGTGTTGAGTGCGGCGATGTTAGCCAGGAGCTGCCAGTTCTGTTCCCCCGTTTTGGCGAATCCGATGCCCGGGTCGAGAATGATCCGGTCGGGCCGCACTCCGTTGATGATGAGTTCCGCAACGCGCAGTTTCAGTTCGTTGCGCACGTCTCGCAGCACGTTCGAGTACACGGCGTTCTGTTCCATGGTGGAGCTGTGGCCCCGCCAGTGCATGGCCACGAAGTGAAGCCCGGTCTCGGCCGCGACCCTCGCCATGCCCTCGTCGGCGAGCCCGCCCGAGACATCGTTGATCATGACGACGCCGAGCTCGGCTGCAGCGAGGGCCGTCGAGGCGTTCATCGTGTCGATGCTCACCGGGATGCCCCGGTCCACGAGCGCCTCGATCACCGGCAGCACTCGGCGTTGCTCCTCCTCCACCGGGAGGCGTTCGGCGCCCGGCCTGGTTGACTCGCCTCCGACGTCGATGAGCTGGGCACCCGCGAGGGCCAATCCCATTCCGTGTTCGACGGCCGTGTCGACGTGTTCGAATCTGCCGCCGTCGCTGAACGAATCCGGGGTCACGTTGACGATGCCCATGATCCTCGGCCGGGAGAGCCCCATCGGTCGATACGGCCTCAACGAGACGAGCTCGCTACTCACGTTGCGCTCCAATCATGGCCATGATCTCCGCTCGTTCGAGGGGTTCCTTGAGCATGCCACGGCTCGCCATCGTGACGGTGGAGCTTTTCGCCTGACGAACGCCCCGGTCTGACACGCAACCGTGTGTCGCGGTGAGCACCACGAGCACTCCGCGCGGATCGAGCCCGGTCTGGAGGGCATCGGCGATCTCCTCGGTAAGACGCTCCTGCAACTGCGGACGCGCCGCGAGGGTTTCGACGACGCGCGGAATGCGGCCGAGCCCGATGATGCGGGAGCGGGGCACGTAGGCCACGTGGGCGACGCCCGAAAAGGGCAGCAGGTGGTGCTCGCAAATGGAACGGAACTCGATGTCGCGAAGCAGCACGAGTTCGCCCTGGTCGCCGGACGCGGCGGAAAACTCCTCGCTGTCGGCGAGATGCTCCTGCGGGTCGACGCCGAGGCCGGCGAAGAACTCCGCGTAGGCCTGTGCTACGCGCTGCGGGGTGGAACGCAAACCAGGCCGGCCGGGATCCTCGCCAATAGCGGCGAGGATCTCCAGCACGGCCTTCTCGATCCGTCCCGCATCAACGGGCTCGGGTGTAGATCTGGTCACTGGCCCCCTTCGGGCAGTTGGGACCTACTCAGGCGGTCGCGATTCCCGGGCGCTTGCGCGGGGCGCGTGCCTTCTTCGTCGGTTCGGAGGTGACGCCGCCGTCGACGACGCCCGCGTCGATCGGCGCCTTCTGCGGCACGAGCACGGGCGGCAGCGCCGATACGGGTCGCTTGACGCTCGAGAGCCACTGCGGGCGTTCCGGCATCTTCTTGACATCCTTGAAGATCTCGGCGAGCTCGTTGTGGTCGAGGGTCTCCTTCTCGAGCAGAGCCGTCGCGAGCTTGTCGAGGATGGCACGGTTCTCGTTGAGAACCTCCCATGCTTCGTCGTGAGCGTTCTCGATGAGAGCGCGCACCTCGGCGTCGACCTGTTCGGAGAGACGCTCCGAGTAGTCGCGCTGGCTTCCCATGTCGCGACCGAGGAACATCTCGCCCGAGCCGGAGCCGAGCTTGACCGAACCGATGCTCGCGCTCATGCCGAACTCGGTGACCATCTTGCGCGCCGTCGTCGTGGCCTTCTCGATGTCGTTGGATGCGCCGGTCGTCGGGTCGTGGAACACGACCTCTTCCGCCACTCGACCACCCATCGCGTAGGCGAGCTGGTCGAGCAGTTCGTTGCGACTCACCGAGTAGCGGTCTTCGAGCGGCAGAACCATGGTGTAACCGAGGGCGCGACCGCGCGGAAGGATCGTGACCTTCGTCACGGGGTCGGTGTTGCGCATCGCCGTCGCGACTAGCGCGTGGCCGCCCTCGTGGTAGGCGGTGATGAGCTTCTCGTGATCGCGCATGACGCGTGTGCGGCGCTGCGGACCGGCCATCACGCGGTCGATCGCCTCGTCGAGGGCGCGGTTGTCGATCAGCTGGGCATTCGAGCGCGCGGTGAGCAGCGCGGCCTCGTTGAGCACGTTGGCCAGGTCGGCGCCGGTGAAGCCCGGCGTCTTGCGCGCGACCACCTCGAGGTCGACTCCGGCGGCGAGGGGCTTGCCCTTGCCGTGCACCTGGAGGATCTGCTTGCGGCCCAGCAGGTCAGGCGCGTCGACGCCGATCTGGCGGTCGAAACGACCGGGGCGCAGCAGGGCGGGGTCCAGGATGTCCGGGCGGTTGGTCGCGGCGATGAGGATGACGTTGGTCTTCACGTCGAAGCCGTCCATCTCCACGAGCAGCTGGTTGAGGGTCTGCTCGCGCTCGTCATGCCCGCCGCCCATGCCGGAGCCGCGGTGGCGGCCGACGGCGTCGATCTCATCGACGAAGATGATGGCCGGCG
>DMKW01000164.1:13311-15723 GCA_003454135.1 Microbacteriaceae bacterium
TCTCGACGAAGTCGGAGCCGGAAATCGAGTAGAACGGCACGTTAGCCTCGCCCGCGACGGCGCGCGCGAGAAGAGTCTTGCCGGTTCCGGGAGGGCCGTAAAGCAGAACGCCCTTGGGGATGCGGGCGCCGACGGCCTGGAACTTGGCCGGCTCCTTGAGGAAGTCCTTGATCTCTTCGAGCTCTTCGATCGCCTCGTCGGCTCCCGCGACATCCGCGAAGGTCACCTTCGGGCTCTCCTTGGAGACGAGCTTGGCCTTCGACTTGCCGAACTGCATGACCTTGGAACCGCCGCCCTGCATGCTCGACAGCAGGAACCAGAAGATGAGGCCGATGATCACGAACGGGATCACGAGGCCGAGCAGGGAGGAGAGCCAGTTGCCCTTGTCGACCTGGTCGTCGAATGTCTTGGGGTTCGCGGCGGTCACCGCATTGACGATCTCGGCGCCTCGCGGTGCTGCGTAGTAGAACTGCACCTGCTTGCCGCCCGCGCCGGCGTCGGTAAGCACGAGGTCGACCCGCTGCTCGGCGTCGACGATCTTGGCCGACGCGACCTTGTCCGACTTGAGCAGCTCGAGGCCCTGCTTGGTCGTGATTTCCTTGAAGCCCGAACCGCTGAGGAGGCTGAATCCCACGGAAACGACGATGACGGCCAGCAGGATGTAGATGAGCGGGCCGCGAAGAAAACGCTTGTAGTCCATAGTGTTCCGGGGTAGAACCCGTCACCTTTCTGACGAAGAATGTGAGCCCAAGGCTACCGGAGCAGCGCTGGATGACCGCTGCGTGTTTGCCGTGGGCGTAATGCGCGCTTACGCACCGCACCCCTCGCCCGAGCACCAGTCGAGGTCGCGGCGGGCCTTGCGGCCGACTCCGGCGCCAGCCGAAGACCAGGCGTCAACGCGTGGTCAGGCTCAGGCGTAGACGTGCGGGGCGAGGATGCCGATGTCGCGATAGTTGCGGTACATCTCCGCGTAGTCGAGGCCGTAGCCGACCACGAAGGCGTTGGGGATCTCGAACCCGACATACCGCACTTCGACGGCGAGCTTTGCAGCCGCCGGCTTGCGAAGAAGCGCGCAGATCTCTACGGAATCCGCACCTCGCGTGCCGAGGTTCGCCCGCAACCAGGACAGCGTGAGGCCAGAGTCGATGATGTCCTCGACGATCAGCACCTTCCGGCCGTGGAGGTCGGTGTCCAGGTCTTTGAGGATTCGCACGACACCCGACGACTCGGTGCCCGAACCGTAGGACGACACCGCCATCCAGTCCATCTCGATCGGCAGCGACAGCTCGCGGGCGAGATCGGCCATCACCATGACGGCGCCGCGGAGCACGCCGACGAGCAGGAGCCTCTCCCCCGCGTAGTCGGCCTCGATGCGCCGGGCGAGCTCGGCGATCTTGTCGCGAATCTGCTGCTCGGTGATGAGCACGCTGGACAGGTCGGCGGCAATGTCGCTGTACTCCATGGCGTTTGTTACGGCTCCTGGCGGTTCGATGCTGCGCGGAAGATGAGCAGGCCACCCTGCCTACTCACCTTAATGCCGGGCAGGTCGAGAGCATCCTGCCCATGCCAATCGGTCACGAGCCGCGACACCTCGGCGGTGTGCGCCGCGCTGAGGCTCACTCCGAACTCGGCAGACACGGCAAGACGGATGATGCGGCCTCTCAGCGCGGCGGGATTGGCCTCGAGGGCCTTCACGGGCAGCGAGAGGCCCGCCTCCGCGTGCTCGGCGAGTTCTTCGATCTGCTCCTCGGCGAAGTGATCGAGCGCCTCGCTGTCATCGCGCAGCTGTGAAGCGGTTCTCGCGAGAGCCTCCGCGATGCCAGGCCCGAGCTCGGCCTCGAGCATCGGCAGCACGATCTTGCGCACGCGAACCCGCCGATAGCGCCCATCGTCGTTGTGCGGGTCGGCCCACGGTTCGAGGCCGGAGTCGGCGCAGAATCGCACCGTCGTCGACCTCCGGATGCCGAGCAGCGGTCGAAGGAACAGTCCGGAGCTCGGCGCCATAGCCCTCAGGCTCGCGCCTCCACTGCCACGAGCGAGCCCGAGCAGAACCGTCTCGGCCTGGTCGTCGAGCGTGTGGCCGAGGAGCACGCGAGCCGCCCCGGTCTCGGCCGCCGCCCCGGCGAGCGCCTCGTACCGCGCGTCCCGCGCCGCGGCTTCCGGTCCCCCCGCCGAGCCCACGGACACTCTCGAGACGATCACCGGCTCGAGCCCGAGGGAGCGCGCCTGCCCGGCCGCCCGTGCGGCGATCTCGGCCGACCCGTGCTGGAGGTCGTGGTCGACGATCACGGCTCCCACGCGCAGCCCGATCCGCCGGCCTTCGAAAGCCGCGGCCGCCGCGAGGGCGAGGGAGTCCGGTCCGCCGCTCAGCGCGACGAGCACGAGGGTGCCCGCTTCGCCCGGAGGGCCATC
>DMKW01000164.1:15925-16408 GCA_003454135.1 Microbacteriaceae bacterium
GCGGGCGTCAGGCGGGGCCGAGTTGTCATCCGATAACGTTATTGCAGCAAACCCCCGAACCAAGGAGTGCACTGCCATGGCCAGCTACGACGCGATCATCGAGATCCCCAAAGGCAGCAGGAACAAGTACGAGGTAGATCACAAGACCGGCCGCGTCTACCTCGACCGTGTGCTCTTCACGGGCTTCGTCTACCCCACCGACTACGGGTTTTTCGAGAACACGCTCGGCCTCGACGGCGACCCCGTCGACGTGCTCGTGCTGCTCGACTACCCGCTCTTCCCGGGCGTCGGCGTCTCGGTGCGACCGGTCGGCGTCTTCAACATGACGGACGACGGCGGTTCGGATGCCAAAATCATCGCCGTGCAGGCGACGGACCCGCGCTGGTCATGGATTCAGGATGTCGACGACATTCCCGAGTACACCCGCAAGGAGATCGAGCACTTCTTCGAGCACTACAAGGATCTCGAGCCCGGCAAATGGGT
>DMKW01000164.1:16479-17561 GCA_003454135.1 Microbacteriaceae bacterium
CCGCCCACGTAGACCTCGAAGTGCAGGTGGCAGCCGGTCGACCAGCCGGTGCTGCCGACCTTCGCGATGTTCTGGCCGACGCCCACCTGCTGGCCGACGCTCACAAGGATGCCGCCGTTCACGATGTGGCCGTAGCCGGTGCCGTACCCGGAGCCGTCGTCGTTCGCGATCCTGATGTAGTTACCGTAGCCGCCGTACGGGCCGGCGTACGTGACTGTTCCCGTGTGCGCCGCGAAGATCGGTGAGCCACAAGATGCGCCGAGGTCGGTTCCGGAGTGCAGAGCGTACGCGTGGGTGTACGGGTCGAGACGATAGCCGTACGAGCTCGTGATGTGGCCGCCCGCCGGCCGCGCCCATCCGGTCGCGCTGATCTGGCCGGCGCCGAGGCCGGCGCTCGCGCCCCACAGGGCCTTGATGCCCGCCGCGTACTCTGCCTCGGTGTGGTCGACGTTGTCGACGAGGGTGGCGAGCTGGGCATCCAGTCTCGCCTTGTTGTCCTGCTGCTCGGCGAAGGCGGCCGCGGCCTTCTCCGCGGCAGCCGCGGCCTCCTCGAGGGCCTTCTGGGCGGCATCCGCGAGAAGCTTGAGCGCATCCTTCGCGACGTTCGCCTGGTCGGTGAGCGACTGGGCCGTGTTTTGATCCTGGATGGCCTTCTCGTAGAGCCCGGCCGACTGGTCCTTGACCATGCTTGCGAGGCCGAGTTGCGAGAGGAGGTCGTTCGCCTTGCTTCCGCTGAAGAAAAGGGTCGCGCTGAGATCGTTGCCGCCGGATCGAGCGAGCTTCGCCGCGAGCTGGCCGGCTTGCTGCTTGGACTTCGTCGCCTTCACCTGTGCGGCATCGGCCTGCTTCTGCAGCTCATTGGCCTTGAGCGCCGCCTCGTCGTACTTCTGCTGGGCGACCTGGGCATCGGCACCCTTCTGCTCCGCGACGGCCTGGGTCGTCTCCACGTCGGACTGCAGGGCGGCGAGCAGAGCTTGCAGCCGCTGGATTTCGGCCTTCTTCGCCGTGACGTTGTTCCGCGCGTTCTGCACGTCGGTCCAGCTCGGGTAGTCTTTCGCCCACGCCGCGGTCGTGGCCTGGCC
>DMKW01000037.1:0-447 GCA_003454135.1 Microbacteriaceae bacterium
ACATTCGAATATGTCAATTGCCACCGACATCCGGTCGGCGTGTCGTTTCGGTGCCGGCGGGAGACGAGCCGACGGGGATGCTCCGACGTGTTACTCGTTGGCGGCGAGCCGGCCGCTGCCCAGGGCCTCCCGAAATTCGGCATAGTCGCGCACGGTCTGCTGGGAGTAGGCGGCGGCGAAATCGGCGAGGGCGAGGTCGGCCCGGTCGCTCAGGCCGAGGTAGGCGGCGATGGGCACCGGATCGCCGCAGCGGGCGTGTGCGCGGGCGAGCGCCGCCGCCGTCAGCCGGGCAAACGCGATGAGACCGGATGCCTGGAAGGTCGCCGGATCCGGTGACCACTTCATGTCGCGCAGCTGCCGGCCGTAATACTGGGCGCCGCCAGGACCGGTGGTCCAGCCGAGAAAGACGT
Organism: Microbacteriaceae bacterium; assembly: GCA_003454135.1. GTDB lineage: Bacteria > Actinomycetota > Actinomycetes > Actinomycetales > Microbacteriaceae > Lacisediminihabitans. The sequence continues at coordinate 411 of DMKW01000037.1, forward strand.
CGCCGGACGCCTGCATGAGCCGCTGGCCCTCGACCAC
>DMKW01000037.1:602-17302 GCA_003454135.1 Microbacteriaceae bacterium
GCTGCGCCTGCTTGATCTGCAGAACGAGCAGGTCATCCGGATCTCCGCCCTCCAGAAGCACCACCCAGGAGTAGAGACCGACGCTGCCGACACCGACCACCTTGTGGGCGAAATCGACGATGCGGAAGCGGTCGAGGAGGTTCCGCCTAGCCGCCGTGAGCGACTCCCGATAGCCCTCGAAGGTCTCGTTGACGAACCCGGCGGTCGGCCCATCGAGCGGGATGCGCGTGAGCAGCGGCGGCCGGTCGGCGAACTCGCGACGGCCGTCCACCTCGCGAGTGAGCTTGCGGATGACCGACCAGGAGTTCCTGCTCCGCGCCTTCGCCACTCCATGCCGCACCGCACGCTTGCCGACCTTGCCCGTCGACGACGAGATGATCGCCTCGACCTGGCTGGACTCCATCCGGTCGTACCAGACGCGCATGATGGGCATGCTCGCGTAGTCGCTCATGGCCGTGCGATAGGTGCGCGCAGCCTCGAGGGCCGCCGCGTGGCCGATCTCCGGCCGGAGACCGGCGTCGAACCCGGCGAGCACGAACGATGTGGCGAGCCTCTTCAGGTCCCACTCGAACGGCCCGGGGAAAGTCTCGTCGAAGTCGTTCACATCGAATACCACACGGCGGTCCTCGCTCGCGAAGAGGCCGAAGTTGGAGAGGTGGGCGTCGCCGCACAGCTGGGTTTCGAGCGTGCTGTTGCCGAGACTCGCCAGGTCGCGAGCCATGATTCGCGCCGTGCCACGAAAAAAAGTGAATGCCGAGACGGCCATGCGCTCGTGACGAAGGGGGACGAGCGCGGGATCCCGCGTCGACTCATCGCCCTCGATGAGGTCGACCGGATCGGGCCGCCCGGGCGCCGGATGCCAGTGGGCGAGCAAGGCGCGCGGTGCCGTCGCCCGCGCCGCGCGCCCGCGCTGTTCCCTGTCCTGGCGCGAGGTGCGAGGCCCGCTCACCGCGAGGTCATGGTTCGTCATCGTCATCCCCTCGATCGACCGCTGTGCGCCGTCGTGGCGACGCGCGAAGACGGGCAGCCGAGGCCACCACGAACGCGCGAAAGCGCCGAGCGGCCCGGAGCGGTCCCACGAGCCACGCGATGCAGGCTGCGATGCAGGCGAACCCCGCGACGGCCACGATCGCCCCAGTCAAGCCGGCTACGAATTGATCGTAGAGCGAACCGGCAGTCTCGGCTGGCATCGGTTTCACCGCACCGAGAAACGCAAATCGGCCTAGTCCGATGGCCGCGTCGAGGAGGACCATCACGATCGCGACGATGACGGCGGTGCGGGCGGCGGAGCGGATGCGACGTCGCGCGGCGAGCACTCCGGCGACGAGGAAGACGAGCGCCAGCCAGGGCAGCCAGGTGCCGGCCGCAGCGACTATCGAATAGGCGGCCCTGGCCACTCCCACCGACTCGGAGCGAGCGATCACGATCGTCTTCTCGACGGTCGGGATCTTGTCGGCGAACGTCACGCCCTTCTCGACCAGCACGGTCTTGAGGCGTTCGACGATCGGGCCGAGCGGGAGGCCGATGGTGTCCGGCTCGTCGGCGGAGATGAGGGCATCGGAATCCGAGCTGAGGGTGGCGATGATCTGGTTGTGCGAGAGCCTGAGAGCCTTCGCCCACGTGACCGCGAACGCGTCGGAGGCCACATACCGGGAGACGATGTCCTGGATGATGTGCTGCACACCCTGGGCGGCAGTTCCCTTGAGCGCGTTGAGCGCGGCGGTGGCGGCCGGCCCCGTTCCGAGACCCGTGATCCCGTCGATTGCATCCGACGTGAGCCGGGGGATGTCGATCGACTCATTGATAGCGACCACGATCTGGTCGGCGAGATAGGCCTGCACCGTGGGATCCCGCGCAAGGGGTGCAAAGTTCGCGACGAAACTGTTGGTGTCGGTGATTTCCACGTTCGCCCACGCCGCGACGACCGACACGGGAGCCAGCAGAACACCGATCGTGAGGAGAGAGGCCGCCAGGATGGTGCGGGGCCTCGGGCGGCGCCGTACATGCGAAGAGTGATCGTCATTCACCATGACAGCTCCGATTGGCCGGTGAGGAATACTTTATCCCCGCCCGGCCGCTCGATCCGCGATTTCCGACTACCGGATGGCGACCGTCGCCTCGTTCACGGACGCCGCGGACGGTACCGCCGCACCCACACGCCGGCGACGTGACGAGAAGACCCACCAGCGGTACAGCGCGAAACGGAACGCGGTGCCTAGCGCGAGCCCGACCACGTTGCTCGCGATGTTGTCGGCGATGATCGAGGTGTACCCGAGGAGGTAGTGCGACACCCAGAGGCACCCGAGGGCGATCGCCATGCCGGCCGCGCTCACGACGGCGAATTCGATGCCCTCGCGCACCACGTCGGTACGACGCTGCGAGCGGAAGGTCCAGAAGCGGTTGCCGATCCAGTTGACGATGATCGCGAGCGACGTGGAGATGGCCTTGGCGATCACCGGGCCGCCGTGAACTGCGCTCGGTTCGAGCACGGTCGTGCGGAGCGCGTTGAACACGACGATGTCGACGACGAGCCCGATCCCGCCGACGAGCACGAAACTGAGCAGCTGCCTGCCGAGCGCGGCCCTAGACTCGCGCGACATGGTGCTTCCGTACCTCGGCCTGCGGCTCGAGCGGCGTGACGCCCCGCAACCGCGAGGGCAGCCCCTTGATGCCCCACACGCTCACACGCAGGATGGCCTCGCCTACGATTCCCGAGCTCATCTTCGATTCACCGTGCACGCGCTCGACGAACGTGATCGGCACCTCGGCGATGCGCAGGCCGGCGGTGTGGGCGTGCCAGAGCATGTCGATCTGGAAGCAGTAGCCCTGGCTCACGATCGTCTCGTACCCGATCGTCTCGAGCGCGAACGCCGAGAAGGCCCGATAGCCGCCCGTGATGTCCCGGAACGGCAGGCCGAGGGCGATGCGCGCGTACAGGCTGCCGCCTTGCGAGAGGAGGGCGCGGCGCAGCGGCCAGTTCTGCACGCTGCCGCCGGAGACCCAGCGCGAGCCGAGCACGACGTCGGCGACGTCGAGCCGGTCGAGCAATCGGGTGAGTTCTTCTGGCTGGTGCGAGCCGTCTGCATCCATTTCGACGAAACGCTCGTAACCGCGCTCGAGCCCCCACGCGAACCCGGCGCGGTAGGCGGCTCCGAGGCCCTCCTTGCCGGCGCGGTGCAGCACGTGGATGCGGTCGTGGCCCGACGCGAGTGCCGAGGCGAGGGCGCCGGTGCCGTCCGGCGAGTTGTCGTCGACCACGAGCACGTCCACTCCTGGCGCGTGTCGCAGCACCCTCGCGGTGATGTCGGCGAGGTTTTCGCGCTCGTTGTAGGTGGGGATGACGACGAGCGTGCTGTTCGTGCGATCGATCTGGGTCATGGTGTCTCCCTCGTGAGTTCGTAAACGACGGTCCGATGGACGGGGATCGTGCGGATGACAGCGAATCCGAGCCGCTGGAGTTGGATGATGTTTGCCGGTGTGCCGGAGCCCTTGAGCTCGAGATCCCACACGGTGCCCGTCGAGGCGAGCGCGCCGCCCACATCGCTCACGGGCGCCGCCTTGTCCCACAGGCCCGGCAGTTCGGTGAATTTTGCGACGAGGGTGGCATCGGTGAGGCCGGCGAAGGCCGTCGGATAGAGGCGCATGGCGAGTCGCGGTGCCCGGGATGGGCGCGTCGTCTCGTCGAAGACGACGGCGTCACCGGCGTGGGCGTTGGCCGCGACGACCTCAGACACCTGGCGGAGGTCGCTTCCGCCGTCCTTGGCGAACGGTGTGCGCTGTTGGATATCGGTGTGGGCCGCGAGAGCCGCGAGCGCCACGACGAGCACGGCGGGGATCGCCGTCCGCAGCAGCGGCTGCATACGGGAGCGTCGAAGGGTGGCCAGCCGAGCACCGACCGCCTCGATTCCCACAGCCACCATGAGCGCGGCGATGGGTGCGCAAAACGAGAGGTAACGCACGGTGTACATCGGGGCGATGACGGTGTTGCCGATGAGCAGCGCCGCCGTTGGCAGCACGAGCCACGCGATGAGGAGCACCCGGAACTCGGACCTCGACCTGATCAGGGAGACGATGCCGACGATGATCAGCGCCCAGCCGGCCGTCGCAAGCCAGAGGTCGCCGAACCACTGCACGATCACGATCCGGTCGAAGGTGGCGTAGCCGCGGTGGGCGAGGAAGGTGATCTGCCCGTGCTGCGCGAGACCGTAGATGAGGATGGGGGCCGCGGCAATCACCGTGACGACCATCGCCGCGAGCCACCTGCGCAGGATCGAGCGTCGTGCCGGCGAGGCGAGCACTGCAACGCCGTGCACGAGCGCGATGAGCACGAAGTAGAAGAACACGTAGATCGAGGCGGCGACGACGAGTCCGTAGGCGAGCCAGGGGAGCAGCGTCGTGACCCTGCGTCTCAGCAGGGTGACGAAGAGAATCGTGAGCCACACCGCGATGGCGGTGCCGATCGCGTATGAGCGGCCCTCGGCCGCCATGTAGCTGATGCGGGGGAGCACGAGACACACGATTCCGGCGACCACGGCGACCCGGCGCCGGAAGAGCAGGTTGCCGAGCACGACGATCCCGGCCACGGCGACCCCGACGGCCACGGTGCTCGGAAATCGCACGGAGAGCTCGGATGCCCCGAACAGGTCGATCCAGAAGTGCAGGAAGAGGTAATAGGCGCCATGCACGGCGTCGACCCGACCAAGCTCGCTCCACAGCGTCGCGATCGGGCGCTCGGCCGACATGACGCTCGCTGCTTCGTCACCCCAGAACGACGGCACCCACGATCCGACAAAGTTGACAAACCAGCCGAGGACTCCGAGACCGGCGGCAAGCGGACCGATGCCGCGCCCGAAACGCCGAGCCAGCACTCGACCGGGTGCGGCCGGCCGTTCTGCCAGGACGTTGCTCACGGAAATCGCCTCTCGCCGCCGGTAAACGAACCCGGCAAGTGCCGGCTCGCCTACTCATCGTGACGATCGAGTCCTGAGGTTTGCCCCAGATCGATGGCAACGGATGTGAGAGTTCACACAGGTTTGCGGCCCGCTCGCCTGCTCAGCGGATCGTGGGCAGCGACACCGTGACCGTGAATCCGGCGCCGTTGGCCAGGGTGGTCTCCCCGTGCGCGGCGGTGACGATAGCGTGCACGATCGCGAGTCCGAGTCCGCTGCCGCCGTCCCGTTTGGCCCTCGCGGCATCCGGTCTCGAGAAGCGGTCGAAGGCGACCGGAAGGAAGTCGTCCGGCATGCCGGGGCCCGAGTCGACGACGGTGAGGATGAGGTTGGATTGGGCGTGCCGCAGGGCTATGCGCACGCTTCCCCCGTTCGGCACAGCGGTGATCGCGTTGCTCGTGAGGTTGCCGAGAATCCGACCGAAGTTGCCGACGGCGATGCGGTAGAACGCGTCGGTCGGTTCACCGGCCACATCGAAATCCACCGTGACGCTCTTCGCCGCGGCGATGAGCCTCGCCCGGTCGACGGACGCGGCGACCTCGGCGGCGAGTTCGTCCCACGTGCTCACTCCCTCCGGCGTCTTCGCCTCGATCTGGGAGAGCTGCAGCAGGCCGGTCGCGAGGGCCGAGAGTCGAGCGACGGAGTGCTGCGCGGCGGTGATCTCGGCCTCGAGAGCCTGGGCGTCTCCGCTCGAGAGGTGGGCGAGTTCGAGCTGGGTCATGAGGATCGCGAGCGGGGTCCGCAACTCATGGCTCGCGTCGGAGACGAGCTGACGTTCGCGGTCCACCGATTGGCGAACCTCGGAGATGAACTCGTTGAGGGTCCTCGCGAGGGCCGACAGCTCATCCGTCGCCGGCCCGATCGGCAGTGGCTCCGTCGATCCCTGCGCCACGAGCGCTTCGGCCTGCTTGCGCATTCGGCTCACCGGACGCAGGGCCGCACTCGTGAGCAGCCACGACGCGACTCCGAAACCGGAGACGAGCAGTATTCCCACGATGATGAGGGCTTGCGTGATGCGATCGAGCAGGAGCGTCGACGAGTCCTGGTTGCGGGCGCTGAGCACGTGCCAGTCTCCGGCCGACGTCGAGACCGTCTGGTTGAGCACGAGGTAGGTGTCGTCTCCCGCAACAACCGACGCCACCGCTTTCCCCTGATTGAGCAGCGAATCGATCCTGTTTTTGAGGGCCTTGGGAAGGTTCGACTCGACGATGGTGCCGCCCGGCCGCACGATTGCGATGAGTTGCCCGCTGGCCGGGGTGTCGAACGTGGTGGTGGGATGGGCCGTGATCTCGGTGAGGAAGGGATCGGCGTCATGGGTGAGCAGTGTCTTCGTCGTGCCGGCGATGATCGACTCGACCTGCACCCGGAAGGCGACGACGGCGAGGCCGGCGAGCACCGCCGCGATGAGCACGCTCCCGAGGGTGATGCGCCAGCGTATGGAGAGCCGTCGGAGTGCGTTCACCCCGTGACCTCGAGTGCGTAGCCGGCGCCCCGCGTGGTCGTGATGCGCACGAGGGTCTCCTCCGCATCGAGCTTTCGCCTGAGGTAGCTCACGTACTGGTCGACGATGTTGGGGTCGATGTTGTCGGTCGTGCCCCACACCTCCTGCAGAATCGTGGCGCGGCTCACGGTCGCCCCCGCCTGTGCGCCGAGCAGCCTCAAGAGGGTGAATTCCTTCGGACTGAGCGCGATGGTGCGGCCGTTGGCGGTGACGCTGAGGGTGAGCGAATCGATTCTGAGGTTGCCGATGGCGAGCGTGAGCTTGTCGGCTGAGGCGTCGCGACGCAGGAGAGCGCGGATGCGGGCGCTCAGTTCGATGAACGCGAACGGCTTGGTGAGATAGTCGTCGGCGCCCGAGTCGAGACCGAAGACGCGGTCTTCGACGGCGTCGCGAGCGGTGAGCAGGAGCAGGGGGAGCGAGCTGCCGGTCTCGCGAATGCGTCGACAGATCTCGAACCCCGACATCTGCGGAAGCATGACGTCGATAGCGGCGAGGGCGAACTCCTCGTTGGCAACGGCTATGAGCGCGTCGATGCCGTTGTCGAGCACGAGCGTCTCGTAGCCCTCAGCCGTGAGCCCGCGGTCAATGAGGCGACCCATCTCGGGGTCGTCCTCCACAATCAGGATCTTCACGGCTCGTGTCTCCTCCACCGGTCGCTTCCACCTTAGATGCGGCCGGTACGGTTGCAACGTCAGCAACGAGCGGAAGGATTGGTGTGACGCAGAGTCCGGTGAGCCGACCACGCTCGAGGGTGACCCCGATGATCGGCGCGATTGGCGTCGCCAGCGTCTTCGTCGCCGCCGTGCTCATCCTGCGGGTCTTCGGCGACCGACCAATCCTCGCCGACGACGCGTGGCACGCCGTCATCGCCACCCACCGCAGCCCGATCCTCGAAGTGCCCTCGCTTGTTCTCGACGCGATCGGCGGAACGCTCGCGTCCGTCCTCGTCGCGCTCGCCGCCGCGATCATCCTCCTCGCGCGCCGGCGGCCGTGGGCCGCGGCCTATATCGGGGTGAGCTTCTCCGTCGCCGCCGTGCTCTCGTCGGTGATCAAACAGATCGGCGACCGGCCGAGGCCGTCGGACATCATCGTCTCGGCGAACTCCGGGTCGTTCCCCTCCGGGCATGTCACCTACGCCGCCGTGCTCGTGGTCAGTTTCGCCCTGCTCGCGGCGAGAACCTGGCCGTGGATCGTCGGCGCCCTGTGGGTGACCGCAATGGCCTTCAGCCGCACCTACCTCGCCGCGCACTGGCTGAGCGACACCGTAGGCGGCGCCGTGCTCGGGGCATCCGTCGCCCTGCTCGTGTGGCCGGTGGCTCGGCGCGCACGCGAGCGAATCACCGAGATGGGTTGAATGACGACGACAAGCGGTGTTGGCTAAGGTCAACATCAACCGCACAGGACCGACCTCGAGAGTGAGCAGGCGAATGAGCGATCACGAGACTCCGCACGCCGAAGAGCGCCTCGAACTGCGGCCACTTCCTGGCAGTGAACGGGCCCCCGCGAGAGGCGCGATCCCGTCGGCCGCGGAACTCGCCGCTGCGGGTGAGATCGAGGCGACCGTGGTGCTCAGGCGCCGGGTGGCCGTCGACCCCGCCACCGTGCTCTCCGAGGCGCCCATGACGAAGCAGGACCTCGCCGAGACGATGGGCGCGAACCCTGACGATATCGCTCTCGTGGTGTCCACACTCTCGTCCCTCGGAATCACGATCCTCTCGACCGACCCGCCATCGCGGCGGGTGCGTATCGCCGGCACCGTCGCGACCATGAGCCGCGTGTTCGGCGCTCACCTGCACGCCGTCACCAGTCTCACCGCCGATGGCTCGCCGGCGAGCCATCGGCATCGCACCGGAGGCCTCATGGTGCCGGCGGCGCTCGACGGGGTGGTCACGGCGGTGCTCGGCCTCGACGACCGGCCGCAGGCTCGCGCGGAGTTTCGAGTGGCCGAGGCGAGAACCGTGGCCGTGAGCTACACGCCGATCCAGCTCGGCGAAATCTACCGATTTCCGAGCGGCACCGACGGCACGGGCGAGACGATCGCGATCATTGAACTCGGCGGAGGTTTCGCCCAATCGGAGCTCACGACCTACTTCTCGAGCCTCGGCATCAACGGCCCGACGGTCACCGCCGTCGGCGTCGACGGTGCAAGAAACGAGCCGGGCAAGGACCCATCCGGTGCCGACGGCGAGGTGCTCCTCGACATCGAGGTTGCCGGTGCACTGAGTCCGGGGGCCACAATCGTCGTCTATTTCGCCCCCAACACCGACGCCGGATTCGTGGACGCGGTGAGCGAGGCGACGCACGCGGCCGTCACCCCCACCTCGATGAGCATCAGTTGGGGCCAGAACGAAGACGCCTGGACCGAGCAGGCCCGTCAGACGCTCGATGACGCGTTCCTCGATGCGGCGGCCCTTGGCGTGACAGTGACGGCGGCCGGCGGCGACAACGGCAGTTCGGACGGCGCGGACGACGGCCGCGATCACGCCGACTTTCCGGCGTCCAGCCCGCATGTGCTCGCCTGCGGCGGAACGACCCTGAAGGTGTCCGGTGGCACGGTGCGGTCGGAGACCGTCTGGAACAACGGATCGGGAGGCGGCGCGACCGGCGGGGGAGTGAGCGACGTGTTCGCCCTGCCGCCGTGGCAGAAGACGGCCGGCGTGCCGGCATCGGGAACCCAGTCGGGCGGGCGCGGGGTGCCGGATGTCGCGGCGGTCGCCGACCCGACGACCGGCTACGAAGTGCTCGTGGACGGCGAACGCAAGGTCTACGGCGGCACGAGCGCGGTCGCCCCGCTGTGGGCAGCGCTCGTTGCTCGACTCGCCGAGGCGACCGGTCGGCCACTCGGCCTCCTCCAACCGACGCTCTACCGCGCGGCGGGCACAGGCACGCCCGATGCGGGCTTCCGCGACGTGATCTCGGGAAACAACGGCAGCTACTCGGCCAAACCGGGCTGGGACGCCTGCACGGGCCTCGGTGTTCCGGATGGCGCCGCGTTACTCGACCTGCTCACGGTGCCAGGCACGACGTCGACCGCGTAGCTCCCGATCGCCTTCACCCTCACGAAGGTTGCCGGATGTCGGTGGAGCCGGATACCTTCGCCCCATGACCTTCATTGAGGCCATCGGTCTGAGCAAGACCTACTCCCCGCGTGGAGCTGGACCGGTGCACGCGCTTGACGGGCTCGACCTCGTCGTGCCACGCGGCACGGTCACGGCGCTGCTCGGCCCGAACGGCGCGGGCAAGACCACGACCGTAAAGGTGCTCACGACGCTCATCCGGCCCGACCGCGGCACGGCGACGATCGACGGCATCGACGTGATCGCCCACCCCGAGCGGGTGCGACCGATCATCGGAGTCTCGGGCCAGTACGCGGCCGTGGACGAGAACCTCACGGGCTTCGAAAATCTCGATATGGTGGGGCGCCTCTACCACTTGGGCGCGAAGAACTCGCGGGCAAGGGCGAAGGAGCTCATTGGCCTCTTCGACCTCGACGAGGCGCAGAATCGCCCCGTGAAGGGATTCTCCGGCGGCATGCGTCGCAGGATAGACCTTGCCGGGGCGCTCGTGACCCGCCCCAAGGTGCTCTTCCTCGACGAGCCGACGACCGGGCTCGATCCGCGCAGCCGGCTGGGCATGTGGGACATCATCACGACGCTCGTCGGCGAGGGAACGACCGTGTTGCTCACGACCCAGTACCTCGAAGAAGCCGATCGGCTCGCCGACAGCATCTCGGTGATCGATGTCGGCAGGGTGATCGCGAAGGGCACGGCCGACGAGCTCAAGGCCTCGATCGGTGGCCAGCGGGTCGAAGTCAACCTCGTCGACCCGGCCGACAGCACGGCGGCGACCGAGATCCTCAGGCGCTTCGGCAGCTCGGAACCGACCTCGACGACCGAGGGCCGCGAGCTCACCGTCAACGCCATCGATGCCTCCGAGGCGCTCCAGGCGATTCTCGCCGAGTTCGGTGAGCGCGGCATCCGACTCTTCGACGCCGGCATGCGGCGTCCGACCCTCGACGACGTCTTCCTCAAACTCACCGGGCACATGGCATCCGACGATGACCTCGACGACCCGGACCACCCGAGCGAGAAGGCGGGACGGTCCTCGAAGAAGAAGACGGTGGGGGCGGGATCATGAGCGGCGCGACGACGAGCAGGACGACCACAACCGGCTCCACGGCGGCCGTCGCCAATTGGTTCTCCGACGGCTGGATCACGACGAGGCGCAATCTGATCAAGATCAAGAGAGTGCCGGACATCCTCGTGTTCACGACCCTGCAACCGATCATGTTCGTGCTGCTGTTCACCAACGTGTACGGCGGCGTCGTGAAGATTCCCGGCAGCAATTACACCGAGTTCATCATGGCCGGCATCTTCGCCCAGACCGTCGTCTTCGGGTCGACGTATTCCGGATCGGCGATGGCACAGGATCTCAAGGACGGCATCATCGACCGTTTCCGCACCCTGCCGATGAGTCCGTCGGCCGTCTTGATCGGTCGCACCAACGGCGATCTGCTCATCAACGCGATCTCGATGGTCGTGATGATGAGCACGGGTTTCATCGTGGGCTGGAGGGTGCGGTCAAACTTTCCCGAGGCCGTCGCCGCGGTGGCACTGCTGTTGCTCTTCGCCTACGCGTTCTCGTGGGTCATGGCTTTTATCGGCATGAGCGTTCGAAGCCCCGAGGTGATCAACAACGTGTCGTTCCTCGTTCTGTTCCCGCTCACCTTCATCTCGAACGCGTTCGTGCCGAGCAACACGTTGCCGACCCCCTTGCGCATCTTCGCCGAATTCAATCCGGTGTCTGCGCTCGTGCAGGCGGCCCGAGAGCTCTTCGGCAACGTGCCGCCCGGCACGCCCGTGGCGGACAACTGGGCCCAGCAGAATCCCGAGCCAACGGTGCTCATCGGTATCGCCGTGCTGCTGCTTGTGTTCGTTCCGCTCGCGATTCGCAAATTCGCGCAGGTGAGCTCGCGCTAGTCCCGGAAGCCAAACCGTTGGAGGCGCCACACCGACGTACCGCTCGTCGTCGTGGCGAGCATGTTCATCGGCGCGTACGCGCGGTACATCATCGGCGACCTGGGCGCGCTCTGCATCGTCGACACCGAACCGCGCAGGTTTTCGCGCTCCGATTCGGCCCTCCTCCGCACGCTTGCCCTGCAGGTGCAGGACGAACTCTGGGCACGGGCGGCAAGCGGTCGCGGAGCCTGAAAGCCGTCTCTACCGGCCGGCCGCGTAGCCCTGCGCGCCGCGCGGATTGGCCGCGGCGCTGAGCACGCCGGTGACCGGGTCGATTCCGACGGCCGAGATGCGGCCCAGGGTCCAGTCCCCGCTGCGCGTGACGCGGTGCCCCCTCGCCTCGAGGTCGGCGATGACCGCCTCGCCCAGCCGTGCCTCGGCGACCGCGCCGCCCGGCTCCCACGTGCGCGGCCAGAACGAGCCGGGGTACGCCGTGGAGTGGAACATCGGCGCATCGATCGCCTGCTGCGGAGAGTAACCGCCGACGAGCGTGCGCAACAGGTACAACAGCTGCCAGAGGTCTTGACGGTCGCCGCCCGGCGATCCGAGGGCGGCGATTGCCCTGCCGTCCTTGAGCACGAGGGTGGGAGTGAGAGTCGTGCGCGGTCGCTTACCGGGGGTGAGCGTGGATGGCGAACCCGCTTCGAGCCACGCCATCTGCAGCCGAGAGCCCAGGCAGAAACCGAGTTCGGGAATCGTGGGGGAGGATTGCAGCCAGCCTCCCGATGGCGTCGCGGCGATGATGTTGCCCCAGCGGTCGACGACGTCGATGTGGCAGGTGTCCCCGCGTGTCTCGCCTGTCGTCGACACGGTCGGCTCGCCAACCCCCGCGAACGACGGGTCGTAGCCGGTGCGCAGCGGCGGGATGAAGGGGTCGACGCCGGGAACGACTCCCGGCCGGAACTCGAGGGACGCACGATCCGTGATGAGCGCGCGCCGTTCGGCCGTGTATTCGGCCGAGAGCAGGTACTCGAGAGGCACACGACGGTCACCGTAGTAGGCCTCCCGGTCGGCCATGGCGAGCTTCTCCGCCTCCAGGATCGTGTGCGCGCCGAGTGCTGTCGACGGGTCGAGGTGATCGTCGTCGAAGCCATCGAGGATGGCGAGCATCTGCAGAAGCGCCGGTCCCTGGCCCCACGCCCCGGTCTTCGCGATCGTGTAACCGCGGAAGGCGGCGGTGACGGGCGCCTCGAAGCCCGCGACGAAGAGTGCGAGGTCGTCGGCGGTCATGACGCCGGCGTGGTCGGTGCCCGAGGAGTGGCGGTGCGGCGCCCGCACGAAACTGTCGATCTCTTTCGCGACGAAACCCATGCGCCAGGCCTCCCGCGCCGCGTCGATGCGGGACTCGCGCGTCGGGGAGCCGTCGGGGTGGGACGAGGTCTTGGCCGCGTGCACGAGCCGCTCGAGGGTGCGCGCATACGTGCGGTTCGTCACGATCTCGCCCTCAACCGGCGGGCGACCGTTCGGCATCCATTGCGCGGCAGAGGTCGGCCAGTGGTCGGTGAACAATTGGGAGACCGCGGCGATGGTGGCGCCCACCCGGGCGAGCACCGGGTGCCCCTTCCTCGCGTAACCGATCGCGAAGGAGAGCACCTCGTCGAGTTCCCACGTGCCGAGCTCGCGCAGCAGAAGCAACCACGCATCGACGGCTCCGGGCACGGCGGCGGCAAGGGCGCCGGAACCCGGCACGAGGTCGAGCCCCTCCGCGCGGAAGTGATCGGGGGTTGCCGCCTCGGGAGCCGGCCCCTGGCCCATGAGCACGACCGCGGCATCCGGGTGCCGCGCCGTGGCGAAGAGCGCCGTCATGTCTCCGCCTGGGCCGTTGAGATGCGGTTCGACAACATGGAGCACGAACGCGCCGGCGACCGCGGCGTCGAAGGCGTTGCCGCCTCGTTCGAGCACGGCCTGCGCCGAGGCCGTCGCGAGCCAGTGTGTCGACGCGGTCATTCCGAAGGTGCCCGTGAGCGTCGGACGGGTCGTGAAGGCTTCGGGTGGGGTAAACGTCACAATGTCTCGAGGGTAGACGCACGAGGATCAATCCCCAAGGACAGTCGAGATCCGTCGACCAGCACGAGGGCGACAAAAGATGAGCGAATCGCACTCTCCGGAGATAGAATCGGAAAACGCACAATCGCCTGCCTTGCCCCCGCAGACCGTCAGCCTCGGTGGGAAGGGTTCTGGATCATGTCGCTGTTCACCGCCTTGGTTCGACCGATCGCGCTGGTGTGGCTGGCCTCGGTGGCGCGAGCGTCCCTCGACCTATCGCGGCCGAGCGGAGTGCCCCAGGTGCACGCCGACGGGGCGGACGCCGACCGGATCCTTCTCGTGGCGGACGGCCCATCCGTCGGGCACGGCCAGCTCTCACACGAGCTCGGCCTCGCCGGTCACCTCGCCAGGCAGCTCTCGTGGCTCACCGGTCGCGGTGCCGACATCGACATCATCGCCGAGGGCAACATGACGGCCGCTGGGTGTCTCGCGGTGCTGGCGGCCGTCGACCTGTCCCGCTTCGACGCGCTCGTGCTCACGATCGGCGCGAATGAGGCGCTGAGCCTCTCGTCGGTCGGCGCGTGGCGAGGCCACCTCTCCGATTTGCTCGACCACATCGAGAACTCGGCATATGGCCTGCACACCTTCGTGATCGGTGTGCCGTCATCGACATCGAGGATTCACTTCCCGCGCCCCCTCGCGCGCATCGTCGACCGTCAGGTGGTGCTGCTCAATCGGGTGACAGCCGAGGTGTGCGACGGGCGCCCTGCCGTGTCCCTCCTGCCGTTCGACCCGCCACTGTCGATCAGCGGCGACCGCAACTCGAGCAAGTCGTTCGATAGCTGGGCGAGTCTCATCGCGCCGTCCATGCGCGAACGGCTGGACTTTGCGAGCGGGCAGCCGAGGGTGATCCAGGCCTCGGATGAGGCGGCCCGGCAGCAAGCGCTTGATGATCTGAGCGTGCTCGACACCGACCCGGAGGCTCGCATCGACCTCGTGATGACGCTCGCACGAAACCTGTTCGGAACCTCGGGCGCCGCCGTGACCTTCATCGACCACGAGCGCGCCTGGGTGAAGTCCGCCCTCGGCATGGACGTTCTCGACGAACCCCGGATCGGTGCGTTCTGCGACATGACGATCCGCAACGCCGAGATCTTCGTGGTCGAAGACACCGCCCTCGACCCGAGATTCCGCCACCACCCGAGCGTGACGGGGCACGGGCGCGTGCGGTTCTACGCCGGCTACCCGCTCGAGGCCCCGGACGGCCGCCGGGTGGGCGCCCTGTGCGTCGTCGACACGATGCCGCGCTCGTTCTCCAAGGGCGAGGCGGCACTTCTGCGCACGCTCACCCTGCGGGTGCAGGAGCAGCTCTGGCTTCCCCGCTCCGGCGACCGGCCGTAGCGGCGGTTTCGTGCGAGCGGTTCCTGCCGGATGCCGGCGGCGTTCGACATCGAGACCGATCCGCTCGCCATTCTCGCCGCCGTCGGCGGTCACTCTCGAGCGGGTGAAGGGGCTTCTCTCTCGCACTCGTAGGAGCGAGCACCGACCCGGGGTTCGTAGACTGCCAGTTGCGGCGTCACGCGAATCGCTCGTGCGCTGCGGCGGAGGTGGACGGCACGGTGACAGTTCGGGCGGCGTTCGGCGCCCTGCGGCTCGGCATGGCCGGGCTCTGTGTCGTGGCGCTCGTGGCCCGCTTCATCTGGGGCCTCGGCTCGGCCACCTTCACGGCCGGCAACTTCTTCGCGTACCTCACCGTGCAGAGCAACATGGTGTTCGTGGTCGTCTCCGTGCTCGCGGGGATCCTCGCCCTCAGGGGAACGGATGACCCGGCCTGGCTCGACACCATGCGGGCGACGGTGCTCAGCCTCACCATGTCCTCCGGGGCCGTGTTCGGTTTTCTCGTGGAACAGGCCGGGGCCCGCGGCTTTCGCATTGACGTGCCGTGGTCCGACCAGGTGCTGCACTTCTGGCTCCCGTCGGTGGCCCTGCTCGACTGGATCATCGCCCCCGGACGCGGTCGCGCGCTCTGGCGAACGGTGTCGATCGTTCTCGGGTTCACCGTGGGCTGGGGCGTGTTCACCCTCATCCGGGGCCCCATCGTCGGCTGGTACCCCTACTTCTTCCTCGACCCGGCCCAGGTGAGCGGACCGGCAGAGTTCTTTCTCTTCGGGGCTTTCGCACTCGCGCTCTTCGGCAGCATCTCGACCGCCCTCGTCGCGATCAGCCGCACGCAACCTCTCTACCCCCGCTGGGCCGAGCGACACGTGCCGCGGGCCGAGCTCGCGGTTACCCGCCCGCGAACGGCGCGAGTGCGCGCAGCGCTGAGTCGACTAGCTGGTCGTCGCTGAGCTTCGCGACCCGGCGCGCCGCGTCGCCGCCGACGATTCCCACGAGCACCGGCTCGCCCGTGACGGCTTCGAGGTTGAACCAGGTGGTGAGGTCGTCATCGGTTCCGACGAGGCTCCAGGCCGCGGCATCCGTCGACCAGAACGGCTTGTCGAACTTGAGCCACACCGTCTCGACGGCGCCCATCCCGATGGCGTCGATCGCGGTGCGGTGGGAAAACGGAAGCAACGGCTCGAACGCGATCGACCCCTCTTGCAGCACGCCGAGCGGCACTGTGACAATGGCGCGATCAACCTTCAGCGACTCGCCGGTGCCGAGTTTGAGGCTCACGCCCGAGTCGCTATACGAGATGCCGACGACCGCCGTGGAGAGCGAGGTGTGCACGCCGTCGAGGGCATCCGTGATCATCGTGTCGAAGCCGCCGGTGACGAGGCGGTCGAATTCGGGCGAGCCCTCGGCCCCGTACCAGCTCGACAGCGCGGAGTCGCTCGCGCCGTTGACGGTCGACAGGAACGCCAGGTACTCCTCGAGCATGGCCGCTCCCGGAAGACCGTCGGAATCGGATGACGCAGCCGACTTTGCCGCGCCGGACTTGTCGAGCGACGTCTTCAGGCTCGAGTCCGCCGGCTGCTCGGCCGCCCACTGCGTAGCGGTCTGCACCGCGGCCGGACCGACGGTGTTCGCCGTGGCGGTTGCCGTTTTCGTCGCAGCGGCGGCGCCCGTGAATACCCTGCCGGCGAACGGATTGGTCTCCACTCCGAGCGACGCGAGCCTGGTCAGCAGCACGGCATCCGAGGCCTTATTGAGCCGCCAGGCCCCCAACTCGACCGAGAGCGGCCACGTTTTGGAGGTTCTCGTGTCGATGCGGCCGCCCACGCGGTTGCGGGCCTCGATCATGAC
>DMKW01000037.1:17501-22600 GCA_003454135.1 Microbacteriaceae bacterium
TCGCACCGGAACTCTGGGCACCGAGCACCGTTCCCGGCAGGTCGGTCGACGTGGCCTCGCCCGCGAAAAAGAGCCGGCCGATGATCGGTTCGCGCAGGTCGTTGCGGTGCTGCGGAGTGGAACCGACCGCCATGAAACTGTGCGATCCGCGGGAGAAGGGATCGGTCGTCCACTTGCTGCGCTGAATCGCGGATGGTCGCGGCACGACGAGCGTGGGGCTCGGCGACGGTGTGGGCGTCGGCACCGGTTTGCCGTCCGTGCACGCCGTCAACACGAGCAGGGAAAGGCCTGTACCCGCCCCGACCAGGAAATTGCGGCGACTGAACGACATCTCATCGCCACTGTACTCGCAAACACCCGGGTAGCCCCGAGGCGAGCCGCGCCCGCGAGCTAGTGTGACCCCATGAGCTTCTCGCTGCTCGCCCTCGTCGTGCTCGTCGGCCTGCTCGGTCCGGCCATCGCCGGCCGCACGTCGTGGAACCTGCCCGTGGTGATCGGTGAGCTTCTCGGCGGCATCCTGATCGGCGCATCGGGATTGCGCCTCATCGACTCCACCGAGGCCACCTTCACGGCGCTCGCCAACATCGGATTCGCCCTCACGATGTTCGTTGTTGGCTCCCACGTGCCGGTGCGGGATCCGGCGGTGCGTTCGGCCCTCGGTCGTGGAACCATCGGGGCCGTGCTCGCCGGCGTGCTCGCCGCGATCGCCGGAGTGGCTCTCGCCGCCGTGTTCGGAACGGGACACGCCTCGCTGTATGGAGTGCTCATCGCGTCGTCGTCCGCCGCCCTCGTGATTCCGATCGTCGCCGCAGTCGGCCTGAGCGGCCCTGCGGTGCTCCAGCTCGTGGCGCAAGTCGCCATCGCGGACACGGCGTGCATCGTCGCGCTGCCACTCGCGATCGATCCGGCCAACGCCGCGCCGGCCGCGCTCGGCGCTCTCGCGGTGATGGCGTGCGCGGCCGCGGTCTACTTCGCCCTGCTCATGCTCGAACGCTCCGGCGTGCGCCGGCGGGGCCACAAGCTCTCGGAACGACGCAAATTCGCCCTCGAACTGCGGATCAGCCTGCTGCTGCTATTCGCCCTCGCGGCACTGGCGCAGGTCACCCACGTGTCGATCATGCTCGCCGGGTTCGCCCTCGGGCTCGTCGTAGCCGGCATCGGCGAACCGCGCCGACTCGCGCGCCAGCTCTTCGCGATCACCGACGGCTTCTTCGGGCCGCTGTTCTTCATCTGGCTCGGC
This sequence comes from Microbacteriaceae bacterium, assembly GCA_003454135.1. Taxonomy (GTDB): domain Bacteria; phylum Actinomycetota; class Actinomycetes; order Actinomycetales; family Microbacteriaceae; genus Lacisediminihabitans. The sequence continues at coordinate 18,742 of DMKW01000037.1, forward strand.
GCATCGATCGAACTCGCGCGTCTCGGCGCGCATCCGCTGATGATCCTCCTCGGCGTGTGCCTCGGTGCCGCCGCCATCCTCGCCCATCTCGCGGTGCGGTTCATCGGGCAACCGCTTCTGCTCGGGGCGATGGCCGCCGGCCAGTTGGGGGTTCCCATTGCCGCGGCGACGCTCGGCACGCAATTGCACCTGCTGCGGGCCGGGGAGGATTCGGCGCTTCTGCTCGGCGCGCTCGTCACGGTGGCGGCCACGACGGCAGCCGGCAGCATCCGCGCTCGGCGTTCGGAGCCACGCTCCCACCAAAGCTCGCCGCCTTCGGCAACCTAGCCCGAATGCGGCTCACCGGCCACCTCGACGGCGGCAGCGCGGCTGCATCCGATCCACGACGCTCAGCCCTGCTCGCGCAGCGCCATCGGCGCCATCACTTCCCGCTTCTCCTCACGGATCCAGCGTTGCCCTGTCGCGCGTTTCTCGGCCCGGGTCGCGAACCGGTATCGGTAGCTGCGCACCCGCACCCAGCGTGGGCGCTCACCGACGAACGGGTCTTTTCGCAACATCCGCAGGGTCGCCCGGTCGGCTTCGAGCAACCTGACCAGGAAGGCGTAGAACCAGTCCTGGTGCACCGAGCCCAGCGGCAGAAACCACATCAGCCAGTCCAGCCGTAGGTGATACGGGGCCCACTGCCGCGGCATCCGCCTCGGGTCGCCCGGTTTGCCCTTGAACTCGTACTCGCGCCAGTCGGCTTCATCGCCCGGGTCATCGTCGAGGGTCCCCTCGATCACGATCTCGATGCGTTGCCGGGTGACGGAGCCGAACGCGCCGTAGGCGTTGACGAGTTGCCACCGGTTGAAGCTCGCATTCATGAGCTGCCTCCGGGAGAACAGATTCTTGATCGGCCAGTAGCTGAGCACCACGAGCAGCAACGTCACAGCAAGAACGATGACGAGCCACCAGAGCGGGGTCTGCGCGCCCGACCCCCAGTCCAGCGGGATGAACGGCAGCACCGCGTGCGCGACGGGGTCGCTGACGGCGGCAAACGCCAGCACTATGGTGATCCAGTTCAGCCACGCGAAGTTGCCGGTGGTGACCAGCCACAGCTGGGTGAGGATGATTACGGCGGCGGCGGCGCTGCGCACCGGTTGGGGCGCGAACAGCAGGAATGGCACGACCAGCTGGGCGAAATGGTTGCCAAGCACCTCAAGCCGGTGCACCCATTTCGGCAGCAGGTGCGCCTGTCGACTGAGCGGGCCCGGCATCGGCTGGGTCTCGTGGTGGTAGTACATCGCCGTCAGATCGCGCCAGGCGGTGTCGCCGCGCAGCTTGATCAGGCCGGCCCCGAACTCGAGCCGGAACACGAGCCAGGCAATGAGCAGCAGGATCGGGGTCGGCGGCGGCACCTGGTTCGAGCCGAGGAAAGCGACGGTGAACCCCGCCTCGAGCAGCAGCATCTCCCAGCCGAAGCCGTAGAAGGTCTGGCCGACGTTGACCACCGACATGTACAGCAGCCAGAGCGAAAGGAACACGATCATCGGCAGCCACGGTGGGCCGATCTGCGGCAGCCCGGCGATGGCGGATGCCGCGAGCACCATCCCCGTCACGCACACCGTGAGCAGCAGCGAATCAGAGTAGCGCCACCGGAACAACGTCGGCCCGCGCAGGTGCCGCTTGTGCTCGAGCAATTGCGCCACCGGAAGCAGGCCGTGCTCGCCAAGGAGCACGCGAAACTGGTTCGCGGTAGAGAGGAACGCGATGAAGAAGATCGCGGCGATGCCGCGCTGCAGCACCTGCCGCGCGAACTCATAGTCCTGGGCGTTGAACCAGTCCACGAGGCTCACCATACGCCGGTCGGGTTACCCCCGCACCAATGGCGGCAGCTCGATGCCGAACCTCTCGCGTAGCGCCAGCCGGGCCGCAAACCAGCCGTTCATGCCGTGCACGGCCGGCCCCGGCGGCGTGGCCGAGGAACACAGGTAGACGCCCGGGATCGGCGTGCGCCACGGCCGGGTGGAGAGCACCGGCCGCTTCACGAGCTGCCGGAGCGTCATCGCCCCGCTGTAGATGTCCCCGCCGACGTAGTTGGGGTTGTGCTCGCCCAGCTGCGCGGCCGACAGGGACGAGGACGCGAGCACGACATCCCGGAACCCGGGCGCCCACCGTTGCACGGTCGATGTGATCAGCTCCGTCGCGTCAAGGGTCGAGCCGGACGGCACATGCGTGTACGCCCACAGCACCTGATGCCCGGCCGGTGCCCTGGTCGCATCGAGCACGCTCGGCTGACTGATCAGCACATAAGGATGCCGCGGCATCCCGCCCAGTGCCACCTCGTTCTCGGCCGCCACGATTTCGGCTCGTGTGCCCCCAAGGTGCATGGTCGGGGCGAGCGCCAGCTGCGAGTTCTGCCACGGCACCGGCCCGGACAGCGCGAAGTCAACCTTCGCGACACCGGGCCCGTACCGGTAGCGGTCGAGCGCCCGGGTGTAGCGCGGCGGCAGGAGGCCGGTGCGCAGCAGTTCGGGTGACGTGTCGAGCAGGATGACGCGGCTCGGTTCGAGCTCCGCGAGGGACCGCACGATCACCCCGGTCTCGATTTCCCCTCCGTGCGCACGCAGCTCCGCCGCGAGTGCATCAGCGATGGCCTGTGAACCGCCTGCCGGATATCCCCAGCCGCGGGCGTGTGCGTGGGCGGCGAGCAGCAATCCGGCGCCGGCTGACGAGAGCGAGGGCATCCGCCCGGCAGCGTGCGCCATCACCCCCGTGAGCAGGGCCCGGGCCGGTTCGTCGCGGAAACGGAGGTTCCACAGCGGACCGCCCTGTTCCAGGGAACGCAGCCCGAACATTACGGCGGCGATCGGGTCCATCGGCATCCGCAGCAACTGGGAGCCGGTGAAGTCGACCACGCCGTCGATGCGCCGCACAAGCGGTTCGACCAGACGCCGCCAGTTGGGGCCGTCGCGGCCGAGGCCGGCGACGGTGCGGTCGAGGTCGCGCCAGACAATTGCGGCACCGCCGTCCGACAGCGGGTGAGCGTAGGAGATCTCGGGGATGATCCACTCGATCGAGCCGTCGAGGCCGAGCGCGCGGAAGAACGGGGAGGCCAGTGCCACCGGATGCACGGCGGAACAGATGTCGTGTCGGTAGCCGGGCAGGGTGAGCTCGGCCGTGCGCACACCGCCGCCGATGTCGTCGGCCGCTTCGAGCACGCGCACGCTAAGCCCTGCGCGGGCAGCGGTCACCGCGGCCGCGAGTCCGTTGGGTCCGCTGCCGACAACGGTGACGTCGGTCACCGTGCATCCTCGTGCGGTCGGGTGTCCATGCCGCCCAGTCTCGCACCGGGGCGCCTGAGTATCCACGCCCCGGAGGTAGACCTAGGCTGGCAGCATGCGACTGCCCGAGGTGTGCGTCTGCTACCTCGTTAGAACGGGTCGGCACGGCGACGAGGTGCTGCTCGGCGCGAAGAAGTTCGGGTTGGGGGAAGGGAACCTCGTGGGTCCCGGCGGCAAGATCGAACCGGGCGAGACGCCGGTGCAGGCGATCATCCGCGAGGTCGCCGAGGAGACCGGCGTAGTGGTGGCCGCCGAGGGGCTTCGACTGGCCGGGGAACTCACCTACCCGTTTCCGCATCGGCCGGCCTGGAGCCAAAAGTCCTGGGTATTCGTGACTCGAGAGTGGCTGGGGGAGCCGCGAGAGTCGGACGAGCTCGCACCGGAATGGTTCCCCGTCGGCGCGATTCCGGTCGAACGGATGTGGGACGACGCCAAGTACTGGCTCGACGACGCGCTCGGCGGGCGTTTCGTGACGGCGACCTTCGAGTTCGGCGCGGACTTGCGCACGGTTTCGGCATCCGACCACCCCCGGTTCG
>DMKW01000037.1:22815-23515 GCA_003454135.1 Microbacteriaceae bacterium
CCCACCCGGGCGACGCGAGACGACATCACCTCGGTGAGCATGTCGTCGAGGGGTGCGACGCGGTCCGGCGAGTGCCGCGAATAGGCTTCGACGGCGATCATCGCCCCGAGGAAGAGGATGTAGCCGGCGATCACGATGATGCGCGTCACGGTCGGTTCCACACGCGCATCAGGCCCAGACCGCCGAGCAGCCAGAGGGTGACGACGATGATCCGGCCGATGGGCGATTCCACGAACGGATCGAGAAGGATCGAGACGGTCGGGTACTCCTGCACCGCGGCAACCGACCTCGTGCTCAGGATGTACGCAATCGCCTCCCACAAGCACAGGCCGACGGAGAGCCCAGACCACAGCAGCACCGAGGAACGCATCGCGCGGGCCGGCCTCTTCGGACCGGGTGGATCGGGGACCCAGGCGAGCAGAAGCACGGTGATCCCCACCGCGACCATGCCGAGCAGGTCGGCCCAGCCGTGTCGCGGGGCGACGACGAGGAACACGCCAAGGGCGGCCGTGATGGTGAGGATCACCCAGCGAGGTGCCGTCAACGGTCGCTTGAGGAGCCGGATGCGACCGTTCGTCTGGTTGTCGACGATGAGCACGATGACCAGAAGGCCGAACACGATCCCGTCGACCCACGCGCCGCGCCACAGCTGAAAACCGGCCATGATCGCGAGCACGAGGGTCCAGAGTACGTCGCCCCG
>DMKW01000037.1:23693-25371 GCA_003454135.1 Microbacteriaceae bacterium
TTTCCGCGCGGCGCGGGTCGGCGTCTATTGTTAGCCGGGCGGCCCACACGGCAGGTGCGGCCCGCAACCGCCTAAAACCAGATGCTCAACCAGGGGGCGACCGGCGAGTGGAACGTGGTGTCCAGGGTGGTCGACGAGTCTTCCCGCAACTCGCGGATACGCCCCGCCCTCGTAAGCGTCACGGCCGATACCCCGCCGAGGTAGAGCGCACTCAGCTCGTTCACGGTGAGTGCGACCGCGGCAGCGTCATCCGGAACATCGCCCTCGAACGGCGACACGCTCGCCGACCCGTCCTCGGCGACGTCGAGCAGCACTCGCGTGGCGGCGAACCCAAGTGGGTCGCTCACCTCGAGCACTGTGCGTCCGGCGCGAAAGTAGCGGCGACCCTCGAGCGCGGTCTTCACGTCGAGAATGCGCGTCCACAGGTGATCGCGTTGCGTCGCACTCACGGCACGGAAGTCCGACACCTGCCACACGAACGCCTCGTCGACCGATCGCATGCCGGCCGTAACCTCGCTCACCAGGTCCACCTCGAGCAGGAACCGCCACAGCCCGGCTGAGGCGTCGTCGGTCGCAGCGACAAGGTACTTCACGTCGAGCGTGTGCGCCGAGAAATCCATCGGCGACTCGGTGACCCGATAAACCGCGAAACCCTGCGCCACACCCGCACGGTCGTCGTAGCGAACGGCTCGCAGGTGCTTCGCCGCATCCTTGTCCTCGCCGAACAGGCCGAGCAGCCGCGTCCACAGCGGTCCGGAAAACTCCATCTGGCCGGGCACGGCCAGTCGAACCCGCTCGACGAGAGGGGGGCCTTCGTCGCGCAACTGCTCAAGCGACACGAAGTGCACTCGACCGGATGCCGCGGGGCCCGTCCATGTCGCGCGTCGCGCGTCGAACCGCCAATCCGCCGCCATGGCCGCCGGGGCGAACCCGAAGCGGCCGTAGATCGTCGACTCCGAGACGGTGAGCATCGCTACCGAGGCGCCCAAGCCGTCCGCCGTGCGAAGTTCGGCCTCGAGCATGGCGCGAGCGATCCCGAGCCGTCGGTGCGTCGGCGCCACCGTCACCGCGCTGATCGCCCACGCGGTGACGCTTGACCCGCCTGGCACGGTCAGCGCGGCCGGCCAGGAACTCGCCGTGGCGACGGGGGACGCTGGGTCGGCGGCCCTGTCGTCCCAGACACCCGTCGTGCGGCGATCCGCGTAGCCGTGCAGTTGCTCCGCGAGAGACTCGTCTGCCGGGTGTGAGCCGTGGAATCCCCGCGCCTCCGCCCGCAGCCACGCGGCGAACGCCGTGCCGTCGCTCGTGTCGACGAGACCGAGGCGCAGGCCCTCCGCGGCGAGCCGCTCGGTGGATTGAGGGTCGATCGGGGCGCGCGAGAAATCGGTGTTCACCGCTTCAGGCTACCGGTGGGGTGAACACGCACGAGGCACGGATGCTTGAATTGCCCCATGGACGAATCGACCGGCAGCGCCGCGCTCACCCACCTGCACGATCTCGGCCGTTTCGTCGAAGCATCGCCGTCGTCGTTCCACGCCGTCGCGGAGGTCGCGAGACGCCTCGCCGCCGCAGGGTTCACCGAGCTCGACGAGTCCGACGACTGGGCGTCGCCCGCACAAGCGCCCGGCAACCGCTACGTCATCCGGGACGGCGCCATCATCGCCTGGATCGCGCCGGC
>DMKW01000037.1:25492-25953 GCA_003454135.1 Microbacteriaceae bacterium
CCCAAGCCCACCACCGGATCACAGGGCTGGCTGCAGGCGGGCGTCGAAGTCTACGGCGGCCCGCTCTTCAACTCGTGGCTGGACCGCGAGCTCGAGTTCGCGGGACGCCTCGTGTTCGACGATGGCACGACCGCTCTCGTGCGCACCGGACCGTTTCTGCGCTTTCCCCAGCTCGCCGTGCATCTGGATCGCGGCGTGAACACCGATGGCCTCACCCTCAACCCGCAATCGCACCTCAACCCGATCATCGGCGTGGGTAGCCCGGCCGACACCGACGTGATCGCCCACCTCGCGGGTCTCGCGGGGCGCGCCGGCAAGCACGTCGCGGGTTACGACATCGTCGTCGCAGACACGCAGCGGTCCGCGGTGTTCGGGCTCGACGGCGGGCTGTTCGCCTCCGCCCGCCTCGACAACCTCTCCTCTGTGCACGCCGGCCTTTCGGCCCTCCTTCGGCTGGCCGA
>DMKW01000037.1:26082-26986 GCA_003454135.1 Microbacteriaceae bacterium
ACCGAACAGGCCGAGACCCACGACCCCGGTCTCCTCGACATCCCGGTCTTCGCCGCCTTCGACCACGAGGAGGTCGGATCAGACACGCGCTCCGGCGCGAGCGGGCCGTTCCTCTCCGACATCCTTGCGCGCATCAAGAGCGGTGTGAGCGAGTCGGACCGCGCACGCGCGTTCGCGAGATCGTGGTGCCTCTCCGCGGATGCCGGCCACGCCGTGCATCCGAACTACCCGGAACGGCACGACCCGGCGAACCGCCCCGTCGTCGGGCGCGGTCCGCTCCTCAAAATCAACGCGAACCAACGGTACGCGACCGATGCGTTCGGGGCGGCCGAGTGGGCGAGGTCCTGCCGACAGGCCGGTGTCGAATACCAGGAGTTCGTGTCGAACAATTCAATGCCGTGCGGTTCGACTATCGGCCCGCTCACCGCCACCCGGCTCGGAATCCGCACCTTCGACGTCGGAATCGCGCTGCTCTCCATGCATTCCGCCCGAGAGCTGTGCGGAGTGGGCGACCCAGCCGCCCTCGCGGCGGCGATCGCGGCGTTCCTCGCGCCGACCGACTCCCGCCAACACACCCACGAAAGGTAGCCCGTGTTTCTCGTACTTGCGCACTATGCGATCGCCGAAGGCAACGAGACGGTCGTGCGCGACCTGGTCAACGAGCTCGAAGTGCAGAGCCGAAAGGAGCCGGGCTGCCTCGCCTTCGACGCCTATCTCAAGCTCGGCAGCAATCGGAGCCTCGTGCTCATCGAGCGCTACCGCTCGGAGGCGGACTTCGCGGCACACCGCGAGACCGAGCACTTCGCCCGTCTCGTGCTCGGCCGGATCGTGCCGCTGCTCGAAAGCAGGAGCGTCGAGACCGTCACGCTTCCGGGCTGACACTCCGAAGCGCCCACCGTTCCCG
>DMKW01000037.1:27101-29795 GCA_003454135.1 Microbacteriaceae bacterium
GGCATCCGGCACTTCACGCAGGAAGATTTCCGCGGTCTTCGGGCCGACCCCCACGAGAGCTTCGAGCCGCTCCGTGAGCTCCTTGCGCGATCCGGAGGTCTTCACCATCGCGCTCACGGAGCCGTACTCGCGCCTCACCGTCGCCATCGCGTTATGCAGTTCGTCCGTCATGACGTAGTCGATGCGGGCGTAGTGCCCCTCGTCGAGCAGGGCGCGGAGGCCCTCCCGGTCGTAGTCCGCGAACCGGTCGGGGCTCGTGAGCCCGTGCGAAATGAGCACCCGCCAGGTGTCGGCGGCGACCTGCTGCCGAATGGGCCGACCGAAGAGAAGGCTCGCCAGAAACCAGCGGAAAAGGGCATCGGCATCCGCGTGGGTGACATCGATGCCGAGGTCGGCGGCGGTCAGGTAGCCGGTCATGTCACGTGTCCAATCTCCCGATAGTGGCACGCTACGCCGCGGACCAAACCGAGGAAAGAGGGCAATCGGGCCGAGTTTGGGCGAATTGCGTGTCGAATTGCACGTAACGTGGAGAGGTAGCGCTCGAGCGGGGTGCCACGTTCACGAAGGGTTCAGCCTTGGCCGACGAATGTATTCACGGACTGGACGCCGGACTGTGCGACCAGTGCTTCCCCAAACCGGCGCCCGAGGTCGAGGTCGTCGCCGCGTCGGGCTCGCGCACGGCAACCCGCCCGCGTCTCGCCTCCCGCGCCACGCCGCGCCGCACGCTCACCCCGCGAACCCTGTCGTCGACGCCCCTCGATGACGTCGGTGAGCAGCGCATCTACCACGTCACGCACCTGAGCAACCTCGCGAGCATCCTCACCAGCGGCCGCATTCTCGCGGACGCGAGCGAAGCCTGGGATTCGCGCCCGGCCGTCGACATCTCCTCCACCGACGCGCGCGAATCCCGCCGCACCACCCTCGTCGCGGGCAGCGATGGCCCGAGCGTGGCGGACTACGTGCCATTCGTGCTGTCCCCGAACGCAAGCATCTGGCAGAGCATCCGCACGGGCGTCGCCGACCCGAGGCTCTCGCCCGGCATCCGGGACACCGCCCCCTCCGACTTCGTGCTGCTCGTGACCACCGTCAAGAGAATCGTGGACAGCGAAGCGGATTCCGCGGTGACCGACGGCGATGCCGCGCACGTTCTCACCCGCTTCGGTGCGACCCCCGACGCGGCCGAGCGGATGTTGCGTCGCCTCCGCGCAGACGAAGACTCGATCCTGCACGCCGAATTCCTCGTGCGCGAGTCGGTTCCGTTCGAACTCGTGACGCTGATCGGTGTGGCCAACGACAAGGCCAGGGACGTCGTGAAAGGCATCCTGAAGTCGTCGCCGGCAAAGCCGAAGGTGTCCGTGTACCCGCCGTGGTTCCAGCCCACAGACGACACGGCGGTCTAGTCAGCGGGGCGTTAAACCTTCTCGTCGACGATTCCGACGAAGCGACTGCCGATCCCGTCGATTTCCCGCCGGTGCACGGTCGCGGCCGGGGGCGGCAGCTCCTCGGCGAGGTGGTAGTCGCAGCTCAGGTAGGTGAAGGCCGGCCACCATTTCTTGGGGCGCACCGCCTCGGTGAACCCGCACACGTCGCACCTGAGCTGCACCCAGACGGGCTTCTTGCCCGTGCGATTGGCGCGCGACTGCACGAGCCAAGCCGGCGGGGTTGCCTCGATCTCGGCGAACTCGGCCTCGCTCAGCCGGCTCGGAATACCGTGCCTCTGCGCCATCTCGAGCGGAATATCCAGCCGCAATGCGGCCTCGCGTCTCGTAATCATGTCGTTCAACGATAGGCGAAGCTGGCCGCCGCGCTCACGCCTCGAGCAGCCCGCGGATGTCGTCTGCCGTGAGCGCCGTGCTGAACACCGCGTCGTCGTCCATCACCGCGTCGAAGAGTGCCGCCTTGCGGTCGCGCAGCGCCATCACCTTTTCTTCGATCGTGCCCGTCGCGACGAGGCGGTAGACGTTCACTGAGCGCGTCTGCCCGATGCGGTGCGTGCGATCCACTGCCTGCGCCTCCGTCGCGGGGTTCCACCACGGGTCGAGGAGAAAGACGTAGTCCGCCTGGGTGAGGTTGAGCCCGAACCCACCGGCTTTGAGACTGATCAGAAAGACCGGGGCATCACCGCTCGTGAACCGCTCGATCACATCGGCGCGGTGCAACGTGGAGCCGTCGAGGTATTCGTGGCGCACGCCGCTTGCGTCGAGTCGCGTCGCCGCCTTGCCGAGGAAGGAGGTGAACTGGCTGAAGATGAGCGCGCGATGGCCCTCCGCGACGACATCCTCGAGCTGTTCGAGCAGCGCGTCGAGTTTCGACGACGGGATGTCGGCGTACGCGTCGTCCACGAGCGAGGCGTCGAGGCTCAGCATGCGCAGCAGGGTGAGCGATCGGAACACGATGAACCGGTTGCGGTCCAGATCCTCGATGAGGCCGAGAAGCTTCTGCCGCTCCTTCTGCAGGAACGTGTCGTAGAGCTTGCGGTGCCGCGGCGCGAGGTCGATGCGCAGCACCTGCTCCTGCTTCGCTGGCAACTCGGTGGCGACGAGCTCCTTGGTGCGTCGCATCATGAGCGGACGGATGCGACGCCGCAACCGTGCCAATCGCTCCGCCGCGTGCGCCGAGGCTTCGGCATCGGTCACCGAACCGGCGAACCGAGGGCCCGAACCGGCCCGGCCACCGGAATCCGCGCCGCCGGAC
>DMKW01000037.1:29893-32084 GCA_003454135.1 Microbacteriaceae bacterium
CCGCGCGACCGGACCCCGCGACGCCCGAGATCGGCCGCACGTAGTCCTCGGCGAACCGGCGACCGGACGCGAACAGCCCCGGCGCGACGATCGCGAAGAGCGACCACAGGTCGGTAAGACTGTTCTCCATCGGCGTGCCCGTGATCGCCAGTTTGAATGGGGCCCTCAGGTCTACCGCGCACTCGTGCGCCTTCGAGGCGTGGTTCTTCACGAACTGGGCTTCGTCCAGAATCAGGCCGGCCCAGTCGAGCGCCTGGTACGCCGCGAAGTCGAGCCGGAACAGCGCGTACGACGTCACGACGATGTCGACGCCGCTTGCGAGACCCGCAAGCGAGCGGCCGCTCTTGCCCTCGGTCGCCGTCACCCCGTGCACGGTGAGCCCGGGCGTGAAACGCGCAGCCTCAGCGAGCCAGTTCGACACGACGGATGTCGGCGCCACGACCAGAAATGGCCGACGGCCCGCTTCCTGGGAATCTCGAAGACCTGCCCCCTGGGGGCTTCGAAGACCCGACCCCTGAGGCTCTCCAAGGGCGTGCGCCATGAGTGCGAGCGCCTGCAGGGTCTTGCCGAGGCCCATGTCGTCGGCGAGGATCCCGCCGAGCCGGTGCTTCCAGAGGAAGGCGAGCCAATCGAAACCGTCCCGCTGGTACGGGCGGAGCGTCGCACGCAGGCCGGACGGCAGGGGAGTGGGCCCCACGGAGTCGACGGCGATCAACCCGGCGGCCGCCTCACGCCAGGTCTGCGCCTGTTCGGTCTCGTCGGCGAGATCCTCGAAGTCCGACCACAGGCTCGCTTGGTACCGGCTGATCCGAAGGCCCGTCTCCCACTCGGCGAGGGCGCTCGCCTCCTCGATGAGGCGTCGAAGCTCGTCGAACACCGGCTGGTCGAGCGAAAGGTAGGAGTGGTCGACGAGCAACAGCTTCTTCTGCCCCTTCGACAGTGCCGTGAAAAGTTTGGTGAAGGGAATGTCACGCTCTTCGACGCGCACATACACACCGAGGTCGAACCAGTCCCGTTTGTCCGTCTCGACGGTCGTGATCGTGAGCTTCGGAACATCGGTCAGCTCGCGATAGTCCGGCCGCTCGCCAACGAACTCGACCCGCACCCCGTCGAGGCGTTCGAGAGCGGGGAGCGTTCCGGCGGTGAATTCGGCTGCGTCGAGGCCCTGCAGGGTCGCGGCGGCGGGAGCTGCACCCAGCATCCGCTCGACCCTCTGAAGCACGTCGACCTGCCCCGCGTCGAGCGGTCCGGAGTGAGGCGATCCAGAATGAGGCAGTCCGGAGCGAGGCGGCCCGGAGTGAGGCGCGCGCGCGCCGTCGTACTCCCAGTCCCAGCCCAGCATCACGGTCTGTTTCGGCGCGAAGGTCACGGTGAGCACGAGAACGGGCGGCACGAGCTCCGGCAGCTCCACCGACTCGTCCTCGCTCGTCACCTCGATCGTGCGCCGCAGCGCGGGGTAGTAGTCGTGCAGGAACTCCTCGACATCGGCCGCCGGCACGACCAGGGCCTCGGAATGGCCCAGCAGGCGGCGCTGATCGTGCGTGAGAGCCGCGGGCGTCGGGGCTAGCGTGACGCGCGCGGTGTCGAACTGCCACGTGTAGACGCCGTGGTCGCTAATGGCCGCCGCGGTGGACACCGGATGTCGCTGCCCATCGATCGCCAGCACCGTCGCGAGGCGCACGTCACTCGGGCCGGCCGTCGCGAAACCCGTCGGTGCTGCGTCTGGTCTGGAGCTCGCGTCGATGCTGATCGTCGCCGCCCCGCAGACGTCGACGGTGACATCCTTCTTGCTCCCGACGAAGACAATCCCGAGCTCCCGCGCGCTCTCGAGCAGGTGCCAGAGCAGGGAGCTCTGAAAGTCGTCGAGGTAGAGCCAGTCGGCCTCCTGGCCGCTGTAAGTTTCGCGAACGGCCCGATGAAGGGCGGCGAATTGGGCGAACCATCGTTGCTGGGCGGGGTCCAGTCCCAGCCGGTTGCTCAGGTAGGCGAGCGAGCTCCAGGTGATGTTGGACCGCACCCAGTTGCCCGTCGAGCTCAGAATGACGGGACGCACGCCGAGCCGCAGGCCGGCGCCCGGCGGCGATTTTGCGCCCGCGGGTTTCGCCGTCGCACCATTCCAGCGGCTGCGGGACCGCGGCAGTTGCTCGCGCAGCTCGAACTGGAGCGCCATCGGCGTGTGGCCGGTCGCCGC
>DMKW01000037.1:32219-33442 GCA_003454135.1 Microbacteriaceae bacterium
TCTCGACCCGCCCTCGACACCCACGCCTCCCGCTACGAGCCCGCTCGCGCCCTGCACGCCGTCGTGCTCGCGCACGTGCGCCGTATTGCTCACAAGCAGCGTCGCGGCGACATGCTTGCAGTCGACGTCGACGGGGCAACTGCACATGCTGCTCGTCGGCCGGCTGAACTCGCCCGTGGCCGGCGCCAACAAAATGCTGCAGTTGTACGGTGACGCCCTCGTTCCCCGAACCGTGCCGGTGAGGATGCGTGCGTCGGCGTCCCAGTGCGTCTCGACAACCGCGCCGTGACGGGCGTAGTCCTGCGCCCGCTGGAACGCACCCGGGCCAACGAGGCGGATGATCTCGCCCACGTCCACCAGCGGGGCGGCGGCGGATGACATCCATTCATCGTCTCACGGTGCACCGACAGGGTGCAGCGCTCCAGTCCGATCGACGCATCCGTTCGCGGACGGCCCAGGATCGCGGCGCGCCCCCTTTTGGGACTGCCTCCGCGACCCCGAAACCCGATACGTTCGACAGGGACGGCCCACCCACGTCGTCCATCGCCCGAAGCCCGAAGGATCCCGCGCTTGTTCACCGCAGAGCTCACGACCCAGGTCGATGCGATCTGGCGCGCGTTCGCCCAGACCGGAATCACGGATCCGGTCGAGGTGGTCGACCAGATCACCCGCGTTCTCGCCGACCGCACGCGCCCCGACCGCGCCGACATCCGCAGCGAGAGCCCGCCGAACACCCTGCCAGCACACCTGCTTTCCGAGCTCTCCGAGCTTCTCGACAGCCCGCTTCTCCAGGCTCCCGCCACCATGGAGCGTTTCTACGACCACCTGACCGGCAAACTTGGCGCGCACATCACCGCCGTCGTCACGCCGAGCCACATCGTCAGGCTCATGGTCGCGCTGGCTGAACCGACACCGGAAGACACGATCATCGACCCGGCCGTCGGCACGGCCGGGCTTCTCGTCGCGGCGGCGGAGTACCTTCGCGAACACCATCCCCGTGTCGGGCGCGATGGCGGCCCGCGCGACCACATCAACAACGAAGCGTTCACGGGAGTCGAATCTGACGCATCCCTGAGTCGCATCGCGACCACCAACCTTCGGCTGCACGGCGTGCAGAACGCGACCATCGTCAACCGTGATTCGCTCGCCGAGCCGAGCGATGGCCACGGTTCCGAAGCGTCGAATCCCGACCTGTTTTCGCTCGTGCTCGCGAACCCTCCGTT
>DMKW01000037.1:33591-35790 GCA_003454135.1 Microbacteriaceae bacterium
GGAGGGCGGGCCGTCGTCGTCGTGCCGGACAGCCTGCTGTTCGGAATGTCGAAGACGCACAAGGATCTGCGTCGGATGCTCGTGGAAGACCACAACCTCGAGGCGATCGTGCGCCTCCCGGCCGGCGTCTTCCGACCACATTCGGCAGCATCGGCGTCGATCGTGCTCGTGCGCAAATCCGGAGCCACCGACCGCGTCTGGTTCTATGACGTGCGCGCCGACGGTGTCACTCCAGACGCAAAGGGAGCATTAACCGACGCCAATGACCTGCCTGATGCGATTGCCCGTTGGCGCAGCCTCTCGGGACTGTCGGCCCCCGGCGCTGAGGTCGCGGAGGCCGGCCGACCGCGAACCGCACAATCATTCCTCGTGCCCAGGGCGGAACTCGCATCGCACGACTACGACCTCACCTTCAGCCGCTACCGGATAGCCTTCGCCGAGCACATCATGCATCGGACGCCCAACGACATCCTTATCGAGATTGCGCGGCTCGAATTGCAGATCCAGCAGGCCGCTGCGGCGCTCGCGCGTTCCTTGGGCGAGCCGCAATGAATGCCCCACACTTTCTTCTCTCCGACGTAACCGATGCGGTCGAGAGCAGCGGTCCCGACCCGGATGCGCACGAGTTCGTCTTCATCGACCTCGCCTCGGTCGATCCCTCGTCCAAGCGGGTCGCCGCCCCGAAGCGGATGCTCGTCGCCGGCGCTCCGGCGAGGGCGCGCCAGCGGGTGCGAAGCGGAGATGTGCTCGTCTCGACGATTCGCCCACATCTGAATGGTGTCGCATTTGTGCCGCTTCCCCTGGAGGGCGCGTTCGCGTCCACCGGTTTCAGCGTGTTGAGACCCCGGCCGGAACTCGTTGACGATCGCTATCTCTTCAGCTGGGTGCAGGGTCCGTCGTTCGTGGCGGAGATGGCACGGCTCGCGACGGGCGGTAGCGTGCCGGCGGTGTCGGACACCCTCGTGCGCTCGATGGCGATCCCGCTCCCGCCGCTCGAGGAACAGCGCCGTATCGCGTCGATCCTCGACCAGGCGGATCAATTGCGCCATGATCGTCGGGACGCGATTGCGCTGCTCGATGAACTTGCTACCGCGTTCCTTCTCGACATGGTCGAATCCGCCGTCGAATTCGGCACCGTGGCTGATCTCGTCGAGTCGGCGACCTATGGCACTTCGGCCAAGGCCGGACATGGCGGCGCTCGGGGAGGCCGCCTACCGGTCATCCGCGGGGGGAACATCACGCGCGAGGGCGGTCTGGATCTCGACGATCTCGTCGCCGTCGACCTCGAGGACGCGGAGGCGGACAGGTTCTCGGTGCGCGATGGCGACGTACTGTTCTTCCGTACCGGCAACGCCGAGTCCGTTGCGAGGTCGGCGGTGCTTCGGGGCGACTTGCCGGTGGTGTTTGCGGCGGCCGTCATCCGTTTGCGACCGCTACAGAGTTCCAGCGCCGACTTTCTCGCCGCGTTCCTCGATAGCGCTTATGGCAAGAGTTCCCTCCGCGGGATGGGCTCGATCAACCCGAAAAGCCTGCTGTCGATGCCCCTGCCGCTTCCACCGATTGCCGAGCAGACGGACTTTGAGGGCCGCCTGCAAGACCTTCGGCTAGCCAGGACCAACGAGCGGCTCCAGCTGGCCAAGCTCGACGAGCTGTACGCGTCCCTTCAGTTTCGGGCGTTCAACGGGCGGCTCTGAGCCGTCGCTGGCGGCGAGCCCCGATTCTCGGCCAACTTCGCCGCGTGCTGGGTGCACGCCAGGCAGTCGCAATCAATGGATGTGGTCCGGGTATCACGGCCGCGCGAGGCAGATCTTCGCAATCGATGTAGTCGCGAAAGCCGTAACGCGGATAGCTCGAGCACACGTGTTCGCTATCAGACACCAATCGCCCGATGAGTTGCCATTGCACGAGCGACGGGTGTTCGCGGGAGCAGAAGGTCGTCGTTGTGCAGCCAGCTCGCAATCTCCGATTCGAGGCGTGACGTCGCAACAGGACGTCGCAACAGAAGGAGGTCATGCCCGGCTTCGACAGTCACGCGGCGGCCCTAGACATCGGCGCCCGCTGCTCGGATGAGCTTCATGAGCGGGTTGCGGCTTCGCAGCGGGATGAGTTTTCGATCGGGGTCCACCGACGCCGGCGGTCTCATGAAGTACGAACCGCCCACTCGAATTACCTGCCATCCGTTGTTGTGCATCCACAAAT
>DMKW01000258.1:0-6879 GCA_003454135.1 Microbacteriaceae bacterium
AGGTGCTCACCCAGGGGGTGCTGCTCAACCCGCAGAACGTCTCGAACGTGATCGTGCAGAACAGCTACGTGCTGATTCTGGCGATCGGCATGGTGATGGTGATCATCGCCGGGCACATCGACCTCTCGGTCGGCTCGGTCGTGGGCTTCATCGGGGCGGTCGCCGGTGTGCTGAGCGTGCGGATGGGGTTGCCGTGGTGGCTGGCGATCATCCTGTGCCTGCTGCTCGGCGCCGTCGTCGGTGCGTGGCAGGGCTTCTGGGTGGCGTACTTCGGCATCCCGGCGTTCATCGTGACCCTCGCCGGCATGCTCATCTTCCGCGGCCTCACGCAAGTGGTGCTCGGCAGCACGCAGATCACGCCTTTTCCCGACCCGATGAGGGCGCTTGGCGGCGGCTTCCTGCCAGAGCTCGGATTCATCGGAGGGCAGCTGGAAACCCTGACCGTGGTGCTCGGTTTGCTGGCCACGGCGTTCCTCGTCGGCCAGGCGGTGCGCCAGCGCCTGATCCGGCGCAAGCTCAACCTCGAGGACGAGCCGTTTCTGTGGTTCGTCGTGAAACTCGCCTTCACCGGCCTGCTCGTGCTCGCGATCACGTTCCTGCTCGCGAGCTACCGCGGCACGCCCGTCGTGCTCGTGGTGCTCGGCGTGCTCGTGGTCGTCTACTCGGCGGTCATGGCGCGCAGCGTCTACGGACGACACATCTACGCGCTCGGCGGAAACCTCAACGCGGCCGTGCTCTCGGGCGTGAAGACCAAGCGGGTGACATTCCTGCTGTTCATGAACATGGGTGTGCTCGGCGCGCTCGCCGGCCTCGTCTTCGCGGGCCAGCTCAACCTCGCCAACCCCACCAACGGCACCGGGTTCGAACTCGACGCGATCGCGGCGGCCTTCATCGGCGGCGCGGCGGTCACGGGCGGCATCGGCACCGTCACCGGAGCCATCATCGGTGGCCTGATCATCGGCATCCTGAACAACGGCATGTCGATCATCGGTGTCGGCACCGACTGGCAACAGTTCATCAAGGGCATCGTGCTGCTTGCGGCCGTGGCCTTCGACGTGTACAACAAGAGGCGCTCGGGCGGTCGCTGATCCGCACTGTATAACAGCCCCGCACTCCCTGGACGGGAGCGCGGGGCTGTTGTGCGCTCCCCAATGCCTTTCACCGCGGTGGCGTGAACAATTGAGAACCTTCACATTGACGGCCTTCGGTGCGAGGAAAAGTTCGGTATTTTCGAGTGTGATTTCACTCAACTCGCTGGTAACACTGGGCTATCAGGTCGTGCCGTTACGCAAACGTGATTTTCAGGACTTGATGCGCTGAATTGTGAACGCTAACATTCCCACAGGTCAGGTTGAACTGATCGACCGAGGAGCTCGTCGTAGAGGCACTGACAGCGAGCCGCGGACTACTGAACGAGGAGGTTTGGTTACATGAAGAAAATCATCGGAGTGGCTGCAATCGGAGCGATTCTCATCGCACTGAGCGGATGCGCGAGCGCAGGAGGGGTATCTGCGGGCGGAGCTGGCAAGATCGTTGTCGGGTTCTCGCAAGTGGGAGCCGAGAGCGGATGGCGCACCGCCAACACGATCTCGATCCAGTCGTCTTTCAAAGCGGCGAAGATCGACCTGAAGTTCTCTGACGCCCAGGGCAAGCAAGAGAACCAGATTAAGGCGATCCGCTCCTTCATCCAGCAGAAGGTGGATGTCATTGCCTTCTCGCCGGTCGTGGAATCGGGCTGGGACACGGTGCTGCAAGAGGCTAAGGCAGCGCACATCCCGGTCGTGCTCACCGACCGCGCTGTCGACTCCAAAGACAAGTCACTGTATGTCTCGTTTCTCGGATCCGACTTCGTCAACGAGGGCAAGGAAGCTGGCACCTGGGTGAAGAGCGCATTCCCCGACAAGACCACCGTCAACATCGCGGAGATTTCGGGCACGACCGGTTCGGCGCCGGCCAACGACCGAGCGAAGGGATTGCGCGACGTCATCGGCGGCGACTCGAAGTTCAAGATCGTGGCCACGCAAACCGGCGACTTCACTCGTGCCGGCGGCAAGCAGGTCATGGAGGCGTTCCTCAAGTCCAACCCCAGCATCGACCTTGTCTACGCTCACAACGACGACATGGGGCTCGGTGCGATCGAAGCGATCGAAGCCGCAGGCAAGGTGCCTGGCAAAGACATCCAGGTCCTGACTCTGGATGCGACCCATGACGGTATGCAGGCGCTCGTCGATGGCAAGATCAACTACATCGTCGAGTGCTCGCCGTTGTTGGGTGACCAGCTGGTGCAGATCGTCAAGGATGTCGTGGCGAAAAAGACCGTGGATAAGCGGATCCTCACGACGGAGACCACGTTCACGCAGGCCCAGGCAAAAGAAGCACTTCCCACTCGCAAGTACTGATCAACACCGGAGCTGGTTGAGTGGCGTCTTACCCCGCTACTCAACCAGCACCTCCGTTTTACGTAAGCAGCTCAAAGAAGAGAAAGCGAACAGCCAGAATGGCAGCCTCCGTTCCCATCGTCGACGCCACGAACATCACCATCTCGTTTCCCGGTGTGATTGCACTAGACGGAGTGAGCTTTCGGATGTTCCCGGGCGAGGTCCACTCCCTCATGGGAGAGAACGGCGCTGGGAAGTCCACTCTGATCAAAGCCCTCACTGGCGTCTACGCGGTGGATAGCGGAATCATCACTCTCGCCGGCGAGCCGTTGTCCGTGAACGGGCCGGCCCAGGCGCAGGCCGCAGGCATAAGCACCGTCTACCAGGAGGTCAACCTGCTAACGAATCTCTCGGTCGCCGAGAACATCATGCTCGGACGGGAGCCGCGTCGGTTCGGAGGGATCGATTGGCCGGCGACCCGAGCGCGTGCGAAGGAACTGCTCGCTGGGCTCAATCTCGACATCGATCCAGCGTCGCAACTGGGTTCCCACTCGCTTGCGATTCAACAGCTCGTCGCCATCGCTCGAGCAATCGACGTGCAGGCGAAAGTTCTCATTCTCGACGAGCCCACCTCGAGTCTCGACGCCGACGAGGTTGCCGAGCTGTTCCGCGTCATTCGTCGGCTCAAGGAGGACGGGGTCGCGATCCTGTTCGTCTCGCACTTTCTCGACCAGGTCTACGAAATCGCCGATCGCCTGACCGTATTGCGCAACGGCGCGCTCGTCGGTGAGTACCTCACCGACGAGATTCTGCGCATCGAGCTCGTCAACAAGATGATCGGAAAAGAGATCGCGGTTCTCGATGCGCTCGAGAGCCGGCCGCGGGGGGCAATCGCCGAGGAAGCAGATGCGTTGCCATACATCGATGCGGTTGGCATCGCTCGCAAGGGATCTATCGCCCCGGTGGACCTCAAGGTCTACGAAGGCGAGGTACTCGGTCTTGCCGGACTGCTCGGCTCAGGCCGGACGGAGCTTGCTCGACTGCTGACGGGGGTCGACCGGCCAGACTCGGGAGAGCTGCGGTTATCGGGCCGCGTGCGAAAGTTGCGAACGCCGAGGGCCGCGCTGCGCGAACGGATCGCCTACTCGTCAGAAGACCGCAAGCGGGAGGGAATCATCGACGACCTGACGGTTCGCGACAATATCGTTCTCGCCCTGCAGGCCGACCGCGGCTGGTTCCGCCGTATCCCAAGGCGACGCCAGGACGAACTGGCGGCAAGTTACATTGCTGCTCTCAACATCCGTCCGGCGAACCCCGAGGCTCTCGTGCGCAATCTGAGTGGGGGCAACCAGCAGAAGGTGCTGCTTGCTCGATGGCTTGCCGTCGCACCGCGTCTTCTCGTACTCGACGAGCCCACCAGGGGAATCGACGTCGGGGCCAAGGCGGAAATCCAAAAACTCGTTTCGAGCCTCGCAGAGGAGGGCATGTCGGTGATCTTCATTTCGGCTGAACTGGAAGAGGTGATTCGATTGAGTCATCGGATCGCCGTAATGCGCGATCGCCGCAAGGTGGCCGACCTCCCGAACGAAGACGTGACGGTTGCCCAGGTCATGGCGCTCATCGCGAGCGGATCCGAATCATGAAGACTGCCCTGAAGAGCCGGCTCGTCTGGCCGATCGCGACGCTCGTCGCGCTCCTCGTCGCCAACGTGATCGTCGAACACGGATTCTTCTCGATTCGCATCGAGGACGGTCACCTCTTCGGCAGCCTCATCGACATCCTTCGAAACGGCGCGCCGACCGTTCTCGTCGCCCTCGGGATGACACTGGTCATCGCCACGAGAGGTATCGATCTTTCGGTGGGGGCCGTGGTCGCCATCTCCGGAGCCCTCGCGGTCTCGGTCATCAAGGATTCGCACACGCCGAACGATGTCGGGACCGTGCTCGTCGCGTGCCTCGTCGCAGTCGGGTTCGCGGTGGTGCTGGGAGCGTGGAACGGCCTTCTCGTCGCCGTCTTCGGTATCCAGCCGATCATCGCGACGCTCATCCTGCTCACGGCCGGACGCGGTATCGCACAACTGATCACCGAGGGCCAGATCCTCACCATCACGAGCGCACCGTACAAGGTGATCGGGGGCGGGTTCTGGCTGACACTCCCCGCGTCCATCCTGATCGTTGCGGTGATGTTCGTCGTCGCAGCCGTGCTGACGCGAAAGACCGCACTCGGCATGCTCATCGAGTCGGTGGGCATCAACCCGGAGGCCAGCAGGCTGGCTGGAGTCGGATCGCGCACGCTCACCTGGACGGTCTACATGTTCAGCGGACTCTGCGCCGGCATCGCTGGGTTGATGATCAGTTCCAACGTAACCGCAGCCGACGCCAACAGTGCTGGATTGTGGATAGAACTGGACGCGATTCTCGCGGTCGTTCTTGGGGGGACCTCCCTGGCCGGTGGGCGCTACTCGTTCGTTGGTTCGCTCGTCGGCGCGTTTGTGATTCAGACGCTCACGACGACGGTCTATTCCATGGGCATTGCCCCCAACGTCACGCTCGTCTTCAAGGCGATTGTCGTCATCACCGTATGTCTGCTCCAATCGCCGGCCTTTCTCGCCCTCTTCAGATCGCGTCGCGGTCGACGCCCGGTGACCACTCCGAAAGCCGAGGTTGCCGCATGAGCGTCCAACAGATTGCCCCTTCAGCGCCCGAGGTCGCCGCCCGATCGGCTTGGTCGCGGCTTGTCCCGTCGACTCGCTACGCCTCGGTGATCGTCACCCTTGTGTTGCTCGTCGCGATGTTCGCTGCCGGTTCGGCCCAATACCGTGGCTTCTTTTCCGGTCAAGTCGTGCTGAATCTCTTCGTCGACAACGCGTTCCTCATCGTGCTCGCCGTCGGGATGACCTTCGTGATCCTCACCGGAGGAATCGACCTGTCAGTGGGGTCCGTCGTCGCGCTCTCCACGATGATCGCGGCCTCGCTGGCAAGGTCTGGCTGGCCCCCGGTCGTGATCGTCCTCATCGTGCTTGCGGTGGGGTCGACGCTCGGGCTTCTGGTCGGATTAGTCATTCACTACTTCCATATCCAGCCGTTCATCGCCACTCTCGCGGCGATGTTCCTGGCCAGGGGACTCTGCTATGTGATCAGCACGGATTCGATATCCATCACCGAGCGGTTCTTCACCACGATGGCCAACTCCCGCATCCCTGTGGGCCCGGATCTATTCATTTCGCCCAGCGTCATCGTCGCCGTTCTGGTTGTCATCGTCGCCTTCTACGTCTTGCACTACTCGCGCACCGGTCGTACGGTCTATGCGATTGGAAACGGTGGAGAATCGGCGTTGCTCATGGGCCTGCCGGTGACGAGAACGCGAATAACGGTGTACGTGGTCAGCGGTTTCTGTTCCGCGATCGCGGGAATCCTGTTCACCTTCTACACGCTCTCGGGGTACAGTTTGACGGCCGTCGGGACAGAGCTCGACGCCATCGCGGCCGTGGTCATCGGCGGCACTATCCTCACCGGAGGGTCGGGGTTCGTGCTCGGCTCGGTGCTCGGGGTGCTGTTGCTCGGACTGATCCAGACCATCATCAGCTTCGACGGAACCCTGAGTTCCTGGTGGACGAGGATCGTCATCGGATCGCTATTGCTCGTCTTCATCGCGTTGCAGCGCTTGCTCACCGCGTGGAAGCGCTGAGCCTAGGGCGGCGCGACGGGCATAATTGAAATCACGATTCCGCGGGACAAAACATGGCAGGAGAACCGGCAGGCCTGGTGAATACCGAGGATTCGAGGGCGCGCGTGGCGAACATCTTCGATGTCGCCCGTCTGGCGGGAGTGTCCCACCAGACCGTCTCGCGCGTCGTCAACGACCTTCCCAATGTGCGGCCGGCCACGAGGCAACGCGTCGAGGAGGCGATCAAGCAGCTTCGCTACCGGCCGAGCACAGCGGCGCGAGCCCTCGTCACCAAGCGCTCGCGCACCATCGGGTTGATTACGACTGGTGGACCGGACTACGGACCGTCGAGCATCGTGCTCGGCTTTAACGAGGCGGCCAGGAACGCCAGGTACAACGTGTCCATCTCGAGCATGCTCGAGTCTGATCCGGGGTCGATGAGGGGATCGGTCGAACTCCTTCTCGGCCAGAACGTCGAGGCGATCGTGCTCGTTGCCGCGCACCGGGGGGCGCTCGAGGCCATGCAGAGGATAGATCTCGGTGTTCCGCTGCTCGCCGTCGAAAGCAGCGGCCGCTCGGGCTTTCACAGCGTGTCGATCGACCAGTACGCCGGCGCTCACGCAGCCACTATGCATCTCATCTCGCTCGGCCATCGAGAGATCCTTCATCTCGCGGGGCCGGAGGACTCGATGGATGCCATTGAGCGGGTGAGAGGATGGCGGGCTGCCCTCGCCGAGAACGGCATCGTTCCCCGCGAGCCGCACATCGGCGACTGGTCGCCCCGCAGCGGGTACGAATTCGGCAGGCTCATTGCGGACGATCGAACGTTTACCGC
>DMKW01000258.1:7095-8710 GCA_003454135.1 Microbacteriaceae bacterium
CCACCCCTCACGACGGTGCGGCAGGATTTCGGAGAACTCGGCCGCGACATCATGACCACCCTGATGGAGATACTCCGTGACGAGAGTTCCGGCGACACTCCGCACACCGTGCCGAAGCTAGTTGTGCGAGAATCGACCGCACGATTCGAACGGCGCTAACCCCCGACGAACTAACGAATTCGACCACTAGCTCCCGATCACCGAGGTGGTGCATTGTCCGGCTGTAGTCGTGAGCCGCCGTTCCCCGCCTGGAGTTTTCGCCATGGCCCTTTTCGACCTCATCACCGAACTGCAGTCCCACAATCCAGCCCTTTCGGCGCCCGATGACCTGGACGCCCTGCGCGCGGAGACCATCGCCGAAACCCGGGATCTCTAACTCGAGGCGACGTTCGACCGGGTCGACAACGGGTTCACCCTCGTCGACAGCTACGACGTAACTTTCTCCGGATTCGGCGGCAACCGCATCAAGGGCTGGCTGCACGTGCCGGCCATTGCACGAGGGCGGCCAGGAGCGCCACGAGGTCGTGCGCCTCGAGCGGCGCGGGAGCTCGTTCGGCTAGTAGCGCGCCTTCGCGAGGGCCGCGTACTGCTCGCGGATCACCGGGCGGTGATCGCCGGCCGGCTCGGATGCCATCGCCACAGGCCAGTTCGGCCGTGCTCCCGTGAGCGCCCAGGCCGCCTGGGCCGCGGCCCCGGCCGCGACATATTCGGCGGGCTGCGGCACGACAACCGGCACCGCGAACACCTGCGCGCCGATCGCGCCGACCGCCGGATTCTGCGCGGCGCCGCCGATGAGGAGCACCCGACGGGCATCCACTCCCTGGACGCGGATCGCCTCGAGACCGTCGGCGAGGCCGCAGAGCAGGCCCTCGATCGCTGCCCGGGCGAGGTTGGGGCGGGTGGTAGATGCGAGCGTCATGCCGCCGAGAGTCGCGGTCGCGGTGGGGAGGTTGGGGGTGCGCTCGCCCTCGAAGTAGGGCACGAGCACGAGTCCGTCGGCGCCGGGAGCCGCCTCGAGCGCGAGCCGTGCGAACTCGGCGTGGTCGACGCCGAGCAGCGCCGCGGTCGAGTCGAGGATGCGGGCCGCATTGAGGGTAGCGACGAGCGGGAGAAAGCCTCCCGCGGCATCCGCGAACCCGGCGACCGTGCCCGACTCGTCGTGTGCCGGGGTGTCGGTGACGGCGAAGACCGTGCCGCTCGTGCCGATGGAGACGACCGCGTCGCCCTCCCGGGCGTCGAGCCCGAGCGCGGCAGCCGCGTTGTCGCCGGCGCCGGCCCCCACCACGAGTCCCTTGGAAAATTCAGGAGATTCGATGACGACGGGGCGCGACCCTGCCGGATCGAGCACCTCCGGCAGCACGATTTCTGCGTTTTCGGGATCGCGGCGGAGGGCGCGCGCGAGGAGGTCGACGTCGTAGAGGTTCGTGGCGGGATTGAAGTAGCTCGTGCCGCTCGCGTCCGACCGGTCGGTGACGAGCTCCCCGAGCACGGGATTCTCGGGCCCGAACCCGCGCAGGCGCCAGGTCAGCCAGTCGTGGGGGAGCGCTACGGCCGCCACGCGGGCGGCGTTCCGTGGCTCGGCATCGGCGAGCCAGCGGAGTTTCGTGAGCGTGAA
>DMKW01000258.1:8929-9770 GCA_003454135.1 Microbacteriaceae bacterium
CCCTCGGCATCCAGCACCACCATTCCGTGCTGCTGGCCTCCCACCGACACCGCGGCGACGTCGGCGAGGCCGCCGGCGTCGCGGACCGCGGCGAGAAGCGCCTGCCACCAACGCTCGGGGTCGACCTCGGTGCCATCGGGATGGGCGGCACGCCCGGTGCGCACGACCGCTCCGCTCTCGAGGTCGCGAATCACTACCTTGCAGCTCTGGGTCGACGAGTCGACTCCGGCGACGAGTGTCATATCGATCTGCTCTCTGGGTCGGTCAGGCGGGAGTCGTCGCGCGCCCTCGGTGCGCACAACTCATGCTGTTTCGGATGTGCGGCATCCGCGCCCGCGCAGCAGCGCGGCCAAGACTACGCGGCGGTGAAAACAGCATGAGTTGTACGCGGGTGGGATGGGCTAGCGGGCGCCGAGCAGGTGTTCGAGCGCGAGCTGGTTGAGCCGCACGAAGCCGAAGCCCTTGCCGCCGAAGTAGGCATCCGTGTCGAAGTCCTCGTACGCGCTGCGGTCGGCGAGGAGGTCGTCGTAGCTCTCGCCGGTGTTCAGGGTCGGCTCGTTGATCTGCGCGACGCGGGATGCCGCGAGGGCCTCCTGCACCTCGGGATCCGCGCGGAAGGCCGCCGCGCGCTCTTTGAGCAGCAGGTAGGTGCGCATGTTCGCAGCGGCCGAGTCCCAGACCCCGGTGAAGTCTTCGGTGCGGCTCGGCTTGTAGTCGAAGTGGCGGGGGCCGTCGTAGGCCGGTCCGCCGTTCGGTCCGCCGTTTTCGAGCAGGTCGACGAGCGAGAACGCGTTCTGCAGGTCGCCGTGGCCGAACACCAGGTCCTGGTCGTACTTGATGC
>DMKW01000258.1:9849-19670 GCA_003454135.1 Microbacteriaceae bacterium
AGGTCCTGGTCGTACTTGATGCCGCGCTGGCCGTTGAGGTCGATGTGGAAGAGCTTGCCCTGGTAGAGCGCCTGGGCGATGCCGGCGGTGAAGTTGAGACCGGCCATCTGTTCGTGGCCGACCTCGGGGTTCACCCCGAAGAGGTCCGGGCGCTCGAGGGTCTCGATGAACGCCATGGCGTGGCCGACAGTGGGCAGCAGGATGTCGCCACGGGGCTCGTTGGGCTTCGGCTCGATCGCGAAGCGGATGTCGTAGCCCTTGTCTGTGACGTACTGGGCGAAGAGGTTGACGCCCTCGCGGTAGCGCTCGAGCGCGCCGCGGATGTCTTTGGCCGTGTCGTATTCCGCGCCCTCGCGCCCGCCCCACATGACGAAGGTCTTGGCGCCGAGCTCCGCGCCGAGGTCGAGCTGGCGGAGGGCCTTTCGCAGCGCGAAGCGGCGCACGCCGCGGTCGTTGGAGGTGAAGCCGCCGTCCTTGAACACCGGAGCGCTGAAGAGGTTGGTCGTGACCATCGGGATGATGAGCCCGGTGTCGGCGAGGGCCTGCGTGAGGCGGTCGATCTGCTTCTGCCGGTTGGCGTCGCTCGAACCGAACGGGAACAGGTCGTCGTCGTGGAAGGTCAGGCCGTACGCGCCGAGCTCGGCGAGACGGGTGACGGCCTCCACAACGTCGAGCGGCGGACGGGTCGGCCCGCCGAACGGGTCGGAGCCGTTGTAGCCGACGGTCCAGAGGCCGAAGGAGAATTTGTCGTCACGGGTGGGGGTGGTGGTCATGAAGATTGTCCTTCAGCGTCGTCGGTGATTTGTTGTAACGAGAAACATATTAGCGGGTTATCGAGACGTCGGCATGGAAAGCCCTCGTGTGATCGACGATTCTCACCGGGCCGACGAGTTGGGCCACCGCGGTGAAATGCACGTCCTGGCTCGATGCGGCCAGACGCAATTGCAGTTCGCCCGGTTCGACCACTCGAGTTCCATCGCGGCCGGTGAAGGATGCGAGATCGGTCGGCACGGTGAAAGCCACGCTGGCGGTGCCACCCGGCTCGAGGTCGACCCGGGCGAACGACACGAGCCGATTCACCGGGCGAACCACCGAGGCCACCGGGTCGTGAAGGTAGAGCTGCACTACCTCGGTGCCGGTTCGGTCGCCCGAGTTTCTCACGGTAACGGACAGCCGAATCGTGCCGTCGGTCGGCGTCGAAACCGGCTCGGTCGCCTGCCGCCCATCGACGAGCAGGTCGGTCCACTCGAAGACCGTGTAGCCGAGCCCGTGCCCGAACCCGAAGCGAGGCGACGGGTCGATGTTCGACACGTCGCTGGACATGGCGAGGGGACTCGCAAGGTAGGTGGATGGCTGCGCGCCCGGCAGCGATGGGATGCTCACGGGCAGTCTCCCCGATGGATTCACCCGCCCGCTGATCACGCCCGCGATGGCCGCCGCCCCCTCCTCGCCGGGAAAGAACGACTGGACGATCGCTGCCGCCCGCTGCGGCGCGGTCTCGAGGAAGTATGGGCGGCCGGAGATGAGCGTGAGCACCACGGGGGTACCCGAATCGAGCACGGCGGCCAGGAGCTCGGCCTGCAGCCCGGGCAGGGTGAGCGATTCGGCGTCGCATCCCTCCCCCGACGTTCCCCTGCCGAAGAGGCCGGCGCGGTCTCCGAGTGCGAGCACGACGACGTCGGCATCCTTCGCAGCGGCGACGGCACCGGGGATGCCGTCCCGGTCGGCCCCGTCGACGGTGCAGCCGAGGGTGACTGTCTGGTCGGCATCGGGGAACTCCCGGGCGAGAGCTTCGGCGAGGGAGGGCAACTCGATGCCGATCGGCATTTCCGGATGGTGCGATCCGACGTGGCTGGGGAACGAGTAGCAGCCGAGAAGCGTGATCGCGTCGTCGGCGCACGGACCGATGACGGCGATGCGTTTCGGGCCGCTGAGCGGCAGCGTGCCGTCGTTGCTCACGAGCACGATCGCCTGTTCGGCGACGGCCGAGGCCATCGCCCGGTCGTCGGCCGTGTCGAGGTCGATGCTGCCGCGCACGCTCTCGATGTCGTCGAGGCCCTCCTCGCTGAGGGAGGCTGGCAGCGCGTTCCAGCGATCGTCGAGAAGGCCGAGCTCGATCTTCTGTCGCAAGACGCGTTCGAGGGCGCGATCCACGAACCGTTCGTCAAGGCGGCCGGATGCGATCTCCTCGAGCAGCGGCTCGGAGAACGTCTTCACCGTCGGGAGTTCGACGTCGAGGCCGGCCCGAAGAGCAGCCGATGCGGCCTCACCCCATGTGCAGGCCACGCCGTGGAGCAGCTTGAGAAACGCGACGCCGAAGTAGTCGGCGACCACGGTGCCCGAGAACCCCCAGGTGTCCCGGAGCAGCCCGGTGAGGAGTGTCTCGTCGGCCGCGGTCGGCACGCCGTCGATGTCGGTGTAGGCGTGCATGACCGACCGCACTCCGCTCTCCCTCACCGCCATCTCGAACGGGAGGAGCAGCACGTCGGCAAGCTCTCGGGGTCCCACCGACACGGGAGCCAGGTTGCGGCCGGCCCTGGAAGCCGAATAGCCCACGAAGTGCTTGAGGGTCGCGATGATCCCGTTTGCCTCGAGACCGCGAACGTACGCGGTGGCGATCGTGCCGACCAGGTAGGGGTCTTCGCCGATCGTCTCCTCCGTGCGACCCCAGCGAGCGTCGCGAGCGACATCGAGCACGGGGGCCAGCCCCTGGTGGATTCCGACGGATCGCATGCTCCGCGCGATGCGGGCAGCCATACTCTCGATGAGCGACGGGTTGAAGGTGGCTCCCCAGGAGAGCGGCACTGGGTAGGCGGTCGCTCCCCAGGCGGTGAAACCGGAGAGACATTCCTCGTGGGCGATCGCAGGGATGCCGAACCTGTTCGCTTCGACGATCTTGCGCTGGCTCTTGGCGAGCGACGCCGCGCCGACCGCCGCATCGACGGGAGCCGAGCCGAACGGCCGCGTGAGCTGCCCGAGCCCGAACTCCAGCAGGGCGTCGAGATCGATGTCGTCGGCCATCTCGTGCTGGTGGGGGGCGACATCGCCGCCATCGCCCGAGGCGCCGACCCAGACGCCGTAGAGCTGGGCGAGCTTCTCGCGCAGCGTCATCTGTTCAATGAGTGCCGCGACACGCTCGGCCACGGGGCGTCGCGCGTCGCGCCACGGCTCCACGGCGGTATCCGGCGAGACGGCAATCGTCGTCAATGTATGGCTCCCGACACTGCGATTCCAGAAAGTTTCGTATTCTGCTACGAAAGTAAACAGGGTTCGGAGTCTAGAGTTTCCGCGGAGCAGCGTCAAGAAGCCCACGCCCATCGCTAGAGTTGTGGTCATGGCCGAAGAAACTGTCGCGATGCGGGGTACCAGCCCGGCGACCCTGTCGCGGGTCGCCCACGACGCCTCGGTATCGATGTCCACCGTGTCCAAGGTGCTGAACGGCCGCGCGGGGGTGTCAGACGCGACGCGGGCACGGGTGGAGGAGCTCCTGCACTCCCACGGCTACAACCGGCGATCGTCCCCTGGCAATTTGGCCCCACTCGTCGAGCTCGTCTTCGACGTGCTGGACAGCGCCTGGGCCATCGAGATCATCCGCGGTGTCGAGCGCGTGGCGAGGGCGAATGGCTTGAGCGTGGTCCTCACCGAGAGCGGAAACAGGCACACGCCGGGTCCCGAATGGATCGACGGCGTGATGCAGCGTCGACCGGTCGGCGTCATCCTCGTCTTCTCGGATCTCTCCCCCGATCACAAGCGCCAGCTGCGCACCAGGAACATCCCGTTCGTTGTCGTCGACCCCGCCGGCGATCCGGCGCCCGATGTTCCGTCGATCGGCTCGGCCAACTGGTCGGGCGGACTGGCTGCCACGCGTCACCTGATCGAGCTCGGTCACCGCAGGATCGCCATGATCACGGGCCCAGACGACATGATGTGCTCGCGAGCCCGGGTATCCGGCTACCGCTCGGCGCTCGAAGCGGCTGGCATCCCGGTGGTCGAAGAGCTCATCGTGCCCGGCGACTTCCGTCGCGAGACCGGCATCGAGCGGGGCACTGAACTGCTGTCCATGATTGATCCCCCGACCGCGATCTTCGCGGGGAGCGACCTCCAGGCGCTCGGCGTCTACGAGGCGGCGAGGGAACTGGGGGTCGACATCCCCGGCGACGTCTCGGTGGTCGGATACGACGATCTCCAGATCTCGCGGTGGGTCGGGCCGCCTCTCACGACGATTCGACAGCCGCTCACCGAAATGGCGGAAGAAGCGACCCGGCTCGTACTGCGACTGCGCACGGCGAAGCCCGACGAGAACCTCAGGCTCGACCTTGCGACGAGTCTCGTCGTGCGCTCCAGCACTCGTCGCCTGGACTAGTTCCCTCTCCGCCGCGACCGTCCGGCGGGTTGCGTCTCCGCCGTGCGATCTCCTCGGTCGTGCGTCTACGAAACATTTCGCGCAGAAATATTGAAACTTGCGCGATGGATAACGACAGCAGTAGCGTGTGACCACGAATGGTGAGTCCCTGAGTCACCGGCCGGGCACTATCGGAACGATGCGACGAAGGAGTCTCGTGAATCTGATGTTTCCAACACCGCTGCGAGCCTCGCTTTCTTTCTGCGCCCAGTCGGGTGGGTCGGAAGCGACCCGTCGTCGCGTCACTCCCGAAGAATTCCGTCGCGCTCACCCGCACGGGGTCGGCCAGTCCAGACCTTTCGTTGTCCCATCGCACCTCGGCTAGACACCACATCATCCAAGGAGACAAGCAATGAAGCTTCACAGTCAGAGAATTTTCGGACCGGCACGCGAAGGCAGGCGCGGAAACCGCCGCCTGCGCACAGCACTGCTCGCCGGCGGCATCGCAGCCCTCATGTTCGGCGCAACGGCGTGCGCATCGTCCGGCGGCACCACCGCCGCTTCCGACGCGACCGCCTGGGGCCTCACCGGCACGGACCAGACGGACGTGCTCGGGCCGGCCTTCGACGCGTGGAACAAGGCGAACCCCACGGAGCAGGTCAAGGCCAACTACTTCGCGAACGACGCATACAAGACCAAGATCCGCACGGCGATCGGCGCTGGTTCCGCCCCGACGATCCTCTACAGCTGGGCCGGCGGCACGCTCGACTCTTACGTCAAGGCCGGCAAGGTCGTGGACCTGACCAATTCCGTCGCGAGCGCGAAAGGCAAGTACCTTCCCTCGGTGTTCGGCCAGGGCGTCGTCAACGGCAAGACCTACGCGGTGCCGATGAACGCGGTGACCCCGATCATGTTCTACTTCAACAAGGACGTGCTCAAGAAGGCCGGCGTTTCCGTTCCGAAGAACTGGGACGACATCCTCGCCGCGATCCCCAAGCTCAAGGCCGCCGGCGTTGCCGCGTTCTCCCTCGCCGGTGCCAGCAAGTGGCCGGAGCTCATGTGGGAGGAGTACCTCGTAGACCGCGTGGCGGGCCCGGACGCGTTCAATGCGGTGATGGCCGGCAAGAAGGGGTCATGGTCCGACCCCGGAATCATCAAGGCCAACACGATGATCCAGCAGCTCGTGAGCGCCGGCGGCTTCGTCGACGGTTTCTCCTCCGTGACCGCTGACAGCAACGCGGATGTCGCGCTGCTCTACACCGGCAAGGCGGCCATGATGCTCCAGGGTGCATGGGTCTACGGCACGTTCCAGACGCAGGCCGCCGACTTCGTGAAGTCGGGACTCGGCTACACCACCTTCCCCGCCGTCCCCGGCGGCAAGGGCGACCCGGCAGACATCGTCGGCAACCCTTCTGGATACTTCTCGGTGTCGTCGGCCGCGTCCAAGGCGCAACAGAAGGCGGCAGTCTCGTTCCTGACGAAGGGCGTCTTCGACTCCGGCTACATCGACCGGATGATCAAGAAGGGACAGGTGCCGCCGATCCAGAACATCGACAGCAAGATCGCCAGCGCCGGCTCCGACTTCGGAACGGGTGTCTACAACCTCACCAAGGCAGCACCGAACTTCCAGATGTCGTGGGACCAGGCGCTCCCGCCGGCACAGGCGACCGCGCTGCTGACCAACCTCGACCAGCTCTTCAACAAGCAGATCACCCCGCAGCAGTTCTCCGACAACATGAACAAGACGATCGGCCAGTAAGAAAGTGTCTACAAACCGCGGGGCCGTCGTGACGAGCAAGAGTCGCGTCGGCCCCAGCGGCTGGATGATTGCTCCAGCCCTCACGTTCTTCCTGGTCTTCGCGATCGTGCCGCTCGCGGTCGCGCTGTACCTGAGCTTCACCAAGTGGGATGCCATCAGCGATCCGGTGTGGGTGGGCCTCGCCAACTGGCCCAAGGTGCTCACCGATCCCGTGACGATCACCGCGCTCGTGCTGAGCCTCAAGGTCATCGTCATCTCGTGGGTCGTCCAGACCCCGATCAGCCTCCTGCTCGGCGTCTTTACGGCCGGACGGCAGCGCTACCGAGGCGTGCTCGCTGCCGTCTTCTTCCTGCCGCTCATCCTGTCGTCTGCGGCGATCGCCATCGCGTTCAAGGCAATCCTCGACCCCAACTTCGGGCTCGCGGCGTCGCTTGGCATCCCGTTCCTCAAGCAGGACTGGCTCGGCAACC
Organism: Microbacteriaceae bacterium; assembly: GCA_003454135.1. GTDB lineage: Bacteria > Actinomycetota > Actinomycetes > Actinomycetales > Microbacteriaceae > Lacisediminihabitans. Next base: position 16,421 of record DMKW01000258.1, read on the forward strand.
AGGATCTGATCCTCTACGTCGTCGTCTTCATCATCGCGTGGCAGTTCGTGCCGTTCCACACTTTGCTCTACCAGGGCGGTGTGCGCCAGATCCCGGCGTCCCTCTACGAGGCGGCGGAGATCGACGGCGCAAGCCGGATGCAGCAGTTCTTCGCGATCACCCTGCCGCAGCTGCGCTACACGATCGTCACCTCGTCCACGCTCATGGTGGTCGGTTCGCTGACCTACTTCGACGTGATCTTCGTGCTTACCGGCGGCGTGCCGAGTGCGGGCATCCGCATTCTCCCCATCGACATGTACGTCACGGGATTCTCGGCAAACCAGATGGGCGAGGCAAGCGTCATGGCGATGATCCTCGTCGTGATCGGACTCCTGCTCGCCCTCGGGCTGACCAAGTTCAGCGGGTTCGCGAAGATGACCAGCCAACAGGAGGGCTTGTAATGGCAAACGTTCTGGAGCGTCAGGCCGCCAAGGCGAGCGCGGCGGCCAACAGCCAGCACTCGCGGACGCGCCGGGCCGGCAGGAGGCGCGCGGGGGAGAAGCCCAACGTGCTCGCCGGCATCGGGGGATTCGTGTGGCTCGCGATCATCATCCTGCCGATCTACTACATCGTGATCACGAGCGTCCGCCCCCAGGCCGGGTTCTTCTCGAGCAACCAGTTGTTGCCTCCCGTCAATCCGACATTCGACCAGTACGCACTCGTGCTGCAGAGCGACTTCTTCCTCTACCTGGCCAACAGCCTCATCATCACCGTGGCGAGCGTGGTCGTCACCGTCTTCATCTCGATCATGGCGGCGTTCGCGATCGTGAGGTCCCAGACATGGTTCGTGCGGGCGACATTCTCGCTCTTCCTGCTCGGCCTCGCGATCCCCCTGCAGGCCACGATCATCCCGCTGTTCTACATGCTGAGCAAGGCGGGCCTGTACGACAGCCTGCTCGCGCTCATCCTGCCCTCGATCGGGTTCGCGATCCCGCTGACCGTGCTCATTCTCGCCAACTTCATCCGGGACATCCCGAAGGAGCTGTTCGAATCGATGAAGGTCGATGGCGCGACCAATTGGAGGATGCTGTTCTCGCTCGTGATCCCCCTGTCGCGGCCCGCGATCGTCACGGTCGCGCTCTACAACGCCCTCGGGGTTTGGAACGGGTTCCTCTTTCCTCTCGTGCTCACGCAGAGTCCGGAGAAGAGAGTGTTGCCGCTGTCGCTCTGGACCTTCCAGGGGCAGTTCAGCGTCAATGTCCCGGCGGTGCTCGCCGCGGTCGTGCTGTCGACGCTCCCCGTCTTCGTGCTCTACGTCTTCGGGCGACGTCAGCTGGTCAGCGGAATGACGGCAGGATTCAGCAAGTGACGGGAGCCCTGTTTCGCCGAAACGCCCGGACCGGGTACCGCACGACCCACCACGACGCAGCAATGAACTCCTGGAGCTAGAAGTGCATCACAACGGACCCCGGCTCAACGTCGCAATGGTCGGATACGGTTTCATGGGCGCGGCCCACTCGCAGGGTTGGCGGGTGGCCCCCCGATTCTTCGACCTTCCGCTCGAGCCGCGTCGCTCGGTGATCGTCGGGAGGGACGGGGCCAGGACGGCGGCCGCTGCGGCCAAGTTCGGTTGGGACGAAGCCGAGACCGACTGGCGCCGCGTGATCGAGCGGGATGACATCGACCTCGTCGACATCTGCGCGCCGGGGAACGTTCACCCCGAGATCGCGATCGCCGCGCTCGAGGCCGGCAAACACGTGCTGTGCGAAAAACCGCTGGCCAACAGTGTGGAGGAAGCCGCCCGAATGACGAGGGCGGCCGAGATCGCGGCCCGCTCCGGCGTCTTCGCGATGGTCGGCTTCAGCTACCGCCGGGTGCCGGCAATCACCTTCGCCCGGGACCTCGTGGCCGCGGGACGGTTGGGCGAGATCCGCCAGGTGCGCGCTCAGTACCTTCAGGACTGGCTCGTCGACGCGAGTGGTCCGATGACGTGGCGACTCGACAAGGCGCTCGCTGGATCGGGTTCTCTCGGCGACATCGGCGCCCACGCGATCGACGCGGTCCAGTTCATCACCGGGCAATCGCTCGACTCCGTGAGCGGCGTGCTGCACACCTTTGTGACCGAGCGGCCAACGCTCGCGGAATCGGTCGGCCTCGGCGGAACGGCGTCAGGAGAGTTCGGGGCCGTCACGGTCGATGACGTCGCCCTCTTCTCTGCGAGGCTGAGCGGGGGAGGTCTCGGCGCGTTCGAAGCCACCCGCTACGCGACGGGAAGGAAGAACGCGTTCCGGATCGAGATCAGCGGTTCAGACGGCGCACTGGCATTCGACCTCGAACGGATGAACGAACTCGAGTTCTACGACGCGCGCGATCCGCAGGGCGAGCAGGGCTTCACAAGGATTCTCGTGACAGAGCCAGGGCATCCGTACGCAGCCGCCTGGTGGCCGACCGGCCATGGTCTCGGCTACGAGCATCCGTTCTCCCACCAGGTGCGCGACCTCGTGGTCGACATCGCCGAGGGACGCCAGCCGAGACCGTCGTTCGCCGACGGGCTTCAGGTGCAACGCGTGCTCGCCGCGGTGGAAGCCAGCGCCGCGAACGGCAGCGCCTGGACCAATCCGGCCGATCCGTCGGGCCCGAGCGTGCCGAAGGAACAATCGTGACGCGACCTGTGACGCTCTTCACCGGACGCGCCAGCGGCGGCGTTCGACGCAGCCTTCAGCAACCGCTGACCCCGCTCACCGTCGGCTAAGAAAGTACAGAAAAATGACCTCACTTCACCCATCAGGCGGCTCCGAGCAACGCCACGCCCTCGTGGTGCGCGGGGGCTGGGACGGGCATCAGCCCGTCGACACGACCAACGTCTTCATCCCGTTTCTCGAGAAGAACGGCTTCACCGTGCGGGTCGAGGGCACTCCGGCGCCCTACGCGGATGCCGAATACATGGACACTGTTGACCTGATCGTGCAGACCAACACGATGTCGACTATAGAACCGGACGAGTTCGCGGGACTCAGGCGTGCCGTCGAGAGGGGAACCGGGCTCGCGGGCTGGCACGGCGGCATCGCCGACTCGTACCGCAACACCTCCGACTACCTGCAGCTCATCGGCGGCCAGTTCGCGTGCCACCCAGGCAAGCGCCCGGAGGACCGGACCGGCGAGCAGTCCGACAACTACGTGCCGCACACGATCAACATGCTTCCGGCCGCGGCCGCGCATCCGATCACAGAGGGCATCGCCGATTTCGAGCTCGTGACCGAGCAGTACTGGG
>DMKW01000053.1:0-10716 GCA_003454135.1 Microbacteriaceae bacterium
AGCAAGAAGGGCCTGAAGTCGAAGCCGTGGGTCAAGACGACCCTCGCGCCCGGCTCGAAGGTCGTCACCGACTACTACGAGAAGGCCGGCCTCAACGGCTACCTCGAGGACCTCGGCTTCTACCTCGTCGGCTACGGCTGCACGACCTGCATCGGCAACTCCGGCCCTCTCGAAGACGAGATCTCGAGAGTGGTGCAGGACAACGACCTCGCGGTGACCGCGGTGCTTTCCGGAAACCGCAACTTCGAGGGCCGCATCAACCCCGACGTCAAGATGAACTACCTCGCGAGCCCGCCGCTCGTCATCGCCTACGCCCTCGCCGGGTCGATGAACTTCGACTTCGAGGTCGACTCGCTCGGCAAGGACACCGACGGCAACGACGTCTTCCTCAAAGACATCTGGCCGGATGCCGCCGAGGTGCAGGCGACGATCGACTCCTCGATCGACACCGAGATGTTCACGCACGAATATGCCGGCGTCTTCGACGGCGACGAGCGCTGGCGTTCGCTGCCCACCCCTACCGGCTCCACCTTCGAGTGGGATGAGAACTCCACCTACGTGCGCAAGCCCCCGTACTTCGACGGCATGACGATGGAAATCACACCGGTGTCTGACATCGCGGGCGCGCGCGTTCTCGCCAAGCTCGCCGACTCCGTCACGACCGACCACATCAGTCCGGCCGGCAACATCAAGGCCGACAGCCCGGCCGGCAAGTACCTCGACGAGCATGGCATCGACCGCAAGGACTACAACTCCTACGGTTCGCGTCGGGGCAACCACGAGGTGATGATACGCGGGACGTTCGCGAACATCCGCCTGCGCAACCAGCTGCTGGATGGCGTAGAGGGTGGCTACACCCGCGACTTTACGAAGCCGGATGCCCCGCAGTCGTTCATCTACGATGCGAGCCAGAACTACCAGGCGGCGCGAACGCCGCTCGTGATCTTCGCCGGCAAGGAATACGGATCGGGCTCATCGCGCGACTGGGCGGCGAAGGGCACGAGCCTCCTCGGCGTCAAGGCGGTCATCACCGAGAGCTTCGAGCGCATCCACCGCTCCAACCTCATCGGAATGGGCGTCGTGCCGCTGCAGTTCCCGGCGGGGGAAGGTTGGGCGTCTCTCGGCCTCGACGGCACGGAGATCGTGAGCATTTCTGGGCTCGCGGAGCTCAACTCGGGAACGACTCCGAAGACCGTGCACGTCACCGCCGCCCCCAGTGAGCACTCGCCGGCGGGCAAGCAGACCGTTGAGTTCGACGCCGTCGTGCGAATCGATACACCCGGTGAGGCCGACTACTATCGCAACGGAGGCATCCTCCAGTACGTTTTGAGGTCGCTGGTTTAGGCTGGCCGGATGAGTCTTCTCGAGAGCATCCATGGTCCCCGCGACCTCGATGCGCTCAGCACGGAACAACTCGTGGAGCTCGCCGCCGAGATCAGGGCTTTCCTCATCACCGAGGTGTCCAAGACCGGGGGACACCTCGGTCCGAACCTCGGCGTCGTCGAACTGACGATGGCGGTGCATCGAGTGTTCGACTCGCCGCGCGATGCGATCGTTTTCGACACGGGGCACCAGTCCTACGTGCACAAGCTCCTCACCGGTCGGCAGGATTTCTCGCGCCTTCGCGAGCGAGGCGGCCTGGCCGGCTACCCGCAACGGTCCGAATCCGTGCACGACATTGTCGAGAGCTCGCACGCGTCGAGTTCGCTCAGTTGGGCCGACGGCATCTCGCGCGCCTTCCAGATGACCGGGCAGCAGGATCGCCACGTCGTCGCGATCGTCGGCGACGGTGCCCTCACCGGCGGCATGACGTGGGAGGCGCTCAACAACATCAGCGACGACAACAGTCGCAACCTGGTGATCATCGTCAACGACAACGGGCGCTCGTACGCTCCGACCATCGGCGGAATGGCCAGGTTCCTCAACGACGTGCGCACGCGCCGTTCCTACCGCAGCTTGTACGCGTCCAGCCGGCGCTTCTTCGACCTGTTCGGCGCACCCGGCCGGGCCTTCTACCGCGGCATCCGCGGAGGCACGCACGGCTTCCTCAGCCGCTTCACCAATAACGAGGCGCTCTACTCCAACCTCGACATCAAGTACATCGGACCGGTCGACGGCCACGACGAGCGCGCCATCGAGGAGGCGCTCCGGCAGGCCAAGAATTACGGCGCTCCGGTGATCGTGCACGCGATCACCCAGAAGGGGAAAGGCTACGAGCCCGCCGTCCTGGATTTCGCCGACCAGTTCCACGCCGTCGGCCACATCGATCCGGAGACCGGCGAGCCCATCGGCGGCTCGGACCGCCCTTCGTGGACTTCGATCTTCTCCGAAGAGATCGTCAAACTCGCTGATGCCGATCCCACGATCGTCGGCATCACCGCCGCCATGCTCCGACCGACAGGGCTCGACAAGCTCGCCGCGAAGTACCCGGACCGCGTGTTCGACGTCGGCATCGCGGAACAGCACGCGGTGACCTCCGCGGCCGGTCTCGCCTTCGGCGGGCTGCACCCGGTGGTGGCGCTCTACGCGACCTTCATCAATCGGGCGTTCGACCAAGTGCTCATGGATGTGGCCCTGCACAAGGCGGGCGTCACCTTCGTTCTCGACCGTGCCGGTGTCACCGGACCGGACGGACCGAGCCACCATGGCATGTGGGATCTCGCCATCCTGCAGGTCATTCCGAACATCAGGCTCAGCGCACCGCGGGATGCGACCCGCCTTCGCGAGGAACTCGGCGAGGCGGTCGCCGTGACGGACGCCCCGACGGTCGTGCGCTTCGGCAAGGGCAACGTGGGCAACGAGATCGACGCGGTGCGACGCACGGACGACGGCGTCGATGTGCTCGTCGAGGCGCCCCACAGGGACGTGCTCATCGTCACGGTCGGGCCGATGGCCGAGCTGGGCCTGCGGGTGGCCGAACGTCTCGCTGCGCAGGGGATCGGCGCGACGGTTATAGACCCGCGCTGGGTCGTGCCGGTGCCACCAAGCGTCATCGAACTCTCGGCCCAGCATCGCCTCGTCGTGACGATCGAGGACGGCATCCGCGTCGGCGGAATCGGCACGCGCATCCGCCAGGACCTCAGGGCGGCCGGGGTCGACACGGCCCTCAATGAGCTCGGGCTGCCCGACGAGTTCCTCGAACACGGCACGCGCGCCGAGATTCTCGAAGAGGTGGGCCTCACGCCCCAGCGGATCGCCCGTGGTGTCGTCGAGCAAGTGCTGGGAAGCAAGATTCCGGTTGCCCGTCCGCTTCCGGACGATGTCGAGGAACAGCGCCGACTCGGCTCCGAAAGGTCCGGAGGTTAGTCGAGGCGGCTCCGCTGACCTCGTCGCAAAGTCGGACATGGGTGTGACGTGTGGTGCTCGACAACGAGCGGCGACATGTCACAATTACACTGCTGTCAGGGAACGAGAGAGGTGTCGTGTCCGTAACTCAAGCCGATGTTGCAAGAGTCGCCGGCGTATCCCGCAAGACTGTGTCGAATGTCATCAACGGCTACCCCCACATCAGCCCTAACGTTCTCACAAGGGTCGAGGCAGCTGTAGCCCAGCTGGGCTACATGCCGAGCCATGCCGCAAGGAGTCTTCGACTGGGCCGAACCCGGGTGATCCAGCTCGTTATTCCCGAGTTGGATGTCTCCTATTTCGCCGAACTGGCCCGCTGGGTTGTGCACTATGCAGAAGAGCAGGGGCTGACGGTCGTTATCACCCAAACCCTCGGGGACCTCGAGCGAGAGATAGCCGCCATCGGTGGGCAGTTCGCCGAATACGCCGAGGGGACGATTTTCAGTCCGGTCGGCACCGACGTGGCGACCGTCGCGGAGCGGAGGTCTGGAGCCCCGATCGTTCTCGTCGGCGAGCGTGGCGGTGAGGGCCTCCTGGATCATGTCGGCATCGATAACGTGGCTGCCGCTCGCATGGCCACGGAGCACCTCATCGGGCAGGGTCGCGTCAACATCGGCTTTATCGGGGCGCAGGAACAGAATCAGCTGATTATGGCCGACCTGCGAAAGACCGGGTACCTCCAGGCACTCGATAGCGCAGGTATGGTCGCACGCCCGGAACTGTCCCGGGAAACAGTGGCCTATCATCGCGCGGACGGCGAGAACGCTATGCGCGAGTTGCTGTCACTCGACACCACGATCGATGCAGTCTTCTGTGCTACCGATCTTCTCGCTCTCGGCGCCATCAGAGCCGCATACGATCTTGGGGTCCGGATACCGGAGGATGTCGCGGTAGTCGGCTTCGACGACCTGGAGGAAGGGCGATTCTCCGTCCCCAGCCTTACGACGATCTCGCCGGACAAGCCCCTCATCGCCAAGGAGGCGGTTGCACGGCTCGCCGCCCGGCTCGACGGCCTTGCCGAGGTGGACAGCGTCGAACTCGATATTCCCTTCCGACTTGTCGCCAGAGAATCCACAATCGGGCGATAGCGCGGTCTACCCACAGGACTCGGGTTGACGCCTCGACGGCGCGTCACCCGAGGCTAGCGTGTCGACGCGCCGGTTAATTTGCCACGTGGCAAGCCACGTGGTAAATATTACTGAGTGCTATAGCACTCAGGTATAAAAGCACTTCTCTTAGAACCAAAGGAGATTCACGTGGGACACATCAAGAGAGGCCTGATCGGCATTGTGGCCGCCGCCGCGCTGTTGCTAGCCGCCGGCTGTACGGCGACCGTCGGCGATTCCAGCAAGAACCTTCGGGTGATGCTGTGGGGTAACAGCACCGACATCGCGTCGATCAAGGCGCCGGCTGCCGCCTTCGAGAAGGCGCACCCGGACATCAAGATCACCTGGGAAACCGGTGATTGCGGAGTCGACTATGCGGCCTGCAAGACACTGATCGCCGGCAAGAACATGCCAGATGTGGTGGTACCGGGCAGCTGGAACTACTTCGACATGGTCAATGATGGTGTGATCGCCGACCTGGGACCGTTCGTCAAGAAGAGCGGCCTGAATCTGGGAGACTTCACCCCGCTGGTGATCAAGGCGTTGACCTCCCCGAAGGACGACACCGTTCATGCCTTGCCGATGGGGTACAACGTGCAGTCCCTGTATTACAACAAGGCCATGTTCGCAGCGGCGGGACTGGCTGAACCGCCGGCAGATGGCTCTTACACCTATGACGACCTTCGTGAGTGGTCGAAGAAGTTGACCATCGACGAGAACGGGAACAACGCCGAGAGCCCGAACTTCAACCCGCAGAAAATCAAGCAATACGGCTATTTCAACTTCGCCGCTGGGCTCATTCAGCCCGGTTATGCCCCCATCCTCGCCGCGTTCGGCGGCGGAATCCTCGGCGGCAAGCTCGGAAACCAGTGCATCATCGACAAGCAGCAGACCATTGATGCGTTCCAGTACATTCAGGACCTCATGTGGAAAGACCACTCCACGATCACCCCACAGCTCCAACAGGAGGAACCAGGCTATTCGCGCTGGATCAAGGGTCAGGTTGCGATGCAGCAGGGATCGCATGAGCAGGTTCAGCAGGTGGCGGACCAGAACCCGACGTTGAAGTACGACATGACCGCTCTTCCGAGAGGAAGTGCCGGCAACGCGACGCTGATCCAGATCCACAACTGGGCCATGTATCAGGGGTCGAAGAACAAGGACACGGCCTGGGAGTTCATCAAGTACATGGCAACCGATGGCTCTGGCAAGCAGATGGGGCTGATTCCAGCCTACAAAGATGTAGCTCTCGGAACGGCATTCGCGCAGGCTCCGGGAGAGCCAAGCCACCTCGTCGAGGCCCAGGTCAAGCCCGCAGGGTGGCCGCAGAGCTTCACCAACGTGGATCCCGCGAGCGTCTGGGCCGCGGTCTCCGGACAGGACGGATTCGGGCCGGCTCTTGAGGACATCATGAGCAATCGGAAGACGGCCGAGCAAGCTTTGGCCGGCCTCTGCGCCAGCAAGATCGATAGCGTCCTGAAGCTCCAGAAGAAGTAGCAGCGAACTGGATATGGGGGAGTAGTCGAATGACGTCGCAATCCGGGGAACATCGGCGCACGCGCCGTTCGGGACCGACACGTCGCGAGAGCCGAACAGCCATGTTGTTCGTGCTGCCTCAGGTCGCCGGCCTGTTGCTGTTCATCGCGGTTCCTCTCGTGGCATCGTTCGGCTACTCCTTCACCACGTGGGATCTGATCGCGCCCGATCCCACCTTCATCGGCCTGGGAAACTGGGCGTACCTCTTCCAAGACGGCCGCATCCTCGCCGTGCTCTGGAACACCGTCAAATTTATTCTGCTCGGCACGAGCAGCTTCCTGTTCTTTTCGCTTATCGCAGCCCTCCTCACCTATGTGCCAAGGCGGTTCGTCGGTGTCTACCGTGCCCTGCTCTTTCTGCCGTATGTGATCTCGCAGATCGCGGTCGGCATCGTCTGGCGATGGATGTTCAACAGTCAGACCGGCCCGGTGACACTGGGCGTCGAACTCTTCGGCGTCCACAGTCCGGCCTGGCTGCTTGATCCGGCGACTGCGATGCTCTCGATCGCAGCGGTGACGACCTGGCAGGCCGTCGGCTACGGAATGACCCTCTACGTTGCAGCCCTGCAAGGCGTGCCGACCACCCTTCTCGAGGCCGCGACAATCGATGGCGCTAACTGGTTCCAACGTTTTCGCAATGTGACTTTGCCGATGATTTCGCCCACCGTGTTCTTCCTGATGGTGACCTCTCTCATCGGCGCCCTCCAGCTCTTCGATCCGGTTGTCGCGATGACGACGTCGAACGCCGGGGTGGCGGGTGCGGGGGGACCATCCAACTCGACGCGGTCGATCGTGCTCTACATGTACAACCAGATGTTCAACTACAGCGAACGGCTCTCCGGCCTCGGTTACGCAGCGGCGATCGCTTGGATGCTGGCCATTCTCACGTTTGTGATTTCTGCGCTCCAGTTCCTTGTCAGTCGGCGCTGGGTCTACTACGACGGGGCTGACCGCGGTCGGCAACGGAATCTCCGGAGAAGGAAGGCTCGATCATGACAGTTCCCAGCCTGTCGAAGGTATCCGCAGGCCAACTCAGCGGGCGCGTCTCCGTGCGCGACGGGCTCACTGAGCGCGACGCGAAGCGCATCACGACGGCCGGTTATCACGCCCTCATGATCATCGTGGTCGCGGCATATATTTTCCCTGTCGTCTGGGCCGCTTCGATGTCGCTGCGCACGGATGCGAACATGTTCTCGGCCGACCAACTGATCCCGCATCCGATCACCCTCGCGCATTATGAAAAACTGTTCACGGTCCTTCCCGACTTCTGGCGCTATTTCGGAAACACCGCGGTCATCGCCATCTTTGGTACGGCGGGAACGCTGTTCTCCAGCTCACTCGCAGGGTACGCGCTCGCCCGTTTCCGTTTCCCCGGACGCCAGGCATTGCTCGTGACCTTGCTTCTCACCCTGATGGTGCCTGCGCAGGCGACGCTCATCCCGCAGTACGTGACTTTCCGCAACCTGGGTTGGATCGACACTCCGCTGCCGATCATCGTGCCGATGCTCTTCGGCACAGCTTTTGCGAGCTTCTTCTTCAGGCAGTTCTTTCTGACGCTCCCCAGGGAACTCGAAGATGCGGCGTCGATCGACGGCGCGGGGTCATGGCGCACGTTCTTCAGCGTGATCGTGCCTCTTTCCGCACCGGCTTACCTTGCCATGGGCCTGTTGACCTTCGTGCAGCTGTGGAACAGCTTCTACGTGAACTCGATCTATCTGTCGTCGCAGCAGAACTGGGTTCTCACGCAAGCGCTGCAGTCCATGGTCGGACGATACGACAGTCAATACGGGGAGATCATGGCCGGGGTCACCCTGGTCTCGCTCCCGATCGTCATCGCCTATCTCATCTTTCAACGCTGGATCGTTCGTGGCATCGCCATGAGCGGCCTCGCCAACTGATTCAGCACCGCGAACAAAGGACCACCAGTGAAACCTGTTGTCAGTTCAGCAACCCTTGCCGTGGATTTCTCCATGCTCGAGGACTACCCGCTCTCGAAAGATCGCATTGGCCTCTTCAACTCCGGACTCGTGCCCTTCTCGACCTATGAGCGAGATGAGCGCTTCTTCGCAGAGAGTGGTGCGTCGCATTTGAGGATCGACCTTGGATGGGGCGCGGAATGGATGCCCTGGTCTCGCGAGGTCGTCGAATTGCGCGATGGCAAAGCGAGCTACTCCTTCGACGAAACGGACTCCATCGCGCGCGTCCTGGAGCGTAACGGTGTAACGCCCTACTGGTCGTACTGCTACGCGCCCGTCGCCGCACGCGAGCCGGGACAGGACTGGCGCCATATGGCGGCCGACAACTCCGTCTGGGTCGACACCGTTCGTGCCTACGTGATCGGTGCCCGCCAACGGGGTGTGCGAATCGGCTATCACGAGGTCTACAACGAGCCGGATCTCCGGGACGAACGGACGGCGGAGCCGATCTTCTACGCAGGCGACCTCGAGGACTACCTCGACCTCTACCGGCAGACGGCCCTCGCCATTCGTGAAGCGGATCCACAGGCGAGGATCGGCGGCCCTGCCCTCGCCGCCGCATCGGTCAACGGTGAATGGATCAGGCGCTTCTTGGCGATGGTGCAGGAGGAACAACTTCCGTTGGACTTCCTGTCCTTCCATCATTACGGCACTTTTTCCGTGCAGAAGTCGATCGACACGGTGTTGGGAATTCTCGCGGAATTCGATGTATTCCAGCAGCTCGAACTTCACCTCAACGAGTACAACTCCTTCGTGATCGACTATCCGCGGGGCGGTCCGCAGGATACGCATCTGCTGGGCGCGGCTTTTGCCGCCGACCTGCCGCGTCTCCTCCGCGTTTCTCCGCTGACGAGGGTCAGCTGGGCACAGTTTCTCGACAGCGGCCACGACAATTTCTCCGGGATGATCGACATCGAGGGAGCGGAGAAACCGCTGTACCGGGTCTACCGCCTCTACCAGTCGATGCCGGTGGAGCGCCGCCGCGTGAACATCACGGGTCCGGAAGGCCTTGGCGCGATCGCGTCCAGCGATGGAGGGCGGTCGGCGGTGCTGGCGTGGAACCGGCACAGCGCGGGCCTGGAACTCCGGGTGGAGGTGGGAGCCATCCTGGAACGGGCTCGCATTACACTGGTTGGCGCCAACGGCAGCCCTGCGGCGGCGCAGGACATCGCGATTGTCGACGGGGCGATCGTGCTCACGCTGGAGCGTGGGGCCGTGGTCGGTATCGAACTCGGTTCGGAGGCGGCCGCCACCACGCGGCGGCTCGCCGAACGCGTCAATTACAGTTTCGTAAACCGCGCCGCGTCATCATGGATGGACGTCGACGAGGCGACCGCTATCATCCGTTTCGGCACAGCCGACGTCGACAACGCCGTGTTGGTCGGGGGCGTCGAGGTGCCAGTGGCTGCTCTGACCGAATCACACGCGACGGTGGTCTTCGCCGATGGCAGCTCGGCACCGGGTTCCGTGATGCTGCGTATCGACCGCACCGATCCGTCCCGGACCACGTTTATCGGCGAAAACGCCAGCACGTTCGACTGGTCCGCGCATATACCCGCTCGCGCCGTGCCCACCGGCATGGCGAGGGTCACGGCCGCCCTAATCGGGGCTCCCGCCGGGGCATTCGCTACAGTGCGTGTCGCGAGTTCCGCGGGAGTTGTTGCCAGTGTCCGATGAGCATCCACGTCCGCAGCTCACCAGGGAGCATTGGACCAACCTCAACGGATTATGGCAGTTTGCCGTGGACGAAGGCGACATCGGGCGACGCGAGGGCTGGCATCGCGATCCCGCGGTCTTCGACCGCGAGATCTTGGTTCCCTTCCCGCCAGAATCCGAGCTTTCAGGGATAGTCGAAGACGGCCTGGACGTCGTCTGGTATCGCAAGGCCGTGCGGCTGAGCGGGAGCGAGAACAGTACCAGGTTCATTCTGCATTTCGAGGCGGTCGACTACTCGGCGGAGGTCTGGGTCAACGGCCAGTATCTCGGGGGGCATGAGGGTGGTCAGACACGATTCAGCTTCGACATCACCGATGCCTTGGTCGACGGCCCGGAGCAGATCATTGTCTTAAGAGCGCATGATGATCACAGCGATTTAGAGCAACCGCGGGGGAAACAGGATTGGATGCCCGATCCCCACGTGATCTGGTATCGCCGTACGACAGGGATATGGCGAACGGTCTGGCTCGAGGAGCTTTCAGAACGGCACATTGCTTCCGTCGTCTGGTTGCCGATGGCCTCGCCGGGAAGCGTTGAGGTCGAAGTGCGCTTCGGCGGTCCTAGCGGGCCAGAGCTGGAATTGGAGCTTTCCTTCTCAGCCGACGGTGCAGCGCTGGCCCGGTCGTCGCACTCGGTGACCGCTGGAGTGTTGCGTGCGACCGTGCATCTGGAAGATCAGCGGCTCCATGCCGAGCCCGAAGAACTGTGCTGGTCGCCGGAACACCCCAGGCTCATTGACGTCGTGCTCCGGTTGCGCTCAGACGGTGACCTGATCGATGAAGCCCGGTCATATCTCGGGCTGCGAACGGTGGGTGCGGACGACCGCGCATTCCTCCTCAACGGCAGGCCCTATTTTCTCCGATTGGTACTGGAGCAGGGATACTGGCCGAAAACGCACCTGGCTTCGCCATCGGAGGTCGATCTTAAGAGGGAGGTGGAGCTGATCAAGAGCCTGGGATTCAACGGAATCCGCATGCACCAGGTCGTTGCCGATCCCCGGTTTCTCTATTGGTGCGATCGATTGGGACTCCTGGTGTG
>DMKW01000053.1:10968-12790 GCA_003454135.1 Microbacteriaceae bacterium
CGCGCAGCAGCGTTCGGCGGTAATGGCTGTACACCACCTCATCAAGGCACTCGATCCGACACGGCCGGTGCTCGGCAATGACGGCTGGGAGTATGTAGTCGGCGATCTGCTCGGGATTCATGACTACAGCCAGCATCCTGCCCCGCTGCGTGAACGCTACGGCGACGATGAACGGATCGTGGCTACTGTCCTTCGCGGTCGAGCCGGTGGACGTCGTGTCACGGTTGGTGATCGCCTCAGCGAAGGACAGGCATCCTCGGTTCCCGTCGTGCTCTCGGAGTTCGGTGGGGTGAATCTCGCGCCGACCGATGGAACCTGGGAGGGCTACGGTTCAGTCGCCGATACGCGGGAGTTTCTTCGGCGGTTGGATGCGCTCTTTGCGGAAGTCGACGAGCGATCCGGTCTCGCTGGGTTCTGCTACACGCAGTTGACGGACACTCTCCAGGAGCGCAATGGGCTGTTGACCGAGGATCGGCACCCCAAGGCCGAGTCCGCGGCTATGGAGCGGATCGTTCGCGGGCGCCTCAATTCGGCCTGAATGGAAATCGTGAAGCATCTCTGGGCATCTGAATCTGCCACGTGGTAACTTCGTCTACCACGTGGCAGACAAGGTGGCTTCTCGCCGCGTGACAGAGTCGAGAGACGGGGATTCTCATGAAACGACGCACGCTGGGCGCACGCGATACGGCTGGTTTGATCTCGTCAACCTCAACAGCCCTGCCCCGATCCAGACCATATCCCGTGCCGCGGCAACGACTGCGTCGAATTGCCGCGGTTGTTCTCGCCGCCGCCTGCGTGGCCGCCGGTATTCAGTCGCTGCCATTGCGGGCGGATGCTGCAACGGTTACGGTCGCCGCCAACTTCGCGGTTCCGGTCGACAATCCGTTGATCAAGAACAAGTTCGCGGTCTACAACTCGTGCATCGTTCCGTCGAGCCAGTACAACCGCGATATCAACCTCATCAATGACATCAAGCCAGAGTCGCTGCGAATCGATGGTGGTCTCGGTGCCGCGCCGTTCTGTGGGCTCACCCCGAATCCGGTGACCGGAACCGTCGGCAATCTGCAATACGACTTCACAGGCACCGATCAACTCGTCGGTCAGCTCGACACACGCGGAGTGGTGCCGTACTGGTCATATGGCTACGAGCCAGCACCGCTACAGATCGGGGGTGATTGGCGTAGCAAGCCGTCGAGTCTCCCGGGCTGGCAGCAGGTCCTCAACGCCTACACCGCCCACTTCAAGCAGGCGAATAAATCGGTTGGGTATCACGAGATCTGGAACGAACCCGACTTCGGAAGCACATTCTTCACTGGGACGATGAATGACTACTTCGATCTCTACAAATACGGCACCAACGGACTTCGACAGGGAGATGCCGATGCGGTCATAGGAGGTCTCTCCTCGGCGAATCGCACTGATTGGATCACTCCGTACCTCGACTACGTCGTCGCCAACAACCTTCCGCTCGACTTCCTCTCCTTCCACCAGTATCCGAGCACAGTGACCGGTGAGCCGGCCCAGATCGACGCCTATCTGGCATCCATCAAGAGCCTCATGGCGGCGAGATCCCAGTTCTACACGACCGAGCTGCACCTCAACGAATACAACTCCTACCCGATCAACTATCCGCAGGGAGGCACCCAGGATAAGTTCGGCCTCGCCTCATCGCTGCTGCGCGATTTCAACTATTTCCTTTCTCAGCCCTCCCTCGACAAGGTCAACTGGGCGCAGTTCATGGACAGCGGCCAAGGCAACTTCTCCGGAATGGTCACGATCGATGGCTTCCGCAAGGCGGTTTTCAACGCATACAAGATCTATT
>DMKW01000266.1:0-3073 GCA_003454135.1 Microbacteriaceae bacterium
TCTACTCGATCGAAGACCTCAAGCAGCTCATCTTCGATCTCAAGCGCGCCAACCCAGACGCCCGAGTGCACGTTAAGCTCGTGAGCCAGTCCGGCATCGGGGCGGTTGCTGCCGGTGTGACGAAGGCCCTCGCCGACGTCGTGCTCGTCTCCGGGCACGATGGAGGCACCGGCGCGAGCCCCCTCAACTCGTTGAAGCACGCCGGAACGCCGTGGGAGCTCGGCCTCGCCGAGACACAGCAGACGCTCATGCTCAACGGCATGCGCGGTCGTGTCGTCGTGCAGGTCGACGGCCAGATGAAGACCGGTCGCGATGTGATCGTCGCGGCGCTGCTCGGGGCGGAAGAGTACGGCTTCGCCACGGCGCCGCTAGTCGTCTCCGGCTGCGTGCTCATGCGCGTCTGCCACCTCGACACCTGCCCCGTCGGCGTGGCCACCCAGAACCCGGAGCTGCGAGCGAGATTCACCGGCAAGCCGGAGTTCGTCGTGAACTTCTTCGAGTTCCTCGCCCAGGAGGTGCGCGAATACCTCTCGGAGCTCGGCTTCCGCTCCATCGAGGAGGCCATCGGACACGCCGAGGTTCTCGACGTCAACGGCGCGATCGAGCACTGGAAGGCCGACGGTCTCGACCTCGCGCCCATCCTCAACGGCCCCGTGTTCGGCGACGACGAGCCGCGCTCCAACGTCACCAAGCAGGAGCACGAACTCGACAAGCATTTCGATGTCGAGCTCATCCGCCAGAGCGCCGGCGCCCTCATGAGCGGCGAGCACGTGCAGATCACGCTCCCGATCCGCAACACCGAACGCGCCGTCGGCACGATGCTCGGCCACGAAGTGACGGTGCGCCACGGCGAGAACGGCCTGCCGGCCGGCACGATCGAGGTCCTGCTCACGGGCACCGCAGGGCAGTCGTTCGGGGCATTCCTGCCGAGCGGCATCACGCTGCGCCTCACCGGTGACAGCAACGACTACGTGGGCAAGGGCCTGTGCGGCGGCCAGATCGTGATCCGCCCGCACCGCACGAGTGGTTTCCGGGCAGAAGACAACGTGATCGCCGGCAACGTCATCGGCTACGGGGCCACCCAGGGCAGCATGTTCATTCGCGGCATCGTCGGCGAGCGTTTCCTCGTGCGCAACTCGGGGGCCACCGCTGTCGTCGAGGGTGTCGGAGACCATGCGCTCGAATACATGACGGGTGGGCTCGCCCTCATCCTCGGCGGCACGGGGCGCAACCTCGGTGCAGGGATGTCCGGCGGCACCGCCTACATCTACGACCTCAAGCCCGAACGAGTCAACCGTGACTCGCTCACCTCGGGGGAGCTCGAACTGCTCCCGCTCGGGGCCGGCGACGTCGAGATCGTCAAGGACCTGCTCGAAAAGCACCTCGCGGAGACCGATTCCGCCGTGGCGAAGCGGATGCTCGACGACCTCGAGGCCACGATCGCGCGATTCGTGAAGGTGCTGCCCCGCGACTACGCGGCGGTCATCGCCACTCGGGCAACGGCCGTCGAAGAGGGACTCGACCCGGACGGCGACGTGGTGTGGGGCAGAATCATGGAGGTAACCGGTGGCTGACCCGAAGGGCTTTCTCAAGACTCGCGAGCGTGAGCTTCCGCCTCGTCGCCCCGTGAGCCTGCGGCTCATGGACTGGAAAGAGGTCTACGAGCAGGGCGATGCGGCCACGGTGCGCAAACAGGCCGGCCGCTGCATGGACTGCGGCATTCCGTTCTGCCACCAGGGCTGCCCGCTCGGCAACCTGATTCCCGAGTGGAACGACCTCATGTGGCGTGGCGAGGGCCGGCAGGCGATCGAACGACTGCACGCGACCAACAACTTTCCCGAGTTCACCGGGCGGCTGTGCCCGGCCCCGTGCGAGAGCTCGTGCGTGCTCGGCATCAACCAGCCGGCCGTCACGATCAAGCAGGTCGAGGTCTCCATCATCGACCAGGCGTTCGCCAACGACTGGGTCGAACCGCATCCCCCCGAGAGGCTCACCGGCAAGACCGTCGCGGTCGTCGGCTCCGGACCGGCCGGTCTCGCCGCGGCCCAACAGCTCACGAGGGCGGGCCATACCGTTGCCGTGTTCGAACGAGACGACCGTATCGGCGGACTGCTGCGCTACGGCATCCCCGACTTCAAGATGGAGAAGAAGCACCTCGAGAATCGTCTGCGCCAGATGCAGGCGGAGGGCACTCGTTTCCGCGCCGGCGTGAACATCGGCGTCGACATTCCGTGGGACGACCTCCGCGCCAGGTACGACGCCGTCGTCGTGGCGACGGGCGCGCTCAAGCCGCGCGACCTTCCCATCCCCGGCCGCGACCTTTCCGGCGTGCACTTCGCCATGGAATACCTCGTGCAGCAGAACCGCGTCGGGGCCGGCGACACCGTCACCGACCAGATCACCGCGGAGGGCAAGCACGTCGTCGTGCTCGGCGGTGGGGACACCGGAGCCGACTGCATCGGGACGGCGCACCGTCAGGGCGCGCTCTCGGTGACCAATCTCGCGATCGGCATCCAGCCGCCGAACGAACGCCCGGTGCACCAGCCCTGGCCGATGGCCCCCACCCTGTTCGAGGTGACGAGTGCCCACGAAGAGGGCGGGGAGCGGGTGTACCTCGCGTCGACCGTTGAGTTCCTCGCCAACGAGGTGGGCGAGGTGCGCGCCATCCGCGTCGCGGAGACCGAGTACCTCGACGGCCGGCGTGTTCCCAAGGCCGGCACCGAGCGCGAGATCCCTGCCGACCTCGTGCTGCTCGCCCTCGGGTTCACCGGAACCGAAAGCGACAAGCTCGAAGACCAGTTGCGCGTGCCCATGGCCGGGGGCAACGTCGAGCGGGCAGACGACTACCAGACGAGCGAGGCCGGCGTGTTTGTGGCCGGCGACGCTGGCCGGGGGCAATCCCTTATCGTTTGGGCCATCGCGGAGGGCCGCGCTGCCGCGGCATCAGTCGACCGCTTCCTCGAAGGCGACACCGAACTACCGTCGCCTATTCGTCCAACGGACCGAGCAATTTCCATCTAAGACGGGGCACTTCTCGTGCCCGTCGATTCGATTTGAACCTAAAAGAGAAAGA
>DMKW01000266.1:3194-9844 GCA_003454135.1 Microbacteriaceae bacterium
GGGCCATCGTCGAGGCGGGAGTCGACGTTGCCCGCATGAACCTCAGCCACGGCAGCTACGACGTGCACGAGGAGGTCTACTCCAACGTGCGCCGCGCGAGCAAGGATTCCGGGCGCGCCGTCGCTGTGCTCGTGGACCTCCAGGGCCCGAAAATCCGTCTCGGCAAGTTCGAGAACGGACCGTACGACCTCGCCGTCGGCGACATCTTCAAGATCACGATAGAAGACATCGTGGGCAACAAGGACATCTCCGGAACGACGTTCAAGGGCCTGCCGCACGACGTGAAAGAGGGCGACCCCCTCCTCATCGACGACGGCAAGGTCAAGCTCAAGGTGCTCTCGACCGACGGAACCGTGGTCACGACCGAGGTCGTCGTGGGCGGAGCGGTGAGTAACAACAAGGGCATCAACCTGCCCGGCGTCGCGGTCAACGTGCCGGCGCTTTCCGACAAGGACGAGGCAGACCTGCGCTGGGGCCTGCGACTCGGAGCGGACCTCATCGCGCTCTCGTTCGTGCGCAGTGCCGAGGACATCATCCGCGTGCACGAGATCATGGCCGAAGAGGGCGTCAAGCTCCCCGTGATCGCCAAGATCGAGAAGCCGCAGGCCGTCGACAACCTCGAGGCCATCATCGACGCATTCGACGGCATCATGGTCGCCCGCGGCGACCTGGGAGTCGAGCTTCCGCTCGAGGCGGTGCCGATCGTGCAGAAGCACGCCATCGAGCTGTCGCGCCGCATGGCGAAGCCCGTGATCGTGGCGACGCAGATGCTCGAATCGATGATCTCGAGCCCGATCCCCACGCGCGCCGAGACCTCGGACGTGGCCAACGCCGTGCTCGACGGTGCGGATGCCGTGATGCTGAGCGGTGAAACGAGCGTGGGCGAGTACCCGGTCATCACCGTGCAGACGATGGCTCGCATCATCAAGTCCACCGAAGAGCACGGACTCGAGCGCATCCCGCCGCTCGGAACGAAGCCGCGTACGCAGGGCGGCGCGATCACGCTCGCCGCTGCCGAGGTCGCCGACTTCGTCGAGGCCAAGTACCTGTGCGTGTTCACCGAGACCGGCGACTCCGTGCGACGCATGTCGCGACTGCGCCATCGCATCCCGATCATCGCCTTCACCCCGGAGGAGGGCATCCGCAACCGCCTCGCGTGGGTGTGGGGCACCGAGACCTACCTCGTTGACCGCAAGACCCACACCGACGCCCTGTTCGGCCAGGTGGACGACGTGATGCTCGGCGAGAACCGCGCGGATCTCGGTGAGAAGGTCGTCGTGATCGCCGGGTCGCCTCCCGGAATCTCCGGCGGCACGAACGACATGCGCGTGCACCGCGTCGGCGACGCTCACAACGCGGTCGCTCCGGCGTACGCCGCGAAGTAGTCTCTGGCGCATTCCGAGCGCGAAATCTGGCCGTCCGCTGCGAAGCGGGCGGCCAGACTCGTTTCTGCCTTCCCGTCTGGGCGCGAACTTGGGTGTGGAATCGCGATCGAGTTTCTCGGCGGCGCGAAACCGAATCCGACCTACTAGCTGGTCAGCCCCGGCATCGACTGGAGGACCGCCGACATCGCCTCGGAGACCTTGACGATGGTCACGACGAGCGAGATCGCGATCACTGCCACGCACGCCCACAGTGGCGCCAGGCCACGGCCCGCGCGCCGATTGACGATCACGGAACGACCGATCGCATAGACCGCCGGCGTGATGAAGGCGAAAGCCCAGTGGAACGGGCGCACGAAGCCGTCCCGCGTCAATTTTCGCCAGTCGAAGAACGCCACGGCCACCGTTCCGAGGTAGAGGGACCACGACAGGAGGGTCGACAGCAGGTAGCCCGGGTCGAAGATGAGGGACGGGCCGACCCGTGAGCCGAGCACCGCTCCGCGCATGTCGTAGGTGAGCAGTCGGGCCACCGAGACGAGGGTCAAAGCGACCACGAGCCAGATGTAGACGTTGTACACGGGAGTTCCAACACCGACGATTGGTTTGGCCGTCGCCCCGTAGACCTCGAGCGACGGGTCGTGCAGGTGCTCGGTCCACCGGGAGCCGTCCCACCAACGCTGGAGGGGCAGCCCGGTGGGCTCCGGATACCAACCGGCCGGCGTTGCCGGCGGCGTCTGGGCCTTCGTCACGTTGCTCCTTGGTGTGCGAGTTGCGCTGAGCACAGCCTAGAGCGAGGTTCCCTCACAACGGCGCGGCTCGCCGAACGACACGGCGGCCGGGCGTACGGCGCGCGCCCGCGCGACCTAACCGAGCGAGGCGACTGTTCCCACGACGACCATCGGTGCCCTGATTCCGAGCACGAGCGCGTGGCTCACGGATCCGAGGAGCAGGCGCCGGATACCGTGAAGGCCATGGTTGCCGACCACCAGGAGTGTCGCGCCACGCGCCGCTTTCGCGAGCACGTCCTGGGCGCGACCGCGGGCGAGAAACTGCTCGACCGCGAGGGACGGATAGTCCCGACTCAAGGTCGCGAGCGCCTCGTCGAGCACGTGCCGGTGCATCATCTCGAGTGATTCGAGAAAGTCGTCGTCCGGAATGTAGACGTCCTGCCAGACGGCCGGCTCGAGCCACGCGTGCACCACTCGAAGCGGCTCATCGGTGCGAAGCGCTTCCTCCGCGGCGAAGGTTAGTGCGCCGTGCGATGACGGCGACCCGTCGATGCCGACGACGATGCCGCTTCGGTCGTCCGTGGTGTCGGACGGGATGATGGCGATGGGGCCGCGGGCGGAGGCGGCGAGTCGAGAGCCGACCGACCACGAGTAGCGGAAACTTGGGGAGGTGTTGGCCGGAGTCCCCACCACTACGAGAGTCGTGGCGGAGGAATAGCGCCCGAGTTCTTCCGCCGGGTCGCCCTGCACGAGTTCAGACTCGACCCTCACCGACGGGTGGGCCGCGCGCACGCGGTCGGCATCTTCCATGAGGTCGACCCGCGCCGCGGCGGCCGGTGAGTCGGCCGCGAAAAATTTGGATGCCGCCATGCGGTCCTCCGACACGCGAACCATCAGCAACCCCTTGCCGACACCGCGTTCGATGGCCCAGTCGATCGCCGCTCGCGCGGATGCCGTGCCGTCCCAGCCCACCACCGTCTTCTCGATCACGTCGTTCCGCCTCTCATGCGTTGGCACGCCTCTCGAGCGAAACTACCGAGCGCCGCGGGCACGAACAAGGGGCTTTGGTCACAGGGGCGATGCCGGGCGCCGCTATGCTGACCTCAATCGACGTCAGGCTGCGACCCGGCCGCGCTCGAAGGCTCCGATGGAGGTGCGAAGTGGCGCGCGACACCGCGGCAGCAGGCAAGCCGCGGCGCAGCGAACGCCATCATGCCTCCCGGGCGAGCATCCGGGGCAAGGGCTACTTCCGCCGACTCGGTCCAGGCATTGTCACGGGCGCCGCAGACGACGATCCGTCAGGCATCGGCACATATTCACAGGTCGGGGCCGCGACCGGAAACCGGCTGCTTTGGAGCGCGCCGGTGCTGCTTCCTCTCGCGTTCGCGGTGCAGGAAGCGTGCGCCCGTCTCGCCCTCGTCACGGGCAAGGGCCTCGCCGGCATCATCCGGGAACGACTGCCTCGGCCGATGTTGTTCCTCTGTGTCGCCCTCGTCGCGGTCGCCAACACCGTCAACATCGCCGCGGACATCGGGTCGATGTCTGCGGCCCTTCGCCTGCTCGTGCCGGTTCCCCCGCTCGCAGGGGTGGTGGGGTTCGGCGCGGTGATCGTGCTCGCCGAGATCTACGTTCCCTACCACCGCTACGCGAAGCTGCTCCGGTGGCTGTGCCTGTCGCTGCTCGCCTATGTCGCCGTGCTCTTCGTGGCGAAGGTGAACTGGCCGCAGGTCGGGCTCGACATCGTAATCCCGAAGATCGTATGGGGTCGCCCCGACGTCGCCTTGCTGATCGGGTTGGCCGGCACGACGATCTCGCCCTACCTGTTCTTCTGGCAGTCCGCGGAGGAGATGGAGGCGCGAGCGACCGAAGAGGGCTATGCCGTCAACGAGACGCACATTCGCGCGATGCGCGGCGACGTCTTTGCGGGGATGGCGACCGGCGTGTTCGTGATGATGGCGATCATGATCACCGCGTCGGCGACGCTGCACCGCGCGGGCATCACCACCGTGCAGACGGCGGAGCAGGCTGCGCAGGCCCTCAGCCCGCTGGCCGGGCCGTTCGCGGGCGTGCTCTTCCTCCTCGGCATCGTCGGCACCGGTCTCCTGAGCGTACCGGTGCTCGCCGGGGCGACGTCGTACGCGATCGCCGAGACCTTTGGATGGCGCGAGAGCCTCGAGAAGCGGCCGAGCCAGGCACGGGCGTTCTACGCCGTCATCCTCGTGTCCGTCGTTGTCGGGCTCGGGCTCAATCTGATCGGGCTCGACCCGATCCAGTTCCTCTTCATCGCGGCGGTCACCAACGGTCTCGCCGCGCCGGTGCTCATGGCGGTGATCTGGTGGCTGGCCAGGGATACGCGGCTGCTCGGCGAGTGGCGCAGCCCGCTCTGGTCGCGCATCCTGCTGGGTGTCGCGACGATCGCGATGGGCGTGCTCCCGTTTCTCTGGCTCCTCGCACCCGCCTAGGGTGCCGCACGCACGCCGAAGGCCAGGAGCGGATCGCTCCCGGCCTTCGGTCAAACGGTGGTTCTGGCTAGTTGCCGGCCGTGGCGTGAACGCCGGCGCTGCCCTGAATCCGCTCGGCGATCTTCTGGATCTGCCCGCCGTATCCGCCGCTCAGCGCGGTGGCTTCGGTCTTCGTCGCGTCGGCGACCAGTTGGTCTGCCGGCGCGTTCTTCAACGCCGTCAGGTCGGTCTGCAGGTTGGCCGGGAGCGACGCGAAGATGTCGGGGTGTTCGATGAGCGTCGTGGCGATCCTCGCTACCGACTGTCCGAGGTCCTGACTCGTGGCGAGGTCGCCGCGAAGCTCGTCACGAAGCGACCCTGCGAGCGGATGCTTGGCGCCGCTCTTCAGGTCGGTGGCGATGCGCTTGAGCTCCTGGCCGTAGCCGCCCGCGAGCGCCGTGGTGGTGACCTTCTCAGCGTCGGTGGTCGCGTCGGCAGCCGGCGCCTTCGCAAGCGTGGTCAGGCCGGTCTGGAGCGCAGCCGGAAGTTTCGCGAACAGTTCGGTCTTTCCGACCGCAACGGCGGCGAGCTTCTGCGCCTTCGCTCCGTCGACCGTGGTCAGGAAGAACGCATCGCGAACCTGCTTGGCGATGGATGCGCCGAACGCGTGACCCCGGTGGCCGTCCACATGCGCCGAGGCGCTCGCCCTGGCACTCGGTGCGGCGGCCGGGGCGAGGGGAGAGGCCGATGCTCCGGCGACGCCGACTCCGAGGAGCGCGCCGGCCGTGAGCACAGACGCCGCTCCAACGGCAATGCGCTTCTTCAGGGGAGTGTTGAACACGGTATTGCTTTTGTTCTGAGTCATTGTGAATCCTTCTCTCTAACCCGCGGCCGATTCCGGCAGATGGCCGGAGCTGGCCGCAAATGGGCACCGAGCGAGCGTAGGCAGCCGGTCTGGGTCCGAGGTCCGTGGGGGCTGGCAATCCTCCGGGTTTTTGGCATGTTGGTCGCGCGGGCGCAGCGTTCCCGGCAGCGAACCAGTATGTGTTTGCGTCTTCTCGGCGTGCCTAGGCCAGATATGAGTTGACGATGAGATCTCCGCGCACCTCGCGGAGTTCGTCGAGCACACGATCGACGAGCGCCGCCGATACGCCGGACGCGAGGATGTCGTGCGGTCCGATGGGCTGGAGCTTTCCACACCGCACGCGGATCACCTCCCAGCCGGCGGACCGCAGCAGCCGGTCTTTGCGCCGGTCCGTGTGCTCACGCCGTCCAACGTGTTCGAGCCCGCCCCGCCCCGTCGTGTCGTATTCGATCGCGACGCGGAACTCGGGGATCACGATGTCCGGCCAGACTTCGATGTGGTTGAAGAACGGTCGCGGCACCCGCACGGCATTCGGTTCCATGTCGATGGCCAGCCGGGCAGCGAGCCGTTGCCGCAAATCCGCCTCAGCGGCGGAGGCGCTCTTCGGCGCCCACGGGCTGCGAAACGCCTCGCCGACGTCGAACCGATCGGCGGCGGCCCGGGCATGCAGGCAAGTGCGACAGCGCCGGCCGGCCAGCATTCTCTCCACCGTCGCCTCGTAGCTGCCGTGGCCGACCGGGCACAGCCAGGAATAGCGGCGGGCGGTGCCGGTCTCCATTGCCAGCTGCCGTTGCATCCGCGGGGCAACGATCGACAGCAGCTCGTCGCGCGTGACCGGTGCGCCGTCGAGGCGCCGACACAGGTAACAGCGATCGTCGGCCGGGTCCGACTCGATGCGATCGAGATCGCGAGGGTGCCCGCAGGCATATGGCGGCGCTGGCGGCGCCGTCTTCGCCGCGACGGGCGGTCGTCGGCGCACCGCGAGGGCGGCGCACTCCGGGCACCACGTCGAGTGCCGGCGCGACCCGCGGGGGCGCTGCCGTTGCTCCGCGGGGGTGGCGACGAACCGATGCCCGGCGTCGCACTCCCAGACCAGGTAGACCTCAGCGGCGGGAGGCACCTGGGTCAGGGTGATCCCGTGATTGAGATCGGGGTGATACTGCCGCACGAGCACGGGATACCGTTCCCAGTCCGCGCGAAACCGCCCGATCTCGTAGGGAACGCCGGTGTTCTT
>DMKW01000109.1:0-545 GCA_003454135.1 Microbacteriaceae bacterium
TTGCGAGGTGCGGCGGGAGCGGCAACGGCGGCTTCGACCGGCGCGGCCGCACCGAAACCGCGGCGAGCCCCCGAACCGGTTTCCCCTGCGCCGATCTGTTCAGACTTGTTCACCTTCACCGTGGACTGCTCGGCGGTGTGCCGCGGCTTCATGTGCAGGTAGTAGGTGGTCTTCACGCCGCGCTCCCACGCCGCGAAGTAGATGTCCATCATGTCGCCGAGGTCACGCGTCTCGAGATACATGTTGCGGCTGATGGCCTGGTCGATCCACTTCTGCGCGCGCGCCGCAACCTCGAGGAAGGCGTACGGCGAGAGCTGGAAGCTCGTCTTGTAGGTCGACTTCACATGGTCCGGAATCTCGGCGACGTTCTGGATGTCACCCTGGCTGCGCAGGATGAGCTCCTTCGTCGTGTCCCAGATGCCGAGCTTCTGCAGGTCGTTCACGAGGTTGCGGTTCACCTCGAGGAACTTGCCGTTCGAGGTGGCACGGCTGAAGATCTGCGAGAACTGCGGGTCGAGACCCGGGGTCGTTCCCGCGACCAGACC
>DMKW01000109.1:694-1519 GCA_003454135.1 Microbacteriaceae bacterium
GGCGTCCCAGTCGAGTCGGGTCGTGCGGTTGACCTTGATCGGCACGCCGCGGTCCGCCTCGGTGAGCGCGATCGAGTCGAGCGGCACGAGGCCCTCCGACCAGCGCGAACCCTCGAAGTTCGGGTACGCGCCGCGCTCCTGGGCGAGGTTCGCGCTCTCGTCGATCGCGGCGTAGGAAACGTGCTCCATGATCTCGTCGATGAGGTCGTAGGACTCTTCGCTCTCGTAGCTGAAGCCGAGCTTCTCCACGACATCGGTGAATCCCATCACGCCGAGGCCGACGGCGCGGTTCTGCTGGTTGGAGAAGTCCGCCTCGTTGACGCTCGATCGCGTGATGTCGATGAGGTTGTCGAGCTGGCGCACCGCGAGTCGTGCGCTCTCCTCGATCTTTGCAAAGTCCAGCCTCCCCGCATCACTGTGCTCATCGAACACAAGGTGACGGGACAGGTTGATCGACGCGAGGTTGCAGACCGCGACGTTGTCGACATCCTGCGGCAGGGTGATCTCGGTGCAGAGGTTGGAGAGGTGGATCGTGCCCGTGTTGTTGTTGAGCGCGCGGTTGTTGATCGTGTCTTTCCAGCACAGCCACGGGTGCGCGGTGGTCTGGAGCGAGATCAGGATCGACTTGAACTGCTCGCGCGCGGTGATCTTCTTGAACATCCGCATCTCGCCGGCCTCGGCCTTGGCGACGTACTCGTTGTAGCGTGCCGAGAACTCCTTGCCGTAGAGCTCGTTGAGGTCGGAGACCTCGAGCGGGTCGAAGAGGTACCAGTCGTCGTCGTTCTGCACGCGCTTCATGAACTCGTCGCTGATCCAGACCGCCGT
>DMKW01000109.1:1725-6347 GCA_003454135.1 Microbacteriaceae bacterium
CGCAGGATCGAGTCGATCGTGTGCATGAACGGGATCGGGCCCGTCGACGTGGTGTTGTTGGAGCGGATGGGCGAGCCCTGCGCGCGGAGCTTCGTCACCGAGAGGCCGATGCCGCCCGTGCCCTTGGTGAGCCACATCACATCGCGGGTCGTCTTCGCGATGTGCTCCATGTCGTCCTGCATCTCCATGACGAAGCAGTTGGCGAGCTGCGGGTAGATCGTTCCGGCGTTGACGAGAGTCGAACCGGCGGCGAGGTACTCGAGCTTCGACATCTTCTCGTAGAACTTGATGGCGTGCTCGGTGGGGTTCGCCTCATTGAGCGAGAGGCCCATGGCGATGCGCATCCAGAAGTACTGGGGAACCTCGAGCGCGTCGCCGTTGCGGCCCTTGATGCCGTAGCGGTTGTTGAGCGTGACGACGCCGATGTACTTGAGCAGTTCGTCGTGCGCCGGCTCGAGTGCTGCGCTCAGCACGTCGAGGTCGAAGAGTTCGGTGAGGCGAGGATCGAGCAACTGCTCGTCCACCCCGCGCGTGACGTTCGCGGCGAAGTGCGCGCGGTGCAGCTCCTTGAGCTCCTCGGCCGTCTCGTAGTCGCCGAGCACGCGCTTGTAGATGGTCTTGAGCAGGAGGCGGGCGGCCACGGTGTCGAAGGCCGGGTCATCCTTCACGTTCTGGAGGGCGACCTGGATGACGGCTTCGTCGAGCTGCTGCGTCGTGATGCCGTCGAAGAGCGTGAGTTCGAGTTCGCTCGCGATCTGGGTCACCCACGTGATGTTGTCGTCGAGCCCGGCGCTCGCGTGCTCGATCGCCAGGTTGATCTTGTTGGCGTCGTACTGCTCGCGCTGTCCATTTCGCTTGACTACGGTGATGCCCACGTCTACTCCCTCTGCGTCTCTAAAAACGCGTCTACTGAAAACCCGCCCCGACCGGCGGTTTTCGTGCCCCTAATGATCTCCGGCTGAACCCGGAATCGACGGCGAATCGCATCAGGCTGAGCCACGCCGATTGGGTGGCCCAGGAGTTGCTGTCTCGCAGTTCCACCACTATATAGCGGGCATCCGACAATCCGGTAACCCCATATGTAGTGGGCGTGTCATCCACAGGTGTGGATAAGTTCACCGAGTTCTACACAACCTGTGGAGGAGTCTGTCACGGGCCTCCGACGCCGGAACGGCCACCCGGACGCGCCCGGGAACAACCGGCCGAACGGTAGGCTTGCACCCTTGTGAGCACCTATCTGAGCCTTCTAAAAACGCGGGGGGTCGCGCGGCTCATGACAGCTCAACTCGTGGCTCGATTCCCCAACGGGATGCTCTCGCTCGCCTACCTCCTGCACATCGAACACCTGCACCACTCCTACGGCGCTGCCGGGCTCGTGCTCGCAGCGACGAGCATCGGGCAAGCGATCGCTGGACCACTCACGAGCCGGTGGATGGGCATCTGGGGAATGCGTCGAGTGCTCACCCTCACCCTCATCGTGTGCGCCGCGGCCGTCGGCACGATCGCACTCTCTCCGATCCTGCCCGTTCCCGTGTACATGGCGCTCGGCCTCATCGGCGGGCTCAGCACTCCGCCCGTGCAGCCGGCCGTGCGCACGATCTACCCCAAGATGGTCAACTCGCGGCAGCTCACGCCGCTCTTCTCCCTCGACGCCTCCGCCCAGGAGGTGATCTGGGTGCTCGGACCGGTCATCACGACCTTCATCGCGACCCAGGTCAGCACGGTGCTCGCGATCCTCCTGGCACTCGCCTTCCTTATCGGAGGGGGCGTCTGGTTCATCGCCTCGCCCGAGGTCGGGCGCGTGCGCATCCCGCGCAGCCGCCGCAGCCTCGGCGTCGTGCTCAAGAAGCCAGCAGTGCTCCTCGCGACCATCACGGGCTTCCTGCTCATCGGGGCGTGCGCCGCCATCGAGGCGGGGGTCGTCTCGGCCTTCGGTCACGACAGCCCGGAGTCAGGCATCGTGCTCGCGATCTTCGCGGTGGGCTCGCTCATCGGCGGGCTGTCGCTCGGGCACGTGCCGATCGGGCCATGGGCCCTCGCCCGGCGCATGCTCGGGATCTTCCTAGGGATGGCTCTCGCGGCCGCGTCCCTCAACTTCTGGTGGCTCGCTGTGACCCTGCTCATGGCCGGGATCGGCATCGCGCCGGCCCTCGCCGTGATGTTCGCGATCGTCTCGTCGAGCGTGCGGTTCAGCGAGACGGCCGAGGCCTACGGCTGGGTCGGAACGGGCCAGCTCATCGGCGCCGCCCTCGGCTCGGCCGTCGCCGGATTCCTGATCGACCGCTACGACGCGCCCGGAGCGTTCTGGGCGGCGGCGGCGCTCGCCGGCCTCGGATTCCTCGTGCCGCTGCTCTTCCGCGGCTCGCACCCCGACCTCCGCGGCCGGGACGCGAGCCCCATTCCCGACACCGAGCCCGTTCCCGTCCAGCCGAGCTGAGCTCGGCCGGCTCTGCCCGCCGTCCCCGCGCGCGGCCGGCTCCTCCGCTCGATTGTGCCCGTTCGTCGTCATTGTGCCCGGTCGAGCAGGCCCGACGACGACGAACGGGCACAATCGCGCGACGGGGAGGCGGGAGGGCCGGCGGGGCTACCTCAGCGGGGTGAGCGCGACCGCCAGCGTCAATAGCTCGGCAATAACCCCGGCGAGGATCGTGGCCTGGCGCTCTTCGCTCGCGAACCGCCCGTCCTGCACCTGCTTGCCGGCGAACGGGATCTCCACCGATGCTCCCGTCTTCACGAGGCCGAGGGCGAGGATCACGTTGTCGATCGCGTTCACGCCGCGGCTGCCAGCCGAGATCCCGCCATAGCTCACGAAGCCGACCGGCTTGCGCCACCACTCCTGGGAGAGGAAGTCGAGCGCGTTCTTGAGCGCGGGCGAGAAGCTGTGGTTGTACTCCGGGGTGACGAAGATGAACGCGTCGGCGGCATCCACCCGCTCGCTCCACCGAACGGTGTGCTCCTGCGTGTACTGCCGCAACCACGGGTGGTTCGGCTCATCCATGAACGGCAGACCGATCTCGGCGAGGTCGGCGAAGTCGATCTCGAAGTCGCCCCGCTTCTCTACCTCACCCAGCACCCACTCGGCGATCGGTAACCCGACACGTCCCGGCCGAACACTGGCGACGACGATCATGAGCCTGGGCATGGTTCTCCTAAGTAGCTAAGGTCTCGGCGTCGTCTGGAATCGATTCCGACCCGCCGGCATTCCCCAATAATGGAGAGATGGCCACCGCTCCCCCGTCCCCGCTCCTCGCCCTCCGTGACGGGCACAGCATCCCTCAGCTCGGCCTCGGAGTGTACAAGGTGCCGGATGCGGAGGCGGCGCGCGTGGTCGAGGCCGCGATCGAGGCGGGCTACCGTCACATCGACACGGCCGCCCTCTACGCGAACGAACGCGGCGTGGGCGACGGCGTGCGGGCGTCCGGCCTGCCGAGGGGCGAGGTCTTCATCACGACCAAGGTGTGGGACGACGACCATGGCTACGACGCGACGCTTCGCGCCTTCGACGCGAGCCTCTCGTCTCTCGGGTTCGATTACGTCGACCTCTACCTCATCCACTGGCCGGTTCCGTCGAGGGATCTCTACGTTGACACCTGGCGCGCGCTTGAAACGATCGCGAACGATGGTCGGGCCCGATCGATCGGCGTCTCCAACTTCGCCCCGCACCACATCGACCGCCTGCTCGCCGAAACGGGCACGGTGCCGGTGCTCAACCAGGTCGAGCTCCACCCGTGGCTGCCGCAACGCAGCGTTCGCGGGTACGACGCGGCGCACGGCATGCTCACCGAGGCGTGGTCGCCGCTCGCGCGCGGGCGCCTCGTGGACAATCCCGTTCTCCTGGGCGTCGCGGCACGTCATGGCAAGTCGGCCGCGCAGGTCGTGATCCGCTGGCACCTCCAGCTCGGCAACGTCGTGATTCCCAAGTCGGTGAGCGCGGAGCGCATCCGGGAGAACATCGATGTCTTCGACTTCGAGCTCGACGCCGACGACCTGCGCGCCATCGACTCGCTCGAAACGGGAGAGCGCACCGGGATGGACCCGGACGAGCACTAATCCTGCGTCGCTCCTCCCCGCCCTCACGCGGTCGTAAGTCACTCGCGCGGGTGTTCCAACAGCCGCGCGAGGGACATACGGACAGAGGGACGTGCGAATCGTGACGAACGTTGGGTAGTGGTCGCGCGAGTCCGTGGCTACCGTGGTGACATGAGGCGAATTCTGGTTCCCGCGGTGCTCGTGCTTGCGGTGCTCGGCCTGGCCGGATGCACGGGGCCATCGTCGAGCAGCACCGGCACGAGCGGCGTGCCATCGAGCACGGGAGCGCCCTCGAGCGTGCAGGGCAAACCATCCACCCAGAATTCGGCCGGCGGCAAGGCCGAGGTCGGCACCGGGCGCGAGGTGATCACGAACGGCGACGTCTCGATCACCGTCGAGCAGCCGATCGCGGCCGCCGATCGCGCGGCGAGCATCGTCGAGGCATCCGGGGGACGGGTCGATGGGCGCATCGAACGCGCGCCGGTCGACGGCGACAAGGGCAGCGCGCAGCTGATCCTGCGCATCCCGTCGCCCAGACTAACGGCGGTGCTCGACCAACTCGAGGGCCTCGGCACCGTGGAAAGCCTGTCGAT
>DMKW01000109.1:6429-23239 GCA_003454135.1 Microbacteriaceae bacterium
GGCCACGACGACGGCCGACCTCATCACCATCGAATCCGCACTCTCGGACCGGCAGGCGAACCTCGAGAGCCTGCAGTCGCAGAAGCGTTCGCTCACCGATCAGGTCGACCTGTCGACGATCACCCTCAACCTCGGATCGCCGGCCACCGCGCCCAAACGCCTGCCGGACACTTTCCTGAGCGGACTCGCCGCCGGGTGGAACGCGCTCGTCGGCTTCTTCTCCGGCGTCGTGGTCGTCATCGGAGTGCTGATTCCCTGGCTTGTGCTCCTCGCGGTCGTCGCCGGCATCCTGCTCGTGGTGGCGCGGCGCGCGCGGCGCCGCCGAGACCGCGCCACCGATCACCCGTCCGAGTAGGCCGGTCAACGCTCGCTCAGGCGCCAGACGATCTTGAGCCCGGACCAGTCGTCGTCGATCGCCGCGACCTTCACGTCGACGAGACCGTGCGGCAGCACCGTGTCGCGGATGAGGTTGTCCGTCATATCGCTCACGTGGCCGGCCGCCTTACGCGGCCACGCCACCCAGAGCGAGCCGGCCGGATGCACGAGCCGACCCAACTCCAACAGTCGCCGCTCAAGGTCGGCCGGTTCGCGCACGAAGACGAGCACGAGGTCGGCGGCGGCACCCGTGGCGATCTCGTCGATGGCTGGAGGGCCATCGAACGACCAGCCGGGCGGCCGGTCGACGAGCAACACGCGCATGCCGGCCTTGAGCCCGAGCTTGCGGGCTTGCGGCGTCGGGGAGTAACCGGCCATGCGTAATCCTGCCGCCAATCCGTTTCCTAGACTGGCTCCATGATCTCAGCGAATTGGGCGGGCAACTACGAATATCTCTCGAGCGGGCTCGCGACGCCCGGCTCGGTCGAAGAGTTGCAGGAGATCGTCGCCCGGTCGCCACGAGTCAAGGCGCTCGGCAGCCGCCACTCGTTCAACGATGTCGCCGACACTGCCGGAATCCAGGTGTCACTGAACGGCCTCCCCCGCACGGTCACTATCGACGAGGCAGCGCGCACCGTGACCGTCAACGGCGGCGGCAAGTACGGCGAATTCGTAGAAGAACTCGCCGATGCGGGCTGGGCGATCCACAATCTCGCCTCGCTGCCGCACATCTCGGTGGCCGGGGCGATCGCGACCGGCACGCACGGCTCGGGTGACCGCAACGGCAGTCTCGGCACGGCCGTCGCCGCGCTCGACCTCGTGACCGCGACCGGCGAGATCACTCGGGCGAAGCGGGGCGATCCGGACTTCGACGGTCTCGTGGTCTCCCTCGGCGCCCTCGGCGTCGTCTCCTCGGTGTCTCTCGACATCGAGCCGAGCTTCGACGTGCGCCAAGACGTGTTCGAGAACCTCGCGTGGCCGCAGCTTCTTGCCCACTTCGACGAACTCACTTCGAGCGCCTACAGCGTGAGCGCTTTCACCGACTGGGGCGATGATGGCACGAGCCAGGTATGGCTCAAGAGCCGCATCGACTCTGACGTCTCGGCCGCCACCCGCTCCGAGCTGTTCGGGGCGACGCGTGCCACGAGCCAGCGGCATCCGCTGCCCGGCGGACCGAGCGAGTGGACCACCGAACAGGGAGGTGTGAGCGGGCCGTGGTGGAAGCGGCTCGCGCATTTCAAGCTCGAATTCACCCCGAGCAACGGTGCGGAACTGCAGACCGAGTACCTCGTGCCGCGCGAGCACGCCACGGGCGCCATCGAGGCGATGCGGCGACTCGGGCCGCTCATGGCCCCCCTGCTGTTCATTAGCGAACTTCGCACGATGGCCGCCGACGAACTGTGGCTCAGCCCGAGCTTCGGCCACGACTCCCTCGGCCTGCACTTCACCTGGAAACAGGATGCCGCGGTGCATGAGCTGCTGCCGGCGCTCGACGAGGCGCTCGCGCCGTTCGCGGCCAGGCCGCACTGGGGCAAGCTCTTCGCGACCGACGTCTCGCGCCTCGATTCGCTCTATCCTCGGCTGCCCGACTTCCGTCGGCTGGCCGGCCGCCTCGATCCGAACGGCAAGTTCCGCAACGACTTCCTCGACCACACGATCTTCGCCGGTTAGGGCTCGGGCGTAGTAATGAGAAGTTGCGGCCTCCTGCTCTATCGCGTCGACGAC
This sequence comes from Microbacteriaceae bacterium, assembly GCA_003454135.1. GTDB lineage: Bacteria > Actinomycetota > Actinomycetes > Actinomycetales > Microbacteriaceae > Lacisediminihabitans. Next base: position 8,530 of record DMKW01000109.1, read on the forward strand.
GCCGGCGAGGTCGAGGTCTGGATCGGGCACATGGGTGGTCCGTTCTGGGCGAAAAAGGATCTCGCGGCCTGGTCGATCCCGAAGGGGCTCGCCGACGATGGGGAAGACGATCTCGTGGCCGCCCTGCGCGAATTCGAGGAGGAGATCGGGCACCCGGCTCCCCCGGCCGATTGGGCGCTGCTCGGCGAATTCGTGCAACCGTCGCGCAAGGTGCTCGTGGTGTTCGCCGCCGAGTCGGACTTCGACCCCGGGAGCATCGCGAGCAACCTGTTCGAGTTGGAATGGCCTCCGCGGTCGGGCCGGATGCGGCAATTTCCCGAGATCGACGTCGCACTGTGGACACCGATCGACGAGGCGCGCCGCAAGGTCGTGGCGGGGCAGGTGCCGGTGCTTGACGCCCTGCGTCAACGACTCGAGCGGTGACGCCGATGATTGCGTGACTTTCGGCCCTGTCGATGCCGGAGAGGGTTTCTAGACTCGGTGTCGAGTCGGTGCATCGTCGGGCGCGAGCCCCGCCCCAACGGCCGGCAGAGGGGAAGAGCACATGCAGAACATCGACCTTCCGACCCGCGACGACCTCGTGAGACTCGCCCGCATTCGCGCACCGGGATGCGTGTCGATTTACTCGCCCGCGGCGCCGCAGTCGAAGGAATCGGACAAGGCGAGAATCGAGGTCAAGAGCCGGTTGCGCGCCGCGGTGCAGCGGCTCGAGGCCGCCGGCACGAGCGCCGACCTCGTCGAATCGATCACCCACGCCGTCGACGAGCTCCTCTCGGACCGGCATTTCTGGCGTCGGCAGTCGAATAGTCTCGCCATCTTCGCCAACGGCACCTCGATCTCGAGTTTTCGACTCGCCAACCGGCTCGGCGGGCTCACCGAGGTCTCCGACCGGTTTGCGATCGCGCCGCTCTTGCGCGCCGCGACCTTCTCCCACTCGGCCTTCGTGCTGGCGCTCTCGCAGAATTCTGTTCGGCTGATCGACGTCTCGGCGACCGAGCCCGCGGTCGAATTCGCCGTTCCCGACCTCCCGCGCGACCTCGAGAGCACGGTGTCCCTCGACCTCACCAACGACCGCGAAACGCTCGCACACCTTCGCACGTCTGAGGACCCCAAGGTGCGGATGCGCGAGTTCTCCCAGGCCGTCGACCGCGCACTGCGCCCCGTACTCGCCGACTCGGATCGACCGCTCATCCTCGCGGCGGCCGAACCGCTCGCGAGCATCTTCCGGTCGGTGTCGTCGTCGACACGACTCGTCGAATCGACGATCCCCGGTAACCCGGAGGAGCGGTCTGCCGGGGAACTCGCGGCGGCTGCCGCCCCCATTCTCGACGAACAGCACGCGGCCGAACTGGCCGCCCAAGCCGCACGATTCGACGAGAGCGCCTCTCGGGGACTCGCCGACGGCACGCTCGACGGCGTAGCCCTCGCCGCGACATCCAAGGCGATCGACACGCTCTTCGTGGACATCGACCGGCGCATGCCCGGCGCCGTGGACGAGGTGACCGGAGCCGTCACCCGCACCGATGGCGACGACGCGAGCCACTACGACGTGATCGACGAGATCGTTCGGCGTGCACTGTCGTCGGACGCCAGGGTATTGGCCGTGCGCGGCCCCGAAGTGCCTGGCGCCGGCCCGGTGGCTGCGATCCTCCGATTCGCCGTGCAGCCCCTGGCGACGTGACGGGGAGTTGGGCACGATGGATGTTTTTGACAACCGCGTCGACGCCGGGCGGCGACTCGCCGCTCGGCTCGCCGACGTCAAAGACGAGAACGTCGTCGTGCTCGGATTGCCGCGCGGGGGCGTTCCGGTGGCGGCCGAGGTGGCGAAGGCGCTCGACGCACCGCTCGACGTGATCGTCGTGCGCAAGCTGGGCGTGCCGTTTCAGCCGGAGGTCGCGATGGGCGCGATCGGCGAGGGCGGAGTGCGGGTGCTCGACGCCTACGTTCTGCGCATGGCGCAAGTCGGCGAGGCCGAACTCCGCGAGGTGGAACAGCGCGAGCGCGTCACTCTCGACGCGAGGAGCACGCAGTTCCGGCGGGGACGGGAGCGCATCGACCTGACGCGCCGAACGGCCGTGATCGTCGACGACGGCATCGCGACGGGCTCGACGGCGCGAGCGGCCTGCCAGGTCGCGCGACAGCTCGGTGCGACGCGCGTGATTCTCGCGGTGCCGGTCGGGCCGCTCGACACCGTGCAGAACTTCACCGACGCAGACGAGGTGATCTGCCTGGCCACGCCGCCGCAGTTTTTCGCCGTCGGCTATCACTACCGCGACTTCACCCCGACGAGCGACGAAGAGGTGATCGTGCTTCTGGATGCCGCCGCGCGGCGCATCGCGCGCGGGAGGGCGCCGGTCGACGCCCAGGACCGCGATGCCGAGATCACGATTCCGGTCGACCGCGTCAATATCCAGGGCCACCTGCACCTTCCGGATCCGGTCACCGCAGTCGTCCTCTTCGCGCACGGGAGCGGCAGCAGCCGCCACAGCCCCCGCAATCGCTTCGTCGCCGATGTGCTGTACGAGGCGGGGCTGGGAACGCTCCTGCTCGATCTGCTCACTCCGGAGGAGGAAGAGGATCGCGCGAACGTCTTCAACATGGACCTGCTCGCCCACCGGCTCACCGCGGCGACGGAATGGCTCGCCGCCGAGTCGGGAACGGCACACTGCCGCGTGGGCTACTTCGGGGCGAGCACGGGCGCGGGGGCTGCCCTTCGCGCCGCGGGAGCGCTCGGGGACCGCATCTCGGCGATCGTGTCGCGGGGAGGACGCCCGGAGCTGGCCGGTGACGCGATCACGGCGGTCACGGCCCCGACGCTGCTCATCGTCGGAGGCGCCGATCCGATCGTTCTCGACCTCAACCGGCGGGCGCAGGCGGAGTTGCGCTGCGTGAATCTACTCGACGTCGTGGAGGGGGCTACGCACCTCTTCGAGGAGCCCGGTGCGCTCGCGGAAGTGGCGATCCTCGCTCGTGACTGGTTCGTCACGCACCTCTCACCGGGCGAGGACACACGAGCAGAAGGAACGCACCAATGACCACCTCTGAGCACATCGTCGTGAGCCACGACGTCATCGCCGACATCCTCGACCTCGCACGACCGCTCGTCGGCGCCAGCGATCTCGGACCGCTCGTCAACCGGCTGGGCCATTCCCGTTTCGTGTGCATCGGCGAGGCGTCGCACGGCACCCACGAGTTCTATGAGTGGAGGGGGATTCTCAGCCGCCGCCTGATCGAAGATCACGGTGTCACCTGGATCGGCGTGGAGGGCGACTGGCCGGACTGCTGGCGCATCAACCAGTGGGTGCGAGGGCGCGGGGACCAGGATCTGAGCGCGCGGCAGCTCCTGAACCTGTTCGAACGGTGGCCTACCTGGATGTGGGCGAACGTCGAGGTCGCCGACTTTCTCGACTGGCTGCGCGACTGGAATTCCCGTCGGCCGCAGAGCAAGCGCGTGGGCTTCTACGGCCTCGACGTCTACTCGCTCTGGGATTCCCTCAGCGAGATCATGGCGTGGCTCGGCAAAAACGCGCCGGATGCCGTCGAGAGCGCGATGCACGCCTGGCAGTGTTTCGTGCCATTCCAGGAGGACCCGCACCGGTACGCCTGGAGCACCCGGCTGGTGCCGGAGTCGTGCGAGGCGGATGTGGTCGCGCTGCTCATGGAGGTGCGCGAGCAGGCGGCGCGTCTCGCGGGCGACGAGGACGCGTTCGACGCCGAACAGAACGCCGAGGTCGCGGCGGGAGCCGAGCGCTACTACCGCACCATGGTGCGCGGCGACCGCGAGTCCTGGAACATTCGCGACATCCACATGGCCGACACGATCGATCGCATCGCGAACCATCTCGGCCCCAACTCCAAGGGACTCGTGTGGGAGCACAACACGCACGTCGGCGATGCCCGGGCCACCGACATGGCCAGCGGCGGGCTCGTCAATGTCGGCCAGCTCATGCGCGAACGGCACGCAGACGATGGCGTCTCCCTCGTGGGATTCGCCTCCTTCCGCGGTACGGTGCTCGCCGGGGCGGAGTGGGGCGCTCCCGAGCAGGTGCTGCCGGTGCCGGATGCCCGCCTCGGCAGCCATGAGGACTTTCTGCACCGCGCGCTCGGCGAGGCCTCCGTGCTCGTGTTCGGCGACGATCGGGGCCGTCCATGGCTCTCCGCGTGGCTCGGCCACCGCGCCATCGGCGTCGTCTACCATCCCGAACGGGAGTTCGCGAACTACGTTCCCACGAGCATGGGGGGCCGCTACGACGCCCTCCTCTGGTTCGAGCAGACGTCGGCGCTGCATCCGCTCCGCCACGAGCCGAAGCCGGATGAGCCGGAGTTCGAAACCGAGCCGACCGGCTTCTGACCGGGGTTAGCCTGTTCGCATGGCCGACGGCGAGGGACGGGACTCGAGGGTGCGCGTGCGCGCGATCGTGCGCGGGCGGGTGCAGGGCGTGGGGTTCCGTTGGAGCGCGCGGGCCATGGCGGAGCGGCTCGGGCTCGGCGGTTTCGCGTCCAACCGACCGGACGGCTCGGTGCTCGTCGAGGCCGAAGGTTCGGTGGAAGACGTGGATGCCCTGCTCGACTGGCTGCGGCGGGGGCCGCCGGCGGCCGAGGTCACGGCTGTCGACGTCGAACCGGTCGCCCCTAATGGTGACCCGTCTTTCAACATCGTGTGACGACTCAGCCCGTCAGGGCCACGGAGTGACAGGGACGCGCGGCGCCCCGGCAGCGCATTGCGGGACCGGGGCGCCGAGAACGCCTGTCGGCTGCGGGCGTGCTGCCCGTCGCCAGGTCTAGCCGCGAGGGTCGTTTTGCTTGAGCGCCGCGCATAGGGAGTTCATGATGAAACCTGGCCGCAACCGCCGCTCCCTCCTCGCAGCACTCCGCATCGTCTCGCCGGAGGGTACCGAGCTCGCTGCCGAGTACGAAGCCGCGCAGGCCGCGGAGAACCGGCGCCCGGTCGTCAGGCGATAGTGCCGCTGGTCGAGGCGACAAGCAAGCTCTCTGGTGACGAGGACTGGCTCGCCACCGAGGAGCTGCAGGCTCACGCATCATGGTTCAGAAACGAAGTTCGCGAAGTGCCAGGCCAGCCGTAGAGCCGTTCTCCAGCCAGCGCCGAATCGCTGCAGCCTCCGCGCCCGGCGAGCTCCAAATCTCCTCAGTGAACGTCTCGACCGAAAAACCTTCGGCGTTTATCAACTGAACCGGCTGACCCAGTGGCCCAAGGGGCCGAACCGGGAACACGGCATCATCTCGTTCAGCCAGAAACTCCACATATGCTCGGCCCGGTGTGCCCATTGTCTGGGCTGTTCGCCGGACGTCATCGGTTCGACCGAATCGCAACCAAGATAGGTCGACGCAACTCCCGAGCTCACCTAGGAGCATCTCGAGGTGACCCCAGGAGACCAGCGGATTCTCGACGTCCAGTCCGCAAATCTCCCAGCAAAACGGAAAATCGGCCGGCTCGCCTTGCGTTACTGGGAGAGCCCGCGGCTCGGCCAGGTCGAGCACGAGCATCACAGCTCAACCTCCATACTCGCGACCGACGGCGTGAGCTTCCGCACGACGACCGTCGTGGTTTCCCGTGAAGCAAACAGGCGCCGCAGCGTGCGGTCCGAGCATCCGAGTACGGAGGCAATCTCCGCGGTCATCAAACCCTCACCTCTCATCCTGACCGCCTGCGCTTTCGCAGCCAGAGTGAGCGAGGGTGGCCTGCCGCCCACACGGCCGCGTAGTTTCGCAGCCGCCAGACCTTCGCGCACCCGCTGGCGGAGGACTTCAACTTCCATTTCGGTTATCGCGCCCACCAAAGTGAACAAGAGCTTTCCCGCCGGTGTCGAGGTATCGACCCCGAGCTGCAGGATTCTGAGGTGCACACCACGCTCCCGCAGTTCGTCACTCCAGGCGAGCAGCTGGCCCACATCGCGCCCGAGCCGGTCGAGGCCCAGCACGCAAACAGTGTCACCCTCACGCGCGTAGGCGAGATGGGCGTCGAGCTCGGGGCGGGAGGACTTGGTGCCCGAGGCCTGGTCGGTCCAGATTCGCTCGCAGCCGGCTTCCGTCAAAGCGTCCAGCTGGCGGTCGGTGATCTGGCGCCCGTCGGAGGTGGAAATGCGGGCGTATCCCAAAAGTGTCATGCCAGGCCTATGCGCGGTGCGGACAAAAACCCGGGTTGAGGGTCGAGCGGTTTCGCCGGGTTTGTGGCCGAGTGCCGGACCCGGAACGGCGGGCGGCACCTCCGCGGTCTGGCGACCCGGCCAGAGATAGTTGTTAGAGTCCGGGCTCAGAACTCGTCGAGGTCGTCATCCTCAGAAGGGTCGAGCGCCGCACCGTAAATGCGCGCCGCATCCTCCAAACCGCCCAGAGCATAAATCGAGTCGTCGTCCATCCAGTCGTCGTCATCGTCCTCGACAGCCGCCGGTGCACGCATCGCCGACGCCGGCACGTGGCGTCTCGGAAGCACCGAGGCGGACGCTCCCGTGCCAACCGGGCCCGAAACTGCGCGAGTCGGTTTGTGCTCGACAGCGAATCGCGAGTACACCGCACCGCGAGTGAGGCCGCACGGTCGCAACTGGGGTGACAGCGAGCCATCGAGCACATTTTACTGTATCGTTACAGCATGCGCGACGATGCCTATCTTTTTTCCTACTTCACCGGCGAAGACAGCCCTGACGGCGAGCAGGTGTATTTCGCCGTCAGCGATGGCCCGTCCCTGCGGTCGTGGACTGAGGTGGCAGGTGGCCATCCACTCATCCGGTCAACGATCGGTGAACTGGGCGCCCGTGATCCGTTCGTCGTGCGTGACAGCGCACGCGATCGATTCGTCGTGATAGCCACCGATCTGCGCATCTGGCCGGATCAAGACTGGAAACGCTCGATCGAGCACGGCAGCCGTTCGATCGTGGTCTGGGAGTCGCCGGATCTCGTGAACTGGACCGAGCCCTGGCTCGTCACCCTCGCCCCCGAGAACGCGGGAAACACCTGGGCACCGAAGGCCTTCTGGTCGGAGGAGAGTCAGCGCTGGACGGTGATCTGGGCGTCCGCGCTCTACCCGGATGGACAGCGTGGCGCGTTCGAATACCAGCGACTCCTCATGGCGACGACCACCGATTTCCGAACCTTCAGCCCGGCCGAGATCTACCTCGACGGTGGACATGACATCATCGACGCGACCTTCATCTCCGAGGGAGATGCGACCTATCGATTTTCTGCGAACTCCCACATGGTCGGCGACTCCGGACCGAGCAAGCACGTGTTCATGGAGAAGGGCGCCTCGATGTTCGATCCGGACTTCGCCCCGCTCACCGTCGACATCGGCCGAGACTCCCTCGAGTTCGGCGAGGGGCCGGCCGTCGGCGCGCTGCTCGATCGCCCGGGGTGGTTCCTGCTTATCGACGAGTCCAATCGGCGTGGCTACCGCTTGTTCGAATCGTCCGACCTGGCTTCGGGTCAGTGGCTGGCGATCGATGATGCGCGGCTTCCGCCGCGCGCTCGCCACGGCTCGGTGATCGCCATTTCGGCGGTGGAACGAGAACGGCTTCTGGCCCTCTAGCCGCTCTGCCGGCCAGAGTGATCACCGGCTAATCGGGGTTCCAGGGTCGGCCGCCAAAACGCGCACCCGATCTCACGGGATCCGCTCTCGGCATCCGTCGATTGACGCGATCAGACCTGGTGGAGGAAATCGGTTCGCTGGGGTTCCGCATTCGGGAGAAAGCTGATTCGGAGCGAATAGCCGTGCTCGTTCGGTCGCCGGGACGGGAGCGTGACGTGAAGGCCCGCAAGGTCGCGATGCCACTCGAGCGGGTCTGCTAGCCCGAGCATCCGCACGTCGGCGATCTGTCGCGGCTCAATCTGGTGCCGAAGAGCAAGGCTCGTGAGCGTGACGGTCTTGGTGTCTGGCCACGCGGGCGTCGAGGCGTAGAGATAGGACCCGGTGAAGTCGACTCGCACCGTGAACCGGAAATCGTCGGCGGTGAGGGCTGTCGGATCACCATCGATGAAGGATCCCGCCCGCACCTGGGTGGGACCTTCGCCCGGCACAGAGTACGGAACCGTCGCGTAGACCGCCTCGCCGTTGACCGCGAGCCAGTCGCCGATCGATTCGAGAATCGTGATCTCGTCGGCGGCGATGGTGCCATCGGGTTTTGGGCCGACGTTCAAGAGCAGATTGCCGTTTTTTGAAATCACATCGAGGAGCTCGCCGATGAGTTCCGTGACGGACTTGTACTGTTGCCCCTCGGTCCAGCACCAGGAACTTCGCGACACGGCGGTGTCGTTCTGCCAGACGAACGGCTGAACTGCCCCCATTGCTCCCCGTTCGATGTCGTAGACGGCGCTGCCATCGGCGAAGGCGCCCCACTTGTAGTTGATGACGACGCCGACACCCCACTCGGAAGCGCAGTTGTAGTAGTAGGCGGCCAGCCGGCGAAGATACGGCTCGAACGCGGGCGTCTCGATCCACCAGTCGAACCAGAGCACAGAAGGGCGATAGCGATCGATGAACTCGACCGTGCGAAGGAGCCAGTCGTTGAGGAAGTCGGTTGACGGCGACGTCTCTTCGCGCTGTGCCGGACCATAGAAGTCGTTGAACTCGGTGTCGCGCACATCCGAATCGAAGGCCATTCCGCCGTTCATGAAGAACCAGTGCTCGGCCCGGTGCGAGGACCCGCCGACGAGTATTGACTCCCGACGGAGCGCATCGGCCAGGTCGCCGAAGACGTCGCGCCTCGGCCCGACCTCCGTCACGTCCCAGCGAGTGCGTTCGCTCGCATACATTGCGAATCCGTCGTGATGTTCGGCCACGGGCACGACGTATTGCGCGCCGGCACGTCGGAACAAGGCCGCCCACGCGTCTGGGTCGAAATCCCGCATGTGAAAGTCGGGAATGAAGTCCTTGTAGCCGAACTCTGACTGGGCGCCGAAGCGATCCCGGTGGTGATCAAACTGCGCAGTTCCCTGGCGGTACATGTTGCGCGAATACCACTCGTCGGAGAAGGCGGGAACGGAGTAGATACCCCAGTGCAGGAAGATGCCGAACTTCGATTCGCCGAACCACCGCGGGGGCCGATAGCCGCGGAGGGACTCCCAGTCGGCGGCAAACGGGCCGCGATCGATCACCCCATCGATCTCCGCGAGCTTCGCGAGGTCACCTGTGGGGATGACGCGTTCGGGGATCCAAGAACGATCAATCATTGTCGGGGGCTCCTTTGGCTCCGATGGGTTTGTCATTGCGCGGCCGGCAATCCATCTGGTGTCGAGATTATCGGCGAATTTCGCACCGCTCTTGCGATTTCTCACGCGGTGTCATATCTTCATGTAACGATACAGCAAATCACCTCGCCAACGAAGATGTTCGGAGATTCGACAATGCCCCTGGCTTCAGCCGCCCCAGTAGGCCCGAGGGTCTCTGCGCCGACTTCGTGTGGTCTTGCCCGGTCGCGAGTGCGAGGAAACGTCGCTCCAGATTCGGGGGTTCACTTCCCGGGCCTCGAATTCGAGGGTGCGGCATGACTGCAATTCGCCGACCGTCGGCAGCCTTCGATGGCAGGTACGCGGATCCCAACCTCGTGATGATCGACGGCACGTACTATCTGTACCCGACTACGGATGGCCAGCCCGAGTGGGGCGCGCGCTCGTTCCGAGCGTTCTCCTCCCGGGATCTCGACGAGTGGACTGACCACGGCGAGATTCTGCGTCTGGGTGTCGATGTCGCGTGGGCATCGTCCTACGCATGGGCTCCCGCCGTCGTTCGCAAAGGCGACACCTACTATCTCTATTTCACCGCAGAGAGCAACATCGGCGTCGCGAGTGGGCCTTCCCCGACCGGTCCCTTCACAGACCTGGGGCGGCCGCTTGTCGCCGACGGCGACTTTTCCGGCCGAGCCATCGACCCCTCAGCCTTTCTCGACGTGGATGGCACGTGGTACCTCTACTGGGGCAATGGCGTCGCTCATGCCGTTCCGCTGGGCGGTGACATGATGTCGTTCGATGCATCTCGTGTCGAGTCGTGGCATTTCGCGTCATTTCGCGAGGCCCCGTGGGTGCATCGGGATGAAGATCGCTACTACCTCTCCTGGTCGGAGAACGACACCCGCGAGGCCACCTACCGCGTGCGCTATGCCACCGGCCCCGGGCCCCTCGGGCCGTGGGCGGAGCAAGGAGTGCTACTCCAGCAGCGCCGGGAGTTGGGCATCCACGCCACCGGTCACCACTCGATCGCTCAGTTGTCGAATGGAAACTGGGTCATCGCCTACCATCGCTTCGCCATCCCCGGGGGCAATGGTTACAACCGCGAAATCGTCATCGACCCGCTCGTGCACGACGCGAGCGGTCTGATCGAACCGGTCATCCCCTCCATCGAGTCCCTGCGGCTCCTTCCCGCTTCACCCTCCGCACCAATCCAGTAGAGCAGCACCCGATAGAAAGGTAAGCAATGTCGCTTCTCACCCAGTTCAGAGTTCGATCTCGAGCCGGGCTCACGCTCGCAAGGCGGGGACGTGCTCATCGACGTTCCGCCGTTGCTCTCGCCGCTGCCGTCGGTCTTATGGCACTCGCAGGTTGCTCGAGTGCCGGAGGCACCGGCACGACCACGCTCAGTTTCACCTCCTGGGACACCGCGGCGGTCATGAAGCCACTCATCACGGCGTTCGAGAAGGAGAACCCGAAGATCAAGGTGGCACCGTCCTACGTGAGCCCGCCAACGTACATCGCGACGCTGCAGACACGAATGCTCGCGGGAACGGCCTCGGACGTCGTGATCCTGAACCCGGAAGACCAGACCCAACTCGTAGCGAACAAGAAACTGCTCGACCTCACCAGCGCTCCGTTCGTCAGCAACCTCGCTTCGGTCAACAAGCAGACTTACAGCGTGGATGGCAAGCTCTACGGCGCATCGGTCGCGTCATGGGGCGGTGGGGTGCTCTACAACGAAGAGTTGCTGAAGAAGGTCGGATTCACCACCCCTCCCCAGTCGTGGAGCGAGTTCCTCGCCCTCAGCCAGAAGCTCAAGGCCGCGGGGATAACGCCGTTCTACGAGGCGGGCGACGGAATCAGCGTCTCGCTTCTCGCGCTGCTCGGGCTGCAGAACGAGGCATCCGGGGGAACCATGGACGCCGACATCTTCTCTGGCAAGACCACGTTCGAAAAGGAATGGACACCGGCCCTCGAGACCTGGGGCCAGCTGTTCTCCACTGGAGTGGAATCGCGTGATACCGCCGGCCTCACCGGCGACCAGGTAGTGGCGTCCTTCGTCAAGGGTGACGTCGCGATGATCGGCACCGGACCATGGACCGTGTCGACCGTGCGTGCCGGTGCGCCAAAGATGACGCTCGGCTTCTTCGCCGTTCCGGGCTCGACCAAGGGAGATACCTTCTGGGCCGGAGCGGCCTCACCCGCCTACGCGATCAACGCGAAAACCCAGAACAAGGATGCCGCCGAGAAGTTCATCAGCTTCCTCACGAGCAAGTCGGGCGCCGAGCTGTACAACAAAGGGACGGCCGCAATCACGACGACGACTAATTTCACCCCTGTCGTCGACACCGCTATCAAGCCGATGGTCGAGCCGGTGCAGAAGGGCAAGATCTACTTTGCCTCCGTGAGCTGGCCCAAATACCAGAACGCGCTCTCGCCGTACGTGAACTCGCTGCTGCAACAGTTCATTCAGGGCAAGTACTCTGCGAGTGAGACCGCGGGCATGATCGACAAGAAGCTTGCCGAATTGAAGGCCGCGGGCTAGCCGATAACGGGTGGTGCCGATCGCGCGTCGATCGGCACCACCTCCCGCTCCCCTACCCAGAATGCCCTGTCAAGAAAGCCGGCCATGAGCAGCACTCCGGTCACCGCATCTCCTCGAATCGCCTCTACCCTGCGAGCGTTCGGCAGGGCACGATGGCCGAGCGAGAGTCTGAGTTCGCGCGTCTTCGTGTTGCCGATCGCGATCGTCATGGTCGTGCTCTTCCTGGTACCGCTGGCACAATCCGTGTACTACAGCCTCACCAACTTCAACGGCTATTCGACGGATGCCAAATTCGTCGGCTTCACAAACTACGCCAAAGTCTTCACAGACGCGACGATGACGTCCGGCCTGTTCTTCACCCTGCTCTTCGCGATTAGCACCACCGTCGTGGTGACCGCGCTCGCGATTCCCCTCGCGGTGATTCTCAACCGGAAATTCTTCGGGCGCCGGTTCGTGCAGTCGATGTTCTTCTTCCCCGCCATACCCAGCATGGCGATTCTCGGCCTTGTCTGGGGCTTCATCTTCAACCCGCTGGGCAGCGGGGCACTTAATTCAGTGCTGCACGCGCTGTTCGGTCTCGCACCCATTCCGTGGCTCTCGGTCGACCAGCTCGCTCAGCTCAGCGTCATCGTCGTCGGGATCTGGACTCAGACCGGATGGCACGCAATGCTCTACCTCGCCTACCTGCAGTCCATCCCGCACGACTACTACGAGGTGGCCATGATCGACGGCGCGTCCCCCCGGCAGCGGTTCACCTACATCACCCTGCCGCTCCTGGCCCCCGCCGTGACCATCAGCTCGCTGCTGCTTCTGACCGGTGGGCTCAAGGTGTACGACCTCCCGTTCACGCTCACCGCTGGCGGGCCAGGGTTCGCCACGGAGACTCTCACCCAGGCAATCATCCAGAACGGTGTGGCACAGGCGAAGTTCGGCGAGGGTTCGGCGCTTGCGGTCGTCTTTCTTCTACTCGTGGGGGTCGTCGTGCTCGCCCAGCTCGCGCTCGCGCGCAAACTCGAAAAGAGCTTCCAGTGAAAATGAGATTCTCATGGCCGACAACGCTCATCATGGTGCCCCTTGCGGCGATCGTCGGACTGCCGTTCTACTACATCCTCGTCAACACTCTGAAGACCCAGCAGCAGGCGATCAATGAGCCCCTTGCCCTCCCCAACCCTCTGTACCTGCAGAACTACGTGGACGTCTTCCAGAATTCACCTCTGCTGCAGGGTTTTCTGAATTCCCTCTACGTCACCGTGATTTCAATTGTCCTCATGCTCGTTATCGGGTCGATGGCGGCGTTCGGGATGCTCGTGAACCGGGGTCGGCTCAACAAGATTATCGGGATCATCCTCCTAATGGCGTTTATCATCCCCGGACAGACGACCCTGATCCCGCTCTACCAGATGATGGTGGGCCTGCACCTCGTCGATTCCCTCAACGGTCTCATTGCGCTTTATGCCGGAGGGGCGATCTTCTGCTACTTCCTCATCCAGGGCTACATGAAGACCATCCCGTGGGAGATCATCGAGGCGGCGCGAATCGACGGCGCCGGGATGTTCCGCATCTACTGGCAGATAGTGCTTCCCCTCATCCGCCCGATCCTCGTGACCGTGGGCGTCTTTGAGACCATGTGGATCTGGAACGACTTCTTCTACCCCAACGTCTTCCTGAGCTCTCCCCAGAACCAGACCCTGGTGTTGCAGGTCTACACGGCGGTGAGTCAGTTCACGACGAACTGGCCGGCCTTCATGACTATGACGGTGATCGTGCTCATTCCGATGGTGGTCTTCTTCGTTCTGATGCAGCGACACATAATCAGCGGACTCGTCAGCGGAAGCGTGAAAGGCTAACCAGCGGTTGGTGACGACGACTCCCGCTCGACGACCTTGAATGTGCTCACGACTTCTTGCGACGAACTCGGCTCCCCGGTTTTGTCGATGCGCTGAACGAGCAGTTCCACGGCAGTGCGGGCCATGAGTTCGTGGTCGGGGTCGATGGAGGACAGGGAGGGGACGGTGAATTTGCCCTCCTCGATGTTGTCGAAGCCGATCACTTTGACCTGGTCGGGGGAGCTGAGGCCGCGCTCCGCCAACCCGCGAAGCACGCCGATTCCGACGGTGTCGGTGATGCAGAAGACACCGTCGAATTGGATGCCGTTGTCGACAAGCCGTCGGATCGACTCCGCCCCCGCCGCCATGGTGAACTCGTCGACGTTTGCCACCAGATCGCGATCGAATTCGATCCCCGCATCATCAAGGGCGAGCCGATAGCCCTTGTATCTCAGGGTCGAGACGTCGATCTCCTCCGAGTCGAGCCCGTCAACCATCACGACTCGTCGGCAGCCGCGCTCGATCAGATGAGCGACCGCAGCACGCGCACCCTCAACGTTGGGCATGGCGACATGGTCGACCGGTCCCTCGAAGATGCGCTCACCAAGGATGACGACCGGGTAGTCGACCCTCAACATCTCCGTGTCGGCCGACCCGAGTCCGACCGTACTCAGTATGAGACCGTCGTACAACCGGTTTCGCGACAGGGCGAGCGCGTCCAGCTCGTTCTCTCGAGAAGCTCCCGTTTGCTCGATCACGACGCGGAGACTGTGCCGGGCTGCAGCGGCAATGATCGCGGCCCCGAGTTGCCCGTAGTACGGGCGATCGACTTCCGGTACAGCGAGCCCGATGGTACCCGTGCGACCTACCCTGAGGTTTCGTGCCGCGACGTTGACGCGGTAATCGAGCGCGGCGATAGTGGCAAGCACTTTGGCTCGCGTTGTCGTCTTCACGTGAGGATGATCGTTGATGACGTGCGAGACCGTCATCGGCGACACGCCCGCAGCCTTCGCGACGTCTTGTATCGTTACCACTGATCTCCAATGCCGCTTTCTACACTAGTAGCGAACCGGCCTCGGAGGAGTCCGTGGGCCCGAAGCAAGTCGGCCTACACTGAACTGTGCGGTCACGTCCCGCTGAGTGGAGTTTCTCAACACCGTGC
>DMKW01000104.1:0-2527 GCA_003454135.1 Microbacteriaceae bacterium
GATCCTCGCGGGCTGCACCAAGACGGAGCCAATAGTGACGCCGGCGCCCACTCCCAGCTCAACGCCGCTGTTCGCCTCCGATGCGGATGCGTTGGAGGCGGCGACGGGCGCCTACGCCGCCTATCTCAAGGTGTCGGATCAGATACTGATGGATGGCGGTGTGAATCCGGAGCGCATCGCTTCAGTTGCGACCAAGAGTTGGGCGGCGATTCAGATGGCCAGTTTTGCGAAAGAGCGGGACAGAGGTTGGCGGAGCACTGGCGGATCCACCTTCGATGGGCTCACCCTTCAACAGCAGGAGACTACTTCGAGGATGAGGGTACCTGTGATTACGGCCTACGTTTGCGTAGACGTCAGCGCTGTTGACGTATTTGGGCGAGATGGGGTTTCAGTAGTTTCTGAAGACAGGCCAGATCGCTCTCCGGTAGAGGTTTCATTTGAGTTGGCTGAAAGCACCTCCAAGACGTTGCTTGTTGCGGACGAGTCCTCATGGTCTGGGCCAGGGGTCTGCTAGCAGCGGGACTTGCGCTCTGCGCGGTCCTTCTCCTACTTCCTTCTGCTGCCTTGTCTGCCTCGTCAGCGCCCCTGGAACCTTGCACGCCTCTGGATCGACAAACCACGGGCTGCCCCACGGTGGATGCGGGCATCCACGACGGCAAGGTGGTGCTTGACGGTTCAGTCACCACCCCCGGCTCAGGCGGCGGGCGGCCGAACGGCGGCAGCCGGGGCAACTCCACACGCGGAAGTGCAGCGTGCGCGCCGACAGGGGGATGCAGCGGGTCTGCCCCGGTCCCGGCGGCGCCCCTCCGCGACGGGTACACGGTGACCGCGCCCGTGACGCTGCGCGACCTCGTCAACTTTCGTCCGGTATCCGGGGTCGACCACATGGAGCCGAACGGATGGATGGTGGTGGGGCTCGACACCAACTTCTACGCGGTGACGAGCGTGCAGGTGCAGCAGGGACAGTTGCTCGCGCAGGAAGCGTCGGTGCGATTCACTGCGGCGCGCTACCACTGGTCGTACGGCGACGGATCCGGGCGCAGCACGACCACGAGTGGAGCGCCATGGGCGGCCCAGGGCGCGGCCGAGTTCGACGCCACGGCAACGAGCCACGTGTACCGCGCGGCGGGAACGTACTCCATCGAACTCACGATCGACTTCACCGCCGAGTACCGCTACGCGGGCGGATCGTGGACTCCCATCGCGGGCTCGATCCCTGTGCAGGCCAACCGGCTCATCGCCGCGGCCGGCGACGCGAAGACCGTGCTGGTCGGCCGAGACTGCTCGGCGAACCCCTCGGGGCCCGGCTGCTGAGCCCGTCGAGCGTGAATGGAGCAAGGGATCGGCAGGCTCACAGCGCGTCCAAATAGAATGCTCAGGTTGCCAGAGGATGCTTGCAACGCTTGGAAGGAGCAGCCCCCATGACCGACGCACCGCAGGACCCCACTTCCGGGTCCGACACCCCCGAATCTCTCTCCGAATCCGAGGCCCGACTGAACGCCTCGACCGGCAGCGCGCCCGCCGACTCCAGCCTCAACGACACCACGCCGATCGACACGGGCCAGGCGCCCACGGAGGAGCAGTACTTCGCTCCCACCGTCACTCAGCCGCTCGAATCGACCATGACGTCCCCGGCGGCTCCCTCCACCGCCAAGCGATCCAACACGGTCGGCCTCGTCGCCGCGCTCGCCGTCGGCGCCCTTGTCGGAGGCGTCTCCGGCGCCGGAGTAGCGGCCTGGGCCATCTCCTCCGGCCAGAGCAACCAGGTCTCTTCCACCAGCACTCCGCAGAACATCACGGTAAACAACACGGAGAGCGTCAACGTGATTACGGCGGTGGCGGCCAAGGCAGCTCCATCGGTCGTCACCATTTCCGTCTCCAGCAAGTCGGCGGCAGGCACCGGATCAGGTGTTGTGCTCAGCAAGGACGGCTACGTGCTCACCAACACGCACGTCGTGACCCTCGACGGCGAAATCGCGGACCCCACCGTGCAAGTCACCACGTCGGACGGGCACCTCTACGACGCGACAGTCGTCGGCACCGACCCGATCGCCGATCTCGCCGTCATCAAGCTCAAGAACGCCACCAACCTCACGCCGGCCGAATTCGCCGACTCGAGCAAGCTCAACGTGGGCGAGACCGCCATTGCGATTGGAGCGCCACTCGGCCTCTCCAACACGGTCACCGACGGCATCGTGAGCGCCCTCAACCGCAGCATCTCGATCGCGTCATCCGCCGCACCCAAGTCCGGGTCCGGTGACAGCTCCACCCCGAACAACAGCCCGTTCGATTTCTGGAACTTCGACAACGGCCAGGGCAACGGCACCACGCAGTCCCAGTCGACCACTGCCGCGACGATCTCGCTCCCGGTGATCCAGACGGACGCGGCGATCAACCCCGGCAACTCGGGTGGCGCGCTCCTCAACTCGGATGCGAAGGTGATCGGCATAAACGTCGCCATCGCGAGCGCGAGCGGCACGTCATCCACCTCGGGCAACATCGGTGTCGGCTTCGCCATCCCGTCCAA
>DMKW01000104.1:2689-6315 GCA_003454135.1 Microbacteriaceae bacterium
GTGACCGATGTCACCTCCACCGACTCGAGCTCCGTCGTCGGGGCCGTGATCAAGCAGGTCACGGGTGGTGGCGCCGCGGACAAGGCCGGCCTCCAGGCCGGTGACGTGATCACCCAGTTCGATGGCGTGGCCATCACGAGCAGCACCGACCTCACCGCGCAGGTGCGATTCCTGCCGGCCGGTGCGAAGACCGACCTCACCTACGTGCGGGGAGGCAAGTCGTCGACCGCGACGGTCACCCTCGGCGCTCTCGGCTAACGGCCCAACCCGCACAGGCACGGATCCTTCGATCGATCGAGGGATCCGTGCCTGTTTCATGTCGGCTGGTAGGCTCGACCGACCGCCCACCCAGCTGTATTGGAACCCATGACGCCAGAGGTACATGCCCTTCCCGGTGTGTCCTACGTCATCCCCGTGCTCAACGAGGTGGCGTACATCGAGAACGCAATACAGACGGTCACGGCTCAGGACTACCCCGGGGAAGTCGAGCTCATCCTCGCCCTCGGCCCGTCGACGGATGGCACGAACGAGTTGGTGCGCCAACTCGCGGCCACCGACCCCCGCATCGTCACGGTGCTGAACCCGGAGACGGACATCCCGGTCGGCCTCAACCTCGCGATCAAGGCGAGCAAGTACCCCATTGTGGTGCGCGTCGATGCGCATTCCGAGCTCGAGCCGAGCTATACGCGCCGCGCCATCGAGACGCTCAACCGCACCGGTTCGGCGAACGTGGGCGGGGTCATGAAGGCTCAGGGCAAGACGCTGTTCCAGTCGGCGGTCGCGCGGGCATACAACAGCCGGTTCGGCCTCGGTGGCGGGAGCTACCACGGGGGAGCGGAGGAGGGCCCGGCCGAGTCCGCGTACCTCGGTGTCTTCCGCAAGGAAGTGCTCGAGGAGGTCGACTTCTTTGACGAGACCATCCGCCGCGGCGAAGACTGGGAACTCAACCTGCGCATCCGCGCGGCAGGCCACTCCGTGTGGTTCGACCCGTCGCTCGAGGTCACATACTGGCCGCGGGAAAGCTGGACCAAGCTCGTGCGCCAGTTCTGCGCGACCGGCATCTGGCGCGGCGAACTGGTGCGCCGGTACGCGGGCCGCAACCCGTGGCGATTCTTCGCCCCGCCTGCGCTCGTGCTGACGCTTCTGGCGAGCGTGGTCGTGCTCGTGCTGCAGCTCACCGGAGTGCTCGAGGGCTGGGCCGGCCTGCTGCTCTCGCTCGTCTATGTAGGGCCGGTGGCCTACATCGTGCTGCTTCTGCTGTTGAGCTTTTCGCGCGCGGGAGGGCCGGCATGGCCGGATCGCTGGCGATTTTTCTTCGTGTTGCCGACGATGCATCTCAGTTGGGGCGTCGGATTCATCGTCGGCGTGGTCCGCGGCGCGCGGGATACCACAGACACCTCACGCACCGGCATCTGATCGGTTTCAGCCGATGACCTGCTCCTCGAGCAGTCGGCGCACCACCCGCTCGGCCGCGCCTCCATCGTCACGGGGGTTGAACCGCCGCTGCCACGCGCGGTACTTGTCGTCGTAGCGCGCCCGAACGGCGTCACGGTCCCGCACGAGGGCGACGAGCTCGTCGGGAGACGAGACGAGCGGGCCCGGTGCGACCGCACTGAGGTCGAAGTAGAAGCCCCGCAGCTTTTCGCGGTAGTGCACGATGTCCGGCGTGAAGAAGAAGAGCGGCTTGCCGGTGACGGTGAAGTCGAACATGACCGACGAGTAGTCGGTGATGAGTGCGTCGGCCACGAGAAACAGTTCGGAGATGTCCGGGTATCCCGTGACGTCGAGCACGTTCTTTGCGCGCAGGTTTTCGCCCGGCAGGAGGGTACGGGAGTGCCCGCGGATGAGCGTGACGTACCCGTCGCCGAGGCTCTGCGCGAAACGTGACACGTCGAGGTGGTCGACGTGGTCGGGGCGATCGTCGCGCCAGGTTGGGGCGTACAGCAGAACCGTCACTTCGTCGGCGATGCCGAGTCGCCGGCGAACGGCCCTCGCGTCGCCGGTGAGCAGCACGTCGTCCCGGGGGTAGCCCTCCTGCCAGACCGGCCCGAGAAACGCATACGCTGACCGGAATACGTTCGTGGAATACGGATTCTGGGCGAGCAGGATGTCCCACCGGGCCCGCTCCCGCAGGGTCGCGAGTGCGGGACGCAGGCCGAGCCGCAGCCTGCTGAGGGCGAGCTTCTTGAGCATCGTGCCGTGCCAGGTCTGCAGCACCGTCTGAAACGGGCGTTTGCGAAAACGGTTGCGTAGCCAGTCGTTCACCACGAGCAGGCGCGCCGAGCCTCGGATGCGCCACCAGTCCGCGCTGCCGTCGATGAGCGCGACGGCCCCGGGCGGCACCTCGACCGACGCGTCGGCGACGCTCCAGTAGCGGGTGATATCCGGCCTCAGTCGCGCGAGTTCGCGGTCGATCGCCCGAGGGTTGCATGACGCGTTCTGGCCGTAGAAGCTCTCGAAAAACACGGCGTTGATCGGGTCGAGCCGCGCCGACCGGTAGTCCGCCTCGAGCGCCGCCTGTTGCAGCGGACCGCGTTCGCGATCGCTCAGCGGCGCCGCGAATCGCACGTCGAGGCCGTCCTCCAGGTCGTCGAAGAAGACGCGTGTTGCGCCCTCGATCAGCTGGGGTGCCGGCAGTTCGGCGTCGACCTCGATGGCGAGGGGCGCACCGGTCGCATCGCTCGCGATCACGACGTATCGTCCAGACCGCGGGGGGAGGAGGGGCCCTCCCCATACGGAGTTGAGCAGCGGGACGGTCGCGCTCCACCGCGAGCCCGTGACCACGATGTCGCAGCAGATGGTCTGTCGCGAGCCGCGCAGCACGAGCTGCGACGGATTCCCAACCGTGAGCTCGCCCCGGATCGCGATGGCCGGGGACAGCGACGTCAGCACGGTCACCGAGTCGATGACGAGCAGGCCGGCGACCGGCATGACGTTCTCGGATGGTGTCATTGGGGCGCTTTCAGACGGCGGAGGATCTCCGAATACACTCTCTCAGTATTCCGGCCGTCGTGAAACGCGAAGTGCCGTGTTGCGAGGTCGGCGGTGTGGCGTCGCACTTCGGTCGCCCAACGCCCGTCCGTGTCAAGCCGTTCCAACTGGTCGAGCAGCGCGGGCCACGACCGCACCTCCCGGGCCCCGCTGAATTCGCGGTACGGCTCGTACAGTCCCCGCGACTCGGTGTAGGTCTCCTCGTCCGGGGCGAGGAAGAGGATCGGCCCCCCGGTGAGCGAGTAATCGAACGCGATCGAGGAGTAGTCGGTGACGAGCACGTCCACCGCCGGCAGGATCGGCGTGACGTCGGTGAGCATCGACGAGTCGAGAAGCATGATGCGATCCGAGGAGTCCGCGCCTGATCGATAGTCGCCAAGGCTGTGCGGGTGCGGGCGCAGCACGAGCAGCGACTCGCTCGACTGCAGATATTCGTCGATCTGCCGCCAGTGCGCGGCGGACGGCAGGCCGGGGTCGAGTTCGCCATCCCGCCAGGTTGGGGCGAACAGCACGATTCGCGACGCTGTCTGTCCCAGACCGAGGGCCGAGAAGATCGCGGCCCGGGCGCGTTCCGTTCGTTCGGACGGTGTTCCCCGGGAGAGCACGTCGTCGCGTGGGTCGCCCGTCACCGCGAG
>DMKW01000104.1:6438-8768 GCA_003454135.1 Microbacteriaceae bacterium
AGGCCGATGCCTCCGTACCCCGTGCGGTACGCGCGACGAAGCACGCCACGCACGTGCCGGGCGCCGGGGAGGCCCGTGCGCATGGTCGCCGGCGAATCGAGCTGGATGAGCTTGAGCGGGATGCCGTGCCACAACTGCACGACGAACGCGCCCCTGGTGCCATAGCGATTCACGTCGCCGAACCCGTGCGTCACCACGACGACTCCGGCGCGCAGGGTGAGCCACAGGCCCCTCGCGCTCGACTTCAGCACCGCGGTCAGCCCGCGCTCGCGCGCCTGCGTGAGCTCGTGCTCGTCTCGCGCGAGCCAGGTCAGTTGAAGGCGGGGGTTCTGCGCCCGTGCGTGAAGGTAGACCTCGAGGGCTCCCTCACCGATGCCGGAGCCGCAACCGATCACCCAGTGGCTGCCAGACCTGGGAACGAGCGAGCTGGCGATGGCGCCGAGGGCGTAGAGGGGGAGCGACAGGAGCTTCTTCGCATTCCCCGTCGCAAAGTTGAACCCCGGCACGACTGGAGCCTAGCAGCACCAAAAACAGCCCAGCGGATCGCTCGTGGATGGCACTCGCCCTGCTTGCCGAATCGCCGAGTTCTTCCGCTAGATCAAAGTGTCCTGCCGGAGGGCGGCGGCTTTCCGACGGATGCGCGCGAAGTCGAGCAGGGTTGACGCGCGTTCCCCCTTCGCATGCCACTCCTTGACGATGTCCTCGCCGAGGAGCACGTAATGCCACTCCCGCTCATCGCGCAGCCCGGCATCCAGCAGATTGAGCTGTTCGCACCAGGCGAGCGCGGCCCGCTGCTTACGTTTGACATTCGCATCGCTGAGTGCCGACTGCGCCTTCGTTTCGACAACATAGATTTCGAACTCCGTCCGCACCAGAAAGTCGGGTGAGTACTGTGCGGGCATCCCGTCTGCTTTGAGATAGGGCCGCCGCAGAAAATCGTGCTTGTATTCGTGAACCTTGACAAGCGCCTCGACGTGGCTATCGCTGTCCGCCCACTCGATGAAGAGACGTTCGAGCCCGCCGCTGCGCGACGGAATCGGCAATTTGGGATAGATGCACTTCTTCACCTCGACGGCCGAACTTGTGCGCACCGACAGCCAGTCGACTTCCGACAGCGAGCGGTAAAGCACCTCGGCCGCAGAGGTCGGTTCGGTGTCGAGAGTGGCGACGAGCGCGGGCGCGAAGACACCGGCGATCTCCTCCGAGACGTCGCCGAGAAGCAGCACTCGCCAGTTTTCGCCCTTGAGCGGATCGAAGGGCATTCCGAAGAGCCTGGTGCGAATGTAACTGTCGATCCAGCCCAGCAGGAGCGGCTTGTAGACCTGCAGCACGGGGTAGGCGGTCAACTCCTTGTATTTTTTCGACGAGTTGGTGAAACTCCTGCTCACCGATTCGCTGACGCGCGTCGTCAAGCGTGAGAGGTAATCGTTATAGCCGGTCGCGGTCATCACGCCCCCGTCGACCCGGTAGTCGCCGTACTGTGTTCCGGTCTGAGCATCGTGGGAGGCGAACCTGTCGCCGGTTCCTATTCGGCGCAGCAGGTCGGCGAGGGGGAACTTGCTCGATGCGAGTTGCTGCGGATCGATGCGCGGGGTTGCGAGTTCATCGTCCGCTTCCCGGATGATGAACGGGATTTCGAAGTCGTAGGCCTGATAGCCCTCCCGCAATTCGACGCGCTCGATGTCCCCGGTCGATGTGCGATCGTCATCGTCGCCGACGCCCCCGACGAGGCCATCGCCGAGTTCCTGCTCGTAGAAGTCGGCGAAGGCCGGATGTTCGACGATGAAAAGCACGTCGAAGTCGTTCGTCGGCTCCAGCCTGTTGCGGATGCGATCGCGGGTTTCGCGTTTGAGCTCGTCGATCCCGTCGTCGCCGCGCCACATCAGTCGTAAACCACGGCCGATGGTCTGTTCGAGCAGAATTCCGGACTGGGACGATCGCAGCGGAACGATCACACAGATGTTGTTGACGTCGAAGCCTTCGCGAAGCATCAGCACACTCACGATGACCTTGGGACTCTTGTGGTGATCGATGTCGAACAGTTTGTCGCGGACGGGCTCCCACTCTTTCGGACCGAGTTCGGATTTCTTACCGGAGTCGACGCGCAGGAAATCGTCATCGGAAAGTCCGGTGCTCCGCAAGAAGTCTTCTACATGGGGTGAGACGTTCGTGTCTTCGGTGATGATGAGAAGTTTCGGATGCTTGTCGGCATCCTGTTTTTCGAACTGCTTCTCGAGCATCGTGAGCTTGGTGAGGCCCGCGCGGATCATGATGCGCTGACCTTCGGAGAGCCCGGTGACCTGCCCGCGTTCATCACGTTCGGCTCTGAA
>DMKW01000104.1:8898-11800 GCA_003454135.1 Microbacteriaceae bacterium
TTTCGCTTGTCGAGTGCCAGTGCCTTGACGAGCCCCTTGCCCATCGCCTCCTTGAGGTCGAAGTCGACCACGATGTGGGGGAAAAACTTCTTTCCCCTGTTCTTGCCCGTGCCGCTCTCGTTGTAGGGAGTTGCCGAGAAGTCGATCTGCACGAAGTGATGACCCTTGGTGGAGGCGATTTCGCTCAGGCTCTTCTGCCACTCGACCTCGGAGCTCTCCTGGCCCTTCTTGAGAGTGTGGATATGGTGGGCCTCATCGTTGAAAACCAACAGATCGGGCAGGTCGACAAGCCACTGGAGCGCCTCGCCGCGGCGAAATCGACGGTCAAGCACGTCGAGAGAATTGCCGGTTGATGTTCCCGGGGTGAGCGGTATGAAGCTCGCCGCTGCGGCCCTGGCGTCGATTTCCTGGCCGGGGGCTTCGGTGTCTTCGTCGTCGAGGAAGAGCGGATCTTCGACTCCGGCGAGCAGATGCCAGTTGGTAATGGCGACGGTGCCGGAGCCGGTGACCTTGTTGCCGATATCGCTCTTGGTGACGATCGACGATTGTAGAAAGCCGAACACTTGCTGACGGTACGTGTCGGGGACGAACAGTTCGCGTTGCGAGTAGATGTCGCTTGTCTCGAAGTTGCGCTGTTCGCCGCCGTTGCGTTTGCCCTGGAAGGAGTCGAGCAGTCGGTCGTAGACGATGAGGCCGGGAGCGACGATGAGGAAGTTGCTCGTGAAGCGCTCGTCTCCGGGATTCGCCATGCGGTTGAGGTACTGCCAGACAAGCAGGGCATTCAGCACCCAGGTCTTACCTGTTCCCGTCGCCATCTTGGCGGCATACTTCGGATGGGCATTGCGGGCGTGGCTGACTTCCCCGAGCAGCCCGCCTTCGAGCATCTCGTCAAGCGCGACCTTCTGGTAGAGGTCGAGCAGGCTCGTGCTGCCGAGTACTTCGTGCGCGTAGATGATGGCGAGGATCGCGTCACGCTGGCCGTCGTGGAAGTTCAGCGGGCGAACGTCGCAGTAGTCCTGCTGGAACCACCATCTCAGCAACTCGGCTGTGATCGGCGTGACGTTGTCGATCAGGGCGTTGGGTGCTCCCGCGCGGAGTGCATGGGCATCGTCGATATAACGGAGGGTGAGGTTCTCGGCCAACGGGAAGCGGTCGGGCAGGATGTTCACGGGCGTACCTCTGGCAGGTCGAGCACGACTTCGGATTCGAAGCCAAAGACGTCGACTGCGCGCACGCACACACGACGTGGACCATCGCGCTTCGCCGTCGTGAGATGGGCCCGGGTTACCGTGCGCAGTTCATCGCTGTCGTTGGCCGTATTGCCGCGGTAGTCCTGCCAGGTCGAACGGAAGACCTCCCCGTCGTAATCCGGATCGACTGCCCAATACTCGACGAGCGCGAGCGGCTCACGATTCATGACCTCGATCACCGCGGGTCGGTCTTCTTCGGCGAGACTGATCGCGTCTGGGGAGAGCAGCACGTAGTTGTCGAGCACGATTTCTAGCTCTTCGGTGTGCGCATTCTGCACTCGCGATGCGACGTGCGCTTCGAGGTATTGCAGCGTGGAGAACCGGATGTTGCCCGCCAGATTCTCCTTGCCCCGCTTCTTGAGACGGTCCAGCAGGTCCGGTGGAATGACTCGAACATCGAGCATCTCGTCATTGAGAGCGGTGAGATCGTGGCCAATGCTCGCCGAAAAGTTCCAACCGAGCACGATCACCTTGTCGAACCCGCCGAGCTTGCTGTCGCGATAGCCCTGTGCGCGTTTGAGCGTCGATGTGGACGTCAGGCGTGACGGGCTGTCGACATAGACCAGGGTCTTCTCACCGGTCAGCCGGCCGAGCGAGCCGTTCACGTTCTCTTCAGGGGGCAGGGGGAGTGCGCCGTAGATGCTGAGGACCGTCTGGGCGAGTTCACCCACGCGGAATTTGCGGCCAAGGGTGCTTCGCGCCTGCTCGACCTGGTAGTCACCGATCGCCTGGTAGAGGAACGGCTTCGCATTCTGGTCGACGAGGCGCTTACGGGTGATCATTGCGGCGGGCTTGCCGAGATCTGTGGTGATCCATCGACGCCCAATGCGTTCCGCAGTGGCGGCAGTCGTTCCTGAACCGGCGAAGAAATCGGCGACCAAACCGCCCTCTGGTGCGGACGCGTTGATTATCCGTTCCAAGAGCTGCTCGGGTTTTTGGGTGCCGTAATCGAGGCGTTCATGCGCCATTGGGTTCACCGGAGGGATGTCATCCCAAAACGACGGAACGATATCGCCGGCAACGTCATCGAGGTAGATTCTGCGAGTGCCCCCTCCGCTTGGGTTCACATCGCCACGGTAGAGGCGGCCGCTTTCGTCGCGTTTGAAACGCTTGAGATACTCGGGAGAGTGCGGCCTGTACTGTGTGCGCCAGTAGTGGCCCGGCGCTTTCCTGTAGATGAAGATATTGTCGTGCTTGCGCGGGAAATTGGATGCCGTGGACCGTTTGAAACCGAAATAGGTCCAGATCGCCTCGTTGACGAAATTAGATCCTCCGAATATGTCGTCTAAGACGATTCGTATATAGGGCGAAACGTGCCAGTCAAGGTGCACGTAAATCGAACCGGTATCGGCGAGCAATTCGCGCATGAGCACCAGCCGCGGCGTAAGCATCTCAAGGTACGAGGCGGTGCCGTTGGCCCAGGCATCCGAGTATGCAAACTGTTCGGCCACTGTTGGGCGTTGATCGACGGTTGCGCCTGGCAGCGTGATCTTCGTGCGGTAGTCCGCTTTGGAATCGAACGGCGGGTCGATGTAGATGAGGTCGATCGTGCCCCGCAGGCTTGGCGTCTGATCGTCGCCGGCGAGTAGAGCCGCCATGGCGAGCAGGTTGTCACCGTAAATCAGGCGGTTGGGGGTATCGAGCGAACCGGC
>DMKW01000108.1:0-1409 GCA_003454135.1 Microbacteriaceae bacterium
TGCCTCGCAGGAGCGTGTCGACGACGCGGTCGGCGCCGCCCGAATCCGCGAGGAGTTTGCCGAGCATGGCGCCGAGCGCGATCAGGATGCCGACATAGCCGAGCACACCGCCGACGCCCGTCTCGAACGACAGCGTGATCTTGTCGAGGCCGATGCCAGAGGCGATGCCCACGAAGAGGGCGCCGATGGTTAGGGCCAGAAACGCGTGGAACTTCGCGGCCACGATGAGTATGACGACGATCGCGATGCCGATCGCGGCAACGATGAGCACCTGGGTGTCGTGGCCGGTCCACGGTGCGTCCGCCGGATTCACGGCCGCCGCGAGGTGTTGTGTGACGTTTGCTGCTCGTTCGATGACGCTCATGGTATGTCTCCCACTGATCTTTGGTCTCGTTGCGTCGACGCCCTCACGGGCCAGCGCACGTGGCGCTCAGCCCCGCGCCGGGAGGGCGCCGGTTTCTTCTCGACGACCGACACTACGCCTCATGTGAGGCATGTCATCCCCCAACGGCCATCGTGGCATCCGCGCTGTAGGAAGCCGACACGAGGATGGGAAGGTGATCCGAGGTGCCGCGAGGGAGGGTTTTCACGCTGTCGATCGTCAGGCCGATCGACGTCGCGAGGTCGAAATGTCCGCGAAAGAACTTGTAGCGCGTATAGGTGCGGCTGTCGCTCAGGGTGAGATCGTAACCGGACTCCATCATCCGCTCGTTCAGGTGTCCCTTGAAGATCGGATAGTTGTAGTCGCCGACCATGAGCGTCGGCAGCCCTGGACCGAGCGCCCGCAATTGCTCGTGCGCTGCAGCGATCTGGTGCCGGCGCAGCGAATTGAGCGCCGTGAGGGGCGCGGCATGGAACGACGCCACCACCACTTCGCGCTGCGCTTCGGTGTCGACGAGCCGGGTGCCGATGAGGCGTTCGTGAGCGGGCTGCAGCAGGCGGTCGTGCAGGGACTTCTTGAGCTCGAAGGTTTGGGTGCGCACGGCAGTGAACCGGTCCTCGCGGTAGTACAGCGCGAGCCCCAGCCGGTTGCGCATCGTCGAATCGGCGAGACGCAGGGCGCCAACCTCCTCGGGAAGCGCGCTTGTGTCCGCCTCCTGGAGGCACAGCACGTCCGGCTCGAAATCCTCGGTGAGCGCGGCGAGTTCCGTGCTCGCCCGATTCTTGCGGAGGTTGTAACTGATGACCTGCACTAAAACCTGCCTCGGAGTGGATGTGGAGGTACTCCAGCCTACGGTCATGGCGCTGCCGGAATTCACGCGTGCGCGGAATGATCGGCCCGCGATGACGGATCGAACGAGGCGTGCGCCTGAAACATGCCGACCGTGCCGTATCTCTTCTCCCTCCGCGCGCTTCTTGTCCGTTGGTCGTCTCTTCTCCGTGAGTCGCCTCTTCTCCAGGGGTTGCCT
>DMKW01000108.1:1480-2718 GCA_003454135.1 Microbacteriaceae bacterium
GGGTTGCCTCTTCTCCAGGGGTCGCCTCCTCTCCGCAGGAAAACGGTGGAGAGAAAGTTGTCCCGGTTGGCCGCATGTCTTCGAATAAATGTTCGAATGTGAGAGAATTTGAGGCATGGAAACCCTCTCCGAATCGCTTCGCGCATCAGTCGTCGATGTCGCGCTGCTCGGAGACGCGGCCAGCGATTTTGCGGCGATGTCCAACGCGGAACTTCTTTCGGCCCAGGCGAAGATCACCTCGTTGCGGGCCTGCGCCGACCGGTATTCGGCTCTTGCCGCGGGCGAATTTGCGCGTCGGTCGCACCACGAGCTGGGAGAGGCCGGTCTCGCGCGAGCGGGTGGATACTCATCGACGGAACACATGGTGCAGTCCCTGGCCAAGGTCTCCCGGCAGGATGCTGCGAAACTTATCCAGGTCGGCGCCCTGATTGCGCAAGCCGAGGAGGCCGTCGATGACGGCGGGAGTGCGATCTCGGCTCCTGCCTTGCTCGCCGGCGCTCTCGAGTCTGGCGCGATTTCGATCGACGCTGTCGAAGCGATCCGCAGGGGGCTCGGCGACATCGATGCCGCGGTGACCGCCGAGCAACTCGCGGAGGCCTGCGCACGTCTCATAGAGACCTCGGCGGGCCGTACCCCCGAGCAGATCTATCGCTGCGCTCGCCACGAGCGGGACGCGCTCGACGAGGGTGGAATCGAACGTCGTGAAAAGGAGCGACGCGACCTGAGGTCGGTGCGAATGTGGTGGGACGCGTCCGGCATGTACTGCGGCAGCTGGCGGCTTCCCGCCGAGGAAGGCATGGTCATCGCCAGCGCGTTCGATGATCTCCTGTCCCCCAGGCGTGGCGGCCCTCGTTTCGTGCGCCTCGAGGAGAAGGCATTGGCCGACGAAGTCTTTGCGGATGTGCGCACCACCGAACAGATTGCCGCCGATGCGCTCGTCGACATGATTCGACTGGCTGTGGATGCGGATCCGGGTACCTTCTTTGGCCGGCGGCGTCCCGCAGTGCGGGTGATCGTCACCGAAGCGCACGTGCGGGCGCGATCCGGCCACGGCTACATCGAGGGCCACTCCGACCCGGTTTCGTTCGCCACTATAGAGCGTCACCTGTGCGACACGGGGGCGATCGCCATCGGGTTCGACGATGACGGGCAGTGCGTGAACGTCGGACGAAACAAGCGATTCTTCACCGAGCGACAACGCACCGGTATGGCCGTTCGAGACGGCGGATGCATGGCCG
>DMKW01000021.1:0-1271 GCA_003454135.1 Microbacteriaceae bacterium
TCGAACAACATCCTCAAGCCGTCTGACGGTCGACCGGTGACCCTTCCTACCCAGGACATGATCATCGGCCTGCACCACCTCACGACACTGAAGAGCGGCGTCGTCGGCGAAGGCCGCGCGTTCTCCTCGGTGGCCGAGGCGATCCTCGCGTTCGACCAGCACTCGCTGGACATCAACGCGAAGGTGCGCATCCGACTCACGGATGTCGTGTTCCCCGACGACGCTCTTCCCGCGGGCTACGAGGCCGGACACCCCGTGCTCGTCGAGACGACCCTCGGTCGCGCTCTCTTCAACGAGACGCTTCCGGCGGACTACCCGTACGTCGAGGCCGTCGCCGACAAGGGCCAGCTCTCCGCGATCGTCAACGATCTCGCCGAGCGGTACCCCAAGGTGGAGGTCGCCGCAGCACTCGACCGCATCAAGGACGCCGGATTCCACTGGGCGACCCGAAGCGGCGTGACCGTCGCGCTCTCCGACATCCTGACCCCGCCGACCAAGCGCGAGATCATCGGTGGCTACGAGAAGCAGGCTGCCAAGGTGCAGACCCAGTTCGAGAAGGGCCTCACGACCGACGCCGAGCGTCGCCAGGAGCTCATCGAGATCTGGAACAAGGCAACCGCCGAAGTCGCCAAGGCGATGGAAGACAACATGCCCGAGGACAACAACATCAACCGCATGGTCACCTCCGGTGCCCGTGGTAACTGGATGCAGGTTCGCCAGATTGCCGGTATGCGTGGACTGGTGTCGAACCCGAAGGGTGAGATCATCCCCCGTCCGATCATCTCGAGCTACCGCGAAGGACTCTCGGTTGCCGAGTACTTCATCGCGACTCACGGTGCTCGCAAGGGTCTCGCCGACACGGCTCTCCGTACCGCCGACTCCGGTTACCTCACGCGTCGTCTCGTTGACGTCTCGCAGGATGTCATCATCCGCGAAGACGACTGCGGCACGACGAAGGGTCTCGACCTCCTAGTCGCGACCGTGGGTGCCGATGGCGTGCTGGTTCGCGACCCCAACGTCGAGAACTCGCTCTACGCCCGCAGCCTCGCCGAGGACGCGGTCGACGCCAATGGCAAGGTCATCGCCAAGGCGGGAGACGACGTCGGAGACGTGCTCATCCAGGAGCTCATCGACAACGGCATCACCCAGGCCAAGGTTCGCTCGGTGCTCACGTGTGAGTCCGCCGTCGGCGTGTGTGCCGCCTGCTACGGCCGTTCGCTCGCCACTGGCAAGCTCGTGGACATCGGAGAGGCCGTCGGCATCATCGCCGC
>DMKW01000021.1:1431-2168 GCA_003454135.1 Microbacteriaceae bacterium
ACCCAGGGTCTGCCCCGCGTCACCGAGCTCTTCGAGGCTCGCACCCCCAAGGGTGCGTCCCCGATCGCCGAG
Source organism: Microbacteriaceae bacterium (assembly GCA_003454135.1). Lineage (GTDB taxonomy): Bacteria > Actinomycetota > Actinomycetes > Actinomycetales > Microbacteriaceae > Lacisediminihabitans. The sequence continues at coordinate 1,504 of DMKW01000021.1, forward strand.
GCCGCGGGAAAGATCACGATCGAGGACACGGATCGCAGCCGCAAGCTCATCCTGACCCCCGACAACGGTGACGAGCCGATCGCCTACCCGGTGCTCAAGCGCGCGACCCTCCTCGTTGAGGATGGCCAGCACGTGGACCTCGGACAGCAGCTGCACGTCGGCGCGATCGACCCGAAGGAAGTTCTTCGAGTCCGCGGTGTGCGCGCAGTCCAGATCCACCTCGTCAGCGGTGTGCAGGGCGTATACCGCTCGCAGGGTGTGCCGATTCACGACAAGCACATCGAGGTCATCGTTCGCCAGATGCTCCGCAAGGTCACCGTGGTCGACCACGGCGACACCGGACTCCTGCCCGGTGAGCTCGTCGACCGCCTGAAGTACAACGAGCTCAACCGCTCCGCGCTCACCGAGGGCAAGAAGACCGCATCCGCTCGCCAGGAGGTCATGGGTATCACCAAGGCATCCCTCGCGACCGAGTCGTGGCTGTCGGCCGCGTCGTTCCAGGAGACCACGCGTGTTCTCACGCAGGCCGCCATGGAGGGCAAGTCCGACCCGCTGATGGGCCTGAAGGAGAACGTGATCATCGGAAAGCTGATCCCCGCCGGGACCGGCCTGCCGAAGTACCGCAACGTCACCGTCGAGGCGACGGAGGAGGCCAAGGCCGAGCG
>DMKW01000021.1:2383-2652 GCA_003454135.1 Microbacteriaceae bacterium
ACCATCAGCGGCGACCCGGCCGGCGACGATCTCCAGATTCTCAACCTCGTGGACCAGGGCGTTCTTACCGACGCCCAGGTCGCATCGGCACGTGCCGCCCAGGCGGGCCTCCCATTTGTGGAGCTCGTCGACTACCCAATCGACCGTACGGCCGTCTCGCTCGTGCCCGCCGCGCTGTGTCGCAGGCACGATCTGTTGCCCATCGCCCTGAGCGGCGACACCATCACGGTCGCGATGGCGAATCCCGGTGACGTCTTCGCCCTTGACGA